>JANYGC010000022.1 GCA_025359425.1 Sphingomonadaceae bacterium
CGAGGCCTACTGAGCAAGAGGTTCTCGTCTTCGCTCGAACCGGCCCCTCGACTTCGCTCGGGGCGAACAGGTATGGGGATGGCATGGCTTTTTGGACATACATTCTGCACTGCGCCGATGGCACCTATTACACCGGTCATACCGACGACATTGAGAGCCGGATCGCGCAGCATCATCACGGTCATTTCAGGGGATGCTACACGTTCAGTCGCAGGCCATTGGAGGTGGCCTGGGTGGACGAATTTCCATCGCGCTACGAAGCCTTGCAAGCCGAACGCCGCATCAAGAGTTGGTCCAGGGCCAAAAAGGAAGCCTTGATCGGTGGCGATTGGTCGCGGCTGTCGTATCTTGCCATCCCTCCCAAGGAGCGCGCTGCAAGGATAAGCCCACCCCATCCCACTCCGTTCGCCCCGAGCGAAGTCGAGGAGTCTCCGCCGACCGTAGCCGAGGCGGCCAAAGTCGAAGGTTCTCGGCTTCGCTCGAACCGGTCCTTCGACTTCGCTCGGGACGAACGGGGTTTGGGCGGGGAGGCAGCACAGCCCTTCCTCACCTACATGCTGCGCTGCGGCGACGGCTCTTACTACGTCGGCCACACCGACAACCTCGAGCTCAAGCTGGCGCAGCATCAGGCCGGAACGGTCGATGAATATACCACCACCCGGCAGCCGGTCGCGCTGGCCTGGTCGGTAGCTTTTGCAAACCGCGATGCCGCTTTCGCTGCCGAACGCCGCCTGAAAGGGTGGTCGCGCGCCAAACGTGAAGCGCTGATTGCGGGCGATGAAAGCCTGGCTGCCCAGCTGATGACCAGAGCGCCGATCTCCCGCATGGCGATGCCTGCAATCGTCAGCGGGGCGCAGGTCAACCACCCGATAATTGTCCTTGTCCGCCCGCAACTGGGCGAGAATATCGGCAAGGCGGCGCGGGCGATGCTCAATTTCGGGCTGAGCGAAATGCGGCTGGTCGCCCCGCGCGACGGCTGGCCCAATCCCAGCGCCGGGCCGGCTGCGGCGGGCGCGAATGTGGTGCTCGAACAGGCCCAGGTGTTCGACACCCTGGCCGAGGCAGTGGCCGATTGCGCGCAGGTCTATGCCACCACCGTGCGCAAGCGCGGCGTGACCAAGCCGGTGGTCACCCCCACGCAAGCCGCGCTGGAAATCCACCGCGGCCCGGGACGTTCGGCGCTGGTGTTCGGCCCGGAGCGCAGCGGCCTGGACAGCGACGATGTCGCTTTGGCCCGCGCGATTCTCACCGTGCCGATCAACCCCGAATTCGCCTCGCTCAATCTCGCCCAGGCAGTGATCCTGTGCGCTTATGAGTGGTCAAAGGGTGTTAAGCTCGCCCAGCCCACCGCCGAAGATATCCTCCCCCCGGCCCCGCAGGAGGAGCTCGAAGGGATGATCGGGCAATTGGTGGCCATGCTGGAACCGAGCGAATATTTCAGGCCCAACAGCCGGTCCGATGTGACCCGCCGAACCTTGCGGGCCATCCTGACCAAGCCGGGCTGGAACCATCTCGAAATCCGCACCCTGCGCGGGGTGTTGTCGGCGTTGCGGCGCGGTCCTCGCAAGGGCTAGCAAAGCTGTTCGCCTAATGATAATCGCGAGCAAATTCAATTCAAGGAGTGCCCGATGCGGCCTGTTCTGTTCACCCTGATTGCTGCCACGATGCTCGCCTCCCCGGCGCTCGCCGATGATTCGGCAGCGCCCAAGGAAGAACGCAAGATTTGCCGTCAGGCGCCCTCGCCCACCGGCAGCCTGCGCCCGGGCAAGCGCTCTTGCCGCACCGCTGCCGAATGGAAGGCGCGTGATGCCGGCGTGGACGAATATGCCCAGCCCGATCAGCGCACCCCGATATCGAGTGGCGGTAGCAGTTCGGGCCAGTAAGCCGCGACTCACGGCTTGATCTTTGCGCCCCGCCCGGCTAGGGGCGCGCCTTCGCAATTGAGCGGGCACTCCGGTGAAGCCTGCCTCGCATCCGTTTCTGAAGCGGATGGTGCGGTTCCGGACTAGAGACTCGGCGCAGTGCCGGGTCATGCAAATTGAAGGATGACGCGCCATGTCTAAGCGCAAGACGTCGAAGTATAAACTCGATCGCCGGATGGGCGAGAATATCTGGGGCCGCCCCAAGAGCGCGGTCAACCGCCGCTCGTATGGCCCCGGTCAGCACGGCCAGCGCCGCAAGAGCAAGGTGTCCGATTTCGGCATCCAGCTCCGCGCCAAGCAGAAGCTCAAGGGCTACTACGGCGACGTGACCGAAAAGCAGTTCAAGCGCACCTACCAGGAAGCGTCGCAGATGAAGGGCGACACCGGTCAGAACCTGATCGGCCTGCTCGAACAGCGGCTCGACATGGTGGTGTACCGCGCCAAGTTCGCGCCGACCATCTTCTCGGCGCGCCAGATCGTTTCGCACGGCCACATCCATGTGAACGGGGTGAAGTGCAACATCGCCAGCCGCCGCGTGCGCCCGGGCGACGTGCTGACCTTGGGCAAGAAGGCCAAGGACATGGCCCTGATCGCCGAAGCACAGGGCCTGGCCGAACGCGAAGTGCCCGACTATGTCGCGCCCGATGGCACCGACAAGGTCAGCTTCGTGCGCGTGCCTTCGCTCGACGAAGTGCCTTACCCGGTGAAGATGGAACCGAACCTGGTGGTCGAATTCTATTCGCGCTGACGTCGTCCCGGGCTTGACCCGGGATCGCTGCGGCAACGAACCAAACAAGGGCGGTCCTGTGGGGCCGCCCTTTTTGTTTGCGCGATTTAACCGAGCGGTTAACGTGCTTGACCAAGACTGCGGGACTCTGGGAGACACAAATGGAATTCGACGACGTTATCATGGGCCGCCGCTCGATCCGCGGCTACCTTGACAAGCCGGTGCCGCGCGACCTGATCGAGGAAATTCTCAGCCTTGCGATCCGCGCGCCGAGTTCCATGAACACCCAGCCATGGCACTTCCACGTCATCACCGGCGAGCCGCTGGCGAAGATCCGCGCCGGGAATACCGAACGCATTCTGGCGGGCGAGCCTGACAGCCGCGAGTTTCGCAAGGGCGTGCCGTTCGCCGGGGTCCACCGCGAGCGCCAGATCGGCGTCGCCAAGCAATTGTTCACCGCGATGGGCATCGCGCGTGACGATGCGCCGGCGCGGCAGGACTGGGTGCTGCGCGGCTTCCGCCAGTTCGATGCACCCGTTTGCGTGATCGTCACCTACGACCGCGCCTGTGACGGCAGCGACGACAGCCCGTTCGATTGCGGCGCGGTCGCGACCGCGCTGGTCAACGCCGCCTGGTCGCGTGGGCTCGGCTGCGTGATCAACAGCCAGGGGATCATGCAGAGCCCGGTGGTGCGCGAACACGCGCATATCCCCGAGGATCAGGTCATCATGAAGAGCATCGCGCTGGGCTGGCCCGACGAAAGCTTCCCCGCCAATGCGGTCGTCTCGGAGCGCAAGAGCGTCGCGGAAGCTGCGGTATTTGTCGGATTCGAATCCTAACCGTCTGAATTGCAAGGTTCCTGACCATCTGGTAGCCTCGCTTGTGAGGATCAACTGCAATGGCCGAGAATCAGCTGAGCGACGCAGCCGCCGCGCTGCAATTGCAGCACAGCGAGGAACGCTTTCGCGCAGCCGTCGATGCCATCGAAGGGGTCCTGTGGACCAATAATGCCGAAGGCAAGATGGTTGGCGAACAGCCCAGTTGGGCAGCACTGACCGGGCAGAGCTACGATCGCTATCAAGGCTACGGCTGGGCCGATGCGGTTCATCCAGACGACGCTCAACCCACCATCGAGGCGTGGCAGGCAGCTGTCGCCATTAGTTCGACATTTGTGTTCGAACACCGGGTGCGGCGGCATGACGGCGAGTATCGGATCTTTGCAATCCGTGCCATTCCGATCCGCAACGGCGATGGCAGCATCCGCGAATGGGTCGGCGTGCACCGCGACATTGCGGACCGTCGCGCCACCGAAATCCGGTTGCGCCAGAACGCCGAGACTTTCACCAATCTCGTCGTTTCCAATCCTTTCGGGATTTACGTGATCGACGCCGATTTCAGACTGGCGCAGGTCAGTCGCGGCGCGGGCAAGGTGTTCGCCAACGTCGAGCCGCTGGCGGGCCGGGACTTTGCCGAAATCCTGCGCATCCTCTGGGCCGAACCCTTCGCCAGCGAAGCAATCGGGCGCTTTCGCCATACGCTGGCGAGCGGCGAACCCTACATCAGCACCTCGACCATCGAACAGCGCGCCAATGTCGATGAGGTTGAAGCTTACGACTGGCGGACCGAGCGGATCGTGCTGCCCGATGGCCGCTACGGGGTGGTCTGCTACTTCTATGACCTGTCCGAGCGGATCAGTTACGAAGAGCAACTCAAGGCACTGATCGCCGACAAGGAACTGCTCGCGCGTGAGATCGACCACCGGGTTAAAAACAGTCTGACCATCGTTGGCTCGCTGCTGTCGATGCAGCACAAGGCTAGCGAAAGCGCCGAAACCCGCGCCGCGCTTGCCGAAGCCAAGAGCCGGGTGATCGCGGTGGCGCGGGTGCACGAACAGCTGCACAAAAGCCATCAGGTCGGGATCGTCGCCTTTGCCGACTATCTGCGGCAGCTGTGCCACGATCTGGAATTTTCCTTGCGCCGCGCCGGGGTCGAACTCGATTTCGCGGCCGATCCAGTCGATCTCCCCGCCGAACAGGCGATGACTCTCGCCATTGTCGTCAATGAGCTGGTGACCAATGCCTACAAGCATGGCGGGGCAGCGGGAGCAAACAAGATCACCGTGCGGCTGGCGCAGCATGGCAACGAACTGCATTTGACTGTGGCCGACGACGGTACCGGCTTGCCTGCCACCGCTGTTGCCACGTCACCCGGGCTCGGGTTTCGGCTGATCGAAAGTCTGAGCAAGCAGCTATCTGCCAAGCTGATCATGCCCAAGCCTGGCGGCCCCGCGCAGTTCGGCCTGATCCTGCCTTATGCCCCCGCGGCGACCGCCGCGGACTGAGCGCCGGCCACTTCGATCCAGTTTGAAAATTCGGTCGCCAGGTGCCAGCGGTGCTGGGCGATCATGTAGCCGGGCGTGGCCGCAGGAAACTCGGCGGTGATCAGCGCACGGAAGCCCTCACCCTCCTGCCGGAACTGGTGCCGCACCCCGCCCACCGCGCGCCCGCTGGCGAGCCTGGCGACCCCGACGATCTGCAACGGATAACTGGGGTCGGGCGGAGTCACGATCCCGCTGTCGTCACCGTAAGTGATGATGATCTCCGACGTAAACGGTGCGCCGCCGACGGTTTCGACCACAACCTGGTGCCCTGCCGCGTTCGTATCGATGATGTAATGATCCGGGCAGCCCGCGAGCATCCCGGCCTGATCGTCACGCGGCACGCGCGCCGCAAACCAGAGCTGGAAATGCGCCGCCGAGCCGCTGCTTACCGCCAGTTCGCACACGCTGACCTTGCGCCGCGCGCCCGAGAGCAGCGCCAGCAGCACCGCGATCAGGTGCGAGGCGAACAGATCGAAGCGCAAATGCCGCCTGATCGCGGCATGCCCCATCGCCAGCTTGTGCGCGAGCAGCGCCGCGCGGCGCTCAGGCAAGGTCAGGCCGGCATCGGGCAAGTGGAGCTTGCGCATGACCACCATGGCGCGGTGGTTCTCCCACGCCTGCACGCCCGCTCGATCGACTTGCTGTCCATCGATGGTCGCGACGATCATGGCCTGCCCCCCAGCGCACAGTGGCGCAATCTGCGGGCGCTGCCTAGTCGGCTGGCAGTCCGAAGGCCTTGCGCAGGAAGGCGTCGGAATCGCGCAGGAGCTGGGTTCGCGCGGCGGGGCTTTGCAACTGGTGATCGAGGCCCTTGAACTCGATGAAAGTCACCTGCTTGCCTGCGCCACGCAGCTTGCTTTCCATCAGCCGCGATTCACCAACGCCGACATTCTGGTCGAGCGTGCCGTGGAACAGCAGCACCGGCGCCTTGAATCGCTCGGCATTTTGCGCCGGCGACCCGTCGTGGATGTGCGGACCGCGGCCGATGAAGGCATCGACTTGCGGAAAGTTGACGTAATCCATCGATTCCTGCCGCAGCCGGTCAAGATCGGTTACCGGCGCGATGGCAACAATCGCCTTGAACAGGTCTGGATCGAGCACCGAACTTTGCAGTGCCGCATAGCCGCCATAGGACCAGCCAACGATGCCCAGCTTGTCCGGCGCCGCGATCCCCGATGAAACCAGCCAGCGCCCGGCATCGTTGACGTCGCCGATCGCCACCCGCCACGATTTGAAGCCGTTTTGCTGATACCACGCGTTGCCGTATCCGGTCGATCCGCGGAAATTGGGCTGGAGCACCGCATAGCCGCGCGCGGCAAAGAACTGCGCCAACCAATCGAACCCCCACTCGTCCCGCGCGCCAGGCCCGCCATGCGGCATGACGATCGCCGGCAGACCTTTGCCGGTGCTACCCGGAGGCAGCGTCAGATAGGCCGGAATGGCGGTTCCGTCCGCCGCTGTGTAGGATACCGCTTTGACCGTCGCGAGCGGGATATTGTCCAACTGCTCGCGGACCGGCAGCAGTTCGTCAACATGGTTGGTCGTCTTGTCAAACAGGTAGAAGATACCCGGATTGGTGTCGCTCCAGGCGAGCAGCAGCAGCTTGTTCTCATCCTGACTAGCGTCGATGATATCGACATTGGGCTTGCCGGGCAGCGCCTTCCCCAGCGCCGCGCTGAGCGCCTTCAGTTCGGGATCGAAATATTCGATCGTGCGGCGTTCGGTCGCATAGCTTGCACCAACCACCCGGTTGTTTCGGCCGATCGTGACCAGTTGGTCGATATCGACATCGCTGCGGGCAAGGACCAGTTCGCGCTTGTTCGACCCGTCAAGTGCGATGCTGAACAGTGCAGTCTTGTCCTTTTCGAGATCGAAGCCATAAACCACGTTCCGCGCGGGATCGACCGCGACGGGTGAGAACCCGCCACTGCCCTGATCGGTCAGCCCGACAGTGGACAGCGACTGCCAGTTTTTTGAGCCAGTGCGCCGGTAGTAATAATTGAGCTTGTTGCTCGCATAGCCGGTGGCGTTGGAACCTTGCGTCGCCTTGATGCGAACGTTTCCGTGCCCGTCGGATATGTAATCCACCGCCTGCCGGTCCGGACTCTCATAGCGTCCTCGCTTCAGCGTCGCCGTATCAACCAGGTCGATCCCCAATCCGGTTTCGCTGCTGCCCACGCGGCTGCCGATCTGGTCATCGGCAATATAGTCCCGTGTCATCAGGACCTGACCCGGCTTGTCGGCCACATCCCAATCGAGCACGTCGCCTCCGTCCTGCAGCACCCCGTGCGAATTGCTGTTTGTATCCTTGGTCAACTTGATCAGGTGCTGACCATCGGAATCGACCGCCAGCAATCGCGAAAATCCGAGCAGTACCCCGACATCGTCATGGATTGTACGGGCTTGGCAGACCAGTCGCGTGTTCGAAGACCAACGGCACCACGACAAGTGGCCGGTCGAAGCATCGATCTTCACAATCGGCTTGGGCTGCCCCCAGGCGACCATATCGACGATGTAGATCACCTGATCCTCGCCGCTCTGGCCGATATAGGCGAGCTTGCGCGCATCAGGAGCAAGGCTGATCTGGCTGACGCTTTCGAGCGCGCCGAACCTGGCTGCAAGCTCCGCACCGCGACTTGGTGGAGCTTTGGCCGGAATCTGGGCTTGCCCCGCCCCCATCAGCGAAACCAGCGCAACAAGGCCGAACAATTTGCCGCGCATCGAACACCTCCCCAGCCGGAGCGCAATTGTTGCCACAAGCGGTGCTCAATTCAACCGGTAATTTACTGAAATGGGGCCGACTTTACTAAAGCTGCAACAACCCGTCAGCGGTTCAAATATTCGCGGCGGAAAATGGCAGCGAAGGCCGCGAACGCACCTTGCCTGATCGCCGCGCGCATTGCCGCCATCAATGACTGGTAAAAAGTCAGGTTGTGCTCGGTCAGCAGCATTGCGCCGAGAATCTCGCCCGATTTGGTCAGATGGTGCAAGTAGGCGCGGCTGTATTTGGTGCAGGCATCGCAGACGCAGCGCGGATCGAGCGGCGCGGGGTCTTCGGCGTGGCGAGCGTTGCGCAGATTGACCGGGCCAGCCCAGGTGAAGCCCTGCCCGTTGCGGCCCGAGCGGCTCGGCAGCACGCAATCGAACATGTCGATGCCGCGCTCCACCGCGCCGACCAGATCGTCGGGCTTGCCCACCCCCATCAGGTAACGTGGTCGGTCGGCTGGCAGCTGGCCCGGGGCGTAATCGAGCACGGCGAACATCGCCTCCTGTCCCTCGCCCACCGCGAGGCCGCCGATCGCATAGCCGTCGAAGCCGATCTCCTGCAACGCCGCGGCGCTTGCCCCGCGCAGGCCCTCATCGAGCGCGCCTTGCTGGATGCCGAACAAGGCCGAACGCTCCGCGTGCTGCTCGCCGCTATCGAACCCGGCGCGGCTGCGCGCAGCCCAGCGCATCGACATCTGCATGGATTTCTCGATCACTTCACGCGGGGCATCGGCGCGCGGGCATTCGTCGAAGGCCATGACGATGTCGGAGCCGAGGAGGCGCTGGATTTCCATGCTGCGTTCGGGGGTGAGCAGATGCCTGCTGCCGTCGATATGGCTGGCGAAAGTTACTCCGTCCTCGGTAATCTTGCGCAGGTCGCTCAGGCTCATCACCTGATAGCCGCCGCTGTCGGTCAGGATCGGGCGGCCCCAGTTCATGAACTTGTGCAAGCCGCCCAGCCGCGCCACCCGCTCCGCGCCCGGGCGCAGCATCAGGTGATAGGTGTTGCCCAGCAGCACATCGGCACCGGTCGCGCGCACCGTTTCGGGCTTCATCGCCTTGACCGTCGCGGCGGTCCCGACCGGCATGAACGCGGGCGTGCGGATTTCGCCGCGGCGCATCCCGATTGCGCCGGTGCGCGCCTTGCCGTCGGTGGCGTGAATTTCAAACTGGAAGCGCGGCTGCATAGTGTGCCGCGCCTAGCGCTTAGGAACGCAATCGCCAACCGGTCTTGAACATCCACGCGATGACGCTCGCGCAGATCACCAGGAAGCCCACGGTCAGCCCGAAGCTGATCCAGATGTTGACGTCGCTCTGCCCGGTGAAGGTCCAGCGCAGCCCGTTGACCAGGTAAACAATCGGATTGACGAGCGCGAGCGAGCGCCAGGGTTCGGGCAGCATCTGGATCGAATAGAAGGTGCCGCCCAGGAACTTACCCCAGATCGGGCAGCCAGTTGCCGTGGAACCCCGGCGGCACGCGGTGCGGGATATGCACGCTGGCAACCGGCGGCCTGGCGAGATCCGCCGCATCGAGGATGACCAGATCGGTTGTCTCGTTCGCCGCATCGATCACGTAACCCATCACCCAGCCATCGCCCTCCGGCGCATCATCGCTGCGGGGGACGAAGACGAATTCGCCGGGAATGCGATCCGGGCCAAAGTCGTGGGCTTGCCGCGTGCCGGTCTTGAGATCGTGGCGGTAGAGCGGTTGCGCGTTCAGGAACGCCGCATCGCCACCCTCGGGCAAGCCGATCGTCCAGGTGAAACGATAGTCTTGCCCGAAAAAGCGCTCGTCGGGCCGCGGGAATTCCTGCGCGGTGGCGTCGATGGTTTGGCGCGACACGGTGCGGGCGGCGGGATCGATCGTCCAGCGTTCAAGCCCGAGCGGCTTGCCGTTGGGTCCTTCGGGGCCTTCGGAAAACATCGTCTCGTATACCGCGCTGTCGCAGATCACCTTGCCGTCTGCATCCTCGTACGAATTGGCGACGTGGAACACGTAGCACGGATCGACATCGCACCAGATCACATCGGCACCGCTGCCTTCGCGCGGAAGCAGGCCGACGCGGGCCTTGTGCTCGGGGTTCCAGCGATAAGGGAAACCCTGCCCGGCAATCAGCGACGCCATCGAGAAGGTCACCGGCAAGTCGAACACCAGCACATAGTTCTTGGTGATGGTGCATTCGTGGATCGACGGGCCGTGCGCCACCGGCACTTCGACCTCGCGCACCACCTTGCCCTCGGGCGAGAGGCGGAGATACCAGACCTTGTCGGGGGTCATGGCGTCATAGGTAATCGCGTGCATTTCGCCGCTCAGCGGATCGCGGTGCGGGTGCGCGGTGAACGGCGCGGTCAACGTGCCGCCGAAGTCGCTGTAGGCGACTGTCTCGAGGTTATCGTCGAGTATGGCGGGACTGGAACCAGCCTCGACAATCGCGGTGATCTTGCCCGCGATCTGGACGATGTTGGTGTTAACCCCGTCACGCTGCGAGCGGCGCGGCCCCGGCGCGGCCTTGGGGCCGCCAGCGGCTTCTAGCACCTGGCTGCGGATGTAGCGGTTGCGGTACCATTCGGCCTTGCCGCCGATGAGCCGGATGCCGTGGACCATGCCATCCCCGATGAACCAGTGATGCCCGCGCGGATCGGGTTTGAACGGGTTGGGCCCGATGCGGACGTACCGCCCGGCGAGTTGCGCGGGGATGTCGCCGGTGACCTTGAGCTCGGTCAAAGTCAGTTCGCCGGTCATCGGTGTGTGGATGCCGCTCAGGAACGGATGAGCCGCCGCCTTGTCCATCCGCGCGCGGTTGAAAGAGGCGACACCCTGGATGCCCTTGGTGACGACCGAACGGATTGCGGTTTCGACTGCGCTTGCCATGGTGCGAATCATCCTTTAATGTTTCTAATGTAAACATAGGGTCCATGCTAACAGTGTCAACATCCAAAATCGAACCGCGCGCCTACCACCACGGCGACCTGCGCTCGGCCCTGATCGAAGCTGGACTGGCGCTGCTCGCGGGATCGGATGCCGAGCATATTTCGCTGCGCGAACTGGCCCGTACGGTCGGAGTTTCACCCACCGCGGTCTATCGCCACTTCCCCGACAAGAAGGCGCTGCTCGCGGCATTGGCCGAAGCTGGTGTGGCGTTGCTGGGTGAGGCACAGCGGCTCGCCTCGGAAGCGGTCGGCGGCGGCGGCGCCGGCTTTGCCGCAACCGGCCGCGCCTACGTCCGCTTCGCCCTCGCCCACCCAGCCCTGTTCCGGCTGACCTTCACCCACGGCGGATACGCCATGTCCCCGGCCCAAAGCAGCGACGCCGCATCGCAGATGCTGCGCGGCTACGCCGAGCAATTCGGCGGCGCCGATGCCGAACGTCTGACGCTGCAAGCCTGGGCGGTGGCGCATGGCCTGGCGATGCTCATGCTCGACGGAAGGTTGCCACCCGACGACGCGCTGATCGACCGGGTGCTGGATACCAAGACGCTGTTTCCGGCTCAGCCCGGCAACAGCAGCGACGCGTCGCCGTAGCTGTAAAATCGGTATTCCTCGGCGATTGCGTGCGCGTATACCGCCTGCATCCGCTCCAGCCCCATCAGCGCGCTGACCAGCATGAACAGGGTCGATTTGGGCAAGTGGAAATTGGTCATCAGCCCATCGACCGCTCTGAAGCGATAACCGGGGGTGATGAAAATGGCCGTATCGCCTGAGAATTCGCTGATTGTGCCGTCATCGAGCGCGGCGCTTTCGAGCAGGCGGAGACTGGTTGTGCCCACTGCAATCACTCTGTTGCCGTTTTTTCGAGACGCGTTGAGCCGCGCTGCCACATCAGCCGAAATCGTGCCCCATTCGGCGTGCATCCGGTGGGCTTGGGTATCGTCCACCTTGACCGGCAGGAAGGTCCCCGCGCCGACATGCAAGGTCAGCGTCTCGTGGCAGATGCCCGCTGCCTCGAGCGCGGCGAGCAGTTCGGGGGTGAAGTGCAACGCGGCAGTCGGCGCGGCGACCGCCCCGTCCTTGACTGCGAACATCGTCTGATAATCGCTGTGGTCCTGCGCATCAGTCGCTCGCTTGCCCGCGATATAGGGCGGCAGCGGCATCTGACCCGCGCGTTCGAGCAGGACTTCGACCGGTTCGTCGCCGAGGAACGCGAGGGTCACGCTGCCGTCATCAGCGCGCGCCTCGACCAGCGCCTGCACCCCAGCGGCGAAATCGACCGTGTCGCCAAGCCACAGCCGCTTGGCGTTGCGGATGAAGGCTTGCCAGCGGCGCAAGTCGATCCGCTTGTGCAGCGTTGCGCCGATTTTCGCTTCACCCCTGCGGCCCTCGAGCTGGGCGGGTATGACGCGAGTGTCGTTGAACACCAGCACATCGCCAGCGCGCAGCAGCCCCGGCAGGTCGCGCACCGACAGGTCCTGAAACGGGCCCGAGCCAGCCACCAGCAACAACCGCGCCGCATCGCGCGGACGCGCCGGGCGCAGGGCTATCCGTTCTGGCGGAAGCTCGAAATCGAACAGGTCAACGCGCATGCGGTGTGGGGCTAACGGGGCGCCTGGCCTTCGACAAGCTCAGGCTTGAGTCTATCGAAAACCCCCTCGGCTCAGGGCTTGCGCTTGGCCTTGGGTTTCGGAGCGACCGGAGCAGCAATCGGAGCCGGAGCCGGTTGGGGCGCAAGGATCGCCGGGGCGACTGGCGCGGGCGCGACGTAGGCTGGCTTGGGCTTGCCTTCGGACAGCAGCGAGGCCTGGACGACCTTGGTCGGGCTGGCTGGCGGTTCGCCCCGTTCGATCGTGTCAGCGACATCCATACCCGAAATCACGCGGCCGAAATTCGTGTAGCGATTGTCGAGCGCAAAGCGCGGGTAAAAGACGATGAAGAACTGGCTGTTGGCGGTATCGGGCTGGTCGGTGCGGGCCATCGACACGGTCCCGCGAACGTGCGGCAACTTGTTGAATTCAGCCTTGAGGTCGGGCAGCGTCGAACCGCTGGTGCCGGTGCCGGTCGGATCGCCGGTCTGCGCCATGAACCCTTCGATCACGCGGTGAAAGATCACCCCGTTGTAAAACCCCTGCTTGGTCAACGTCTTGATTCGCTCGACATGGACCGGCGCCCATTCGGGCATCAGCCGGATCAGCACCCGGCCGCCGTTCGACAGATCGAGCACCAGCACATTATCGGGATCATGGCTGGGATCGACATCGACCACCGAGTTCATCTGAACCGGCGGCGGGGTAACCGGCGCCTTGGCCTTGGCCAGCGCGGGCGCGGCGGACAGCGAGAGGGCGGCGAAAAGGCCCGAGATCAGGGCAGCAAAAGTCCGGCGGTTCATGAAGGTTAATTCTCGCATGTTGCAAAGCTTGGCGGCGAGATAGCGCCACGAGGCTGTCATGGCAATGAACGGAAACTTATTCGATTTCGCCACTCAATTCTTGGAAATTCGCGCCATCACATCGGTGCGCACCGCCGGGCTGACAAACTTCGAAATCTCGCCGCCATACAGCGCGATTTCCTTGACCAGCCGCGAGGCGATCGGCTGCAACGCGACGTCGGCCATCAGGAACACCGTCTCGACCCGGTCGTTGAGCTGGCGGTTCATGCCGGTCAGCTGGTATTCGTATTCGAAATCGGTCACCCCGCGGATGCCGCGGATCACCGTCTGCGCGCCTTGCGCCTCGGCGAAGTCCATCAGCAGCGAGTTGAACCCGACCACGCGAATCTTGGCATTGCCGATCCCGGCTACCTCGCGCTCGACCATCGCAATGCGTTCGTCATCGCTGAACATCGGCGTCTTGGCGATGTTGGTGGTGACCCCGATGATCAGTTCGTCAACCAATTTGGCCCCGCGCGAAATGATATCCATGTGGCCGAGGGTGATCGGGTCGAAAGTGCCTGGGTAAACGCCGATCCGCCTGGTCATAGTGCCTAATTCCCTTCTTTGGCGGGTGCGTACCGAAACACGACTAGCATATCATCCCGTCGCGGCATCACCATGATACCGCTTTGTCCGGGCAGACTAACGTTTCCAATCGAACATTCGGCAAATTCGACACCCTGTGTGCAAACGAAATTTTTCGAAGCCTTTACTCGTGACCACCATTCTTCTTTGCAGCTCTCGTTTATCGACAGGTATACAGCGAATGCTGTTCTGTTCATTTCCAGAGCACTTTTTTCAATTTTCGCTGGGGCGGAGGAAGCGCACGACGGCATCGAGGTGGCTTCGACCAGGACGCGTTCAATCTTTGGATCCAGACTGTTGGGGGCGCATCCCGCACCTAGCATTGAAACAATCAGGACAGCGCTCAATCGCACTAGTGGTCCCTCTCCACGATATACCGCGCCACGCCTCGCAGCACATCCGCTTCCTGCCCGTGCTGGGCGAGATGCGCAATGGCTTGCTCGGTCAGCAGGCGCGCTTGCTCGCGGGCGCGTTCGGCGCCGAGCAGGCCCACAAACGTCTGCTTGCCTGCCGCCGCGTCCTTGCGCAGGGCTTTGCCCGCGCGGACCTCGTCGCCCTCGTGATCGAGCAGGTCGTCGGCGATCTGGAAGGCGAGGCCGACATCGCGGGCATAGCGGCGCAGATGCGTGCGGCCCTCGGGCGGGACCTTGCCCAGCACCGCGCCCATCTCCACCGCTGCGGCGAGCAGCGCGCCGGTCTTGAGCTGCTGCAACCGGGTAATCGCGTGCAGATCGAGCGCCTGCCCTTCCCCGGCAATATCCATCGCCTGCCCGCCGACCATGCCCCCGGCCCCGGCGGCCGAGGCCAGCACCTGGACCAGCTCGGCGCGCACGAACGGATCGCCGCTGGTTGCGGGATCAGCGAGCACTTCGAAGGCAAAGGCTTGCAAGGCATCGCCGGCCAGCACCGCAGTCGCCTCATTGAAGGCCACGTGCAGGCTTGGCTTGCCGTGGCGCATGGCATCGTTGTCCATGCACGGCAGGTCGTCATGCGCGAGCGAATAGGCATGCACCGCCTCGATGGCGACGCCTGCGCGCATCGCCTGGGTCCGGTCGACCTGAAACATTGCGGCGGTGGTCACCAGCAACAGCGGCCGCAGCCGTTTGCCGCCGCCGATCGCTGCGTGACGCATCGCCGCGATCAAGGCGTCGCGGCTATCCCCCGGCGGAGTGAGCAGTGCATCGAACATCGCATCGACATCGCGGGCGATCCCGGCGAGCGCGCCAGCAAGTTGCGGATCGGGCAGACCCGACATCGTCAGGTCGCTGGATCGAACGGCTGGGTGCCGATAGCCTGCCCGGCGGCATTGGCGACGACCTGTTCGATCCGCGCCTGCGCCGCGTCGAGCCGGGCCTGGCAATGCGCGCGCAATTGCTCGCCGCGCTCGTACAGGCTGATCGTCGCGTCGAGTGGAACTTCGCCGCTTTCAAGGCCGCGCACGACCTCCTCCAGGGCGCGCAGCGCGTCCTCGAAACTCATCGCGGCAATATCGGGGCCAAGGGCAGGTTCGGGCTGGCTCATGCCCAAGAGCATTGACCGCGCGGCGGACAGCGGTCAAGTGTAGGACCGCAGCGGCACGGGCCGCCTGGGGAGTTTTATGTACGCAAAAATTGTCATGGCCTATGTTGTAACGGCGTTGGTCTTCGGGGCGCTCGACGCGGTGTGGCTGCGCAATGCCGGTCCGCTGCTTTACCGGCCCGCGCTGGGTGATCTGCTCGCCGACAAGTTCCGGCTGGCTCCGGCTCTTACGTTTTACGCGATCTACATCGCCGGTCTGACCTATTTTGCGGTGGTGCCAGGCATTCTCAGCAACAGCGCGGTCGGCACCATGAGCATTGCCGGCGTACCGTTTGCCGTGTTTCAGGGCGCGCTGGTCGGGTTCCTCGCTTACGCCACCTATGATCTGACCAACCAGGCGACGATGAAAGTCTGGCCGACCCATATCACCCTGATCGACATGGCCTGGGGCGCAGTCGCCAGCGGGTTTGCCGCCGGGGCCGCAACCTTTATCGTCACCCGTTTCGGCGGACCGGTCTGAGATGTTCATCGGGCACTGGGCCCCGGCGCTGGCGGTTGCCGCCCGGTGCAAGCGGCCCGGGCTCGGAACATTGTTCATCGCCGCGCAGCTGGTCGACTGGGCGTTCTTCCTGTTCGTGCTGCTCGGCGTGGAGAAGATGCGGCTGAACCCCGCGATCAGCGCGGTCAGCCCGCTCGATCTCTATTCGATGCCCTACACTCACAGCCTGGTGGGCGCGCTGGCGTGGAGCGCCGGCTTTGCCGTGCTGGTCTGGCTGATGCTGCGTGACGGCACGGCGGGGCTGCTGGCGGGCGCAGTGGTGCTGTCGCACTGGCTGCTCGACCTGCTGGTTCATGTCCCTGACCTGACCATTGCCGGAGGTTCATCCAAGCTGGGCTTCGGCCTGTGGAATTATCCGGCAATCGAGATGCCGCTGGAACTGGCGATCACTTTCGGCGCGCTGTGGCTCTACGTCCGCGCGCGCCAACCGCTGCTGGGCCGGGCGCTGGTCCTGGGCGCATTGATGCTGGCCCTGCAACTGTTCAACTGGTTCGGCCCGGTTGCGCCCGAAGTGACCCCCGGAACCTCTTTTCTGGCCTTCGTCGCCTATGGTCTGGTGACGCTGGCGGGTTGGTGGATGGGGAAAAGCGCAGCGCAAAGCTCCCAAGCGCACTAGCCCTCAACTGCGCAGGCGGCTATGCGCCCGCGCATGGCCGAAATCACCGCAGATGTCGTCGCCGCCCACGGGCTGTCCGAAGCAGAGTATGAGCGCGTTTTGCACGCGCTGGGCCGCGAGCCCAATCTGGTTGAGCTCGGCATCTTTTCGGTGATGTGGTCGGAGCATTGCTCGTACAAATCGAGCCGCCTGCACCTCAAGAAATTGCCGGTCGAAGCCCCGTGGGTGATCTGCGGTCCGGGCGAGAACGCCGGGGTGATCGACATCGGTGACAATCAGGCCTGCATCTTCAAGATGGAGAGCCACAACCACCCAAGCTACATCGAGCCGTACCAGGGCGCGGCGACCGGCGTGGGCGGGATCCTGCGCGACGTGTTTACAATGGGCGCGCGGCCCATCGCCAACCTCAACGCGCTGCGCTTTGGGCGGCCTGACCATCCCAAGATGAAGGCGCTGGTCAAGGGCGTGGTCGCGGGGATCGGCGGCTACGGCAACTGTGTGGGCGTGCCCACCGTGGGCGGCGAGACCAACTTCCACAGCGCTTACGACGGCAACATCCTGGTCAACGCGATGACTGTCGGCGTCGCCGATCAGGACAAGATCTTCTATTCGGCGGCCACCGGGCTCGGCAACCCGATCGTCTATGTCGGCTCCAAAACCGGGCGCGACGGGATCCACGGCGCGACCATGGACAGCGCAGACTTTGGCGATGACATCGATGCGAAACGCCCGACGGTGCAAGTCGGCGATCCATTCGTCGAAAAGCTGCTGATCGAGGCCTGCCTTGAGCTGATGGCGACTGACGCGATCGTCGCGATACAGGATATGGGCGCGGCGGGGCTTACGTCTTCCAGCGTCGAAATGGCGACCAATGGCAAGGCCGGGATCATTCTCGACATGGACAAAGTGCCGTGCCGCGAAGCGGGTATGACGCCTTACGAAATGATGCTGAGCGAGAGCCAGGAGCGGATGCTGATGGTGCTCAAGCCCGGCAAGGAGCCGATGGCCGAGGCGATCTTCAAGAAGTGGGAGCTGGATTTCGCGGTGATCGGCGAAGTCACCGATACCGGCCACATGGTGCTGACCTTCAAGGGCGACGTGGTCTGCGACATCCCGCTCGGGCCATTGGCCGAAGACGCGCCGCTGTATGACCGGCCGCACATGAGCCTTGAGGAGTACAAGGTCTGGGCCAACGTCGCGCCGCTGGGTGATGTGCCCGAAAGCACCGATATCGGAGCGGACTTGCTCAAGCTGATGGCCTGCCCCGATCTCGCCAGCCGGCGCTGGATCTGGGAGCAGTACGACAGCCAGGTCGGCGCGGACACGATGCAGAAAAGCGGCGGCGACGCGGCGGTGGTGCGGATCCACGGCAGCAAGAAAGCGCTCGCCATGACCACCGACTGCACCCCGCGTTATGTCTATGCCGACCCCTACGAAGGCGGCAAGCAGGCCGTGGCGGAGACTTACCGCAATTTGTCAGCAGTCGGCGCCAAGCCCTTGGCAATCACCAATTGCCTCAACTTCGCCAACCCCCAGCGGCCCGAAATCATGGCCCAGATCGTCGAGTGCCTGCGCGGCATGGGCGACGCTTGCCGGGCCTTGGATTATCCGATCGTGAGCGGGAACGTGAGCCTATATAACGAAAGCAAGGCGACGGGGGGTGGCTCTGCGATCCTGCCGACGCCTGCGATTGGCGGCGTTGGACTGATGGACGACCATGAGAAGATGGCGACGATTGGGTTCAAAAAGGAGGGCGAACATATCGTCCTGCTTTCCGATGGATATCAACAGAGTCGCACGGGATTGAACCAATCGCTTTGGCTTCGCGAGATAAGGGGCCGACAGGCTGGCAAATGCCCTCCAGTCGATCTGAAACTCGAAAGAATTTATGGACAGGCGGTACGCGAAGCCATTCAGAATGGCTGGGTAACGGCTGTTCACGATGTTAGTGATGGAGGCACTCTTGTCGCATTGGCAGAGATGGCACTTGCTTCGGATTTAGGCGCCAACCTTAGCTGGGTCGCCAAAAGCGATTTCTGGTTTAGTGAATGTCAGTCGAGTTATTTGGTAACAACCGACGATTTGGACGCGCTGTATCACCGTCTTCCTCCTGAAGTCCTGTTGAGTCCACTTGGTGTCGTTGGTGGGGACAAACTGGCAAATCCAGAATTTGACATCCCCCTCGCCGCCCTGCGCGAAGCCAGCGACAGCTTCTTCCGCGACTGGATGGAGGGCTGACGGAGCACGTAAAGGCCGCGCCATCTGCTCCCTTCCCCGGCGGGGAAGGGTCGGGGATGGGGGAGCCAGGCCGCTTGGCCTCGCGTCAACGCCGGCGTGGAGCCCCCACCCCCAGCCCCTCCCCGCTGGGTAGGGGAGCTTAGAGGATAGGATACTGGGATGACTGAAGGTTACTCTGGCAAACCCCTCGCGATGAAGCTGGGGCTGCGGGATGGTCAGCGGGTGTGGTTCGATGCGATGCCCGACAGCGTTGCGGAGGAGATCGGCGATTATGCGCTCGATCTGATCCCGGTCGCCGATCCGGCGCAGGGGATCGACGCAGCGCACATATTCGTCACCGCCCGCACAGTGCTGGAGCAGCGGTTGAACCAATTGCGCCACCAGATCGCCTCCGCCGGGCAAGTCTGGGTCAGCTGGCCCAAGCAGGCCGCCAAAGTGCCGACCAACATCACCGAAGACACCATTCGCGAAGTCTGCCTGCCGCTGGGTTTTGTTGACACCAAGGTCTGCGCGGTGGACGAGGTCTGGTCGGGGCTCAAACTGGTGATCCGCAAAGAACTGCGCTGAGCTGCCCAAACGGAAAGCGAAATCACATGGCCGACCTCTACCTCAAGGCACTCGAAAGCGAGCGCAAGAGCCTGTGGGCGGCGTGCCGACTCAAGGGCTTGCCCAAAGGCACGCCCGAGCGGCTGCGGATCGAGGCGCTCGACAAGCTGATCGGCGAGCACAAGGGCAAGGCGAAGGGGCAGCCGTCGTCCCGGGCTTGACCCGGGACCGCTGGCTTCAACACGCTGCCTCGCATTGATCCGGCTACCGGTCCCGGGTCACGCCCGGGACGACGCGTTGTTCAAGCCGCCCGCTTTTCCGGCGGGAGCAGGTGGTAGGGATCAATCCCTTGCGCGCGCCACATTGCGTGGGCCTGCTTGTACAGCACCGGCGGTTTGATGTTCAGCCGGGCGCGCAGCTCGTCAATCGGCGTCGCGAGCAGTTCGAGGATCGGTTGCTCGATCAGCCGCGGGCAAGCCTTGCCCATCCGCTGCGCTTCACGCACCGCACCGAAGATCGGCGCCTTGGTCTTCATCCGGCGCTTGATTTCATAGGCCCCGGCGTAGCCAAGGAACAGATGCGCGAGCGCTGGTTGCTGGCTGTACGTGAACGCCAGCACGCACTGCTCGCCCAGTGCATCGCGGCCAAACCCGGATAGAATGTGCATCAGGTCATGGGTGTCGCGTACGCGGCGGAAATACCAGTCGGCCTGATCGTTGAAGTACTGGTCGGGACGGCGGTACTTGTCGAGTTCATCAACCAAGCCCTGCGCCGACAGCCCTTCGCGTTCCATGAAATCGCAATAGGCATGCGCCAATGACCCCTTGGGCAATTTGCGCAGCGCCGCGTGATCATCGAGGATTGCGACCAGCGACGGTTCGCTGGCCCGGATGGCTTGAGCTCGTTCGGTCGACAGGAACGCCACCGCCGCGTCGTAAGCCCCGCGCCATGGCAGTGCCTCGAAAATCGGAGCCACCTCGGCGGTGTTTTCCTTGTCCTTGATCAGTTCGCGGAAGTGATGCAGCGCCTTGGGGAAATTGTACCGCGGCTTGGGCCGCGTCGCGAGGAGCAGCGGCAGGTCATCGGCAACAGCGGCCGGGGCGAGCGTGGCGGTCTGCATGTTCATGTTGGTTGACATAACCTCTACTGACATTGGTGTCAATATTGATCTAGCACAGCAATTGCTAACGAACCGTCCACTCCGATTCAGGTATGCCGAGCAGCCGCAGCACATTGGTCAGATCGCCGCGATCGATCCAGCCGTGCGCGGCGGCGCGCGCCTTGGGTTTGGCGTGATAGGCGATGCCATAGCACGACGCTTCGATCAACGGGATGTCATTGGCGCCGTCCCCGGTGGCGAGGCTGGCGCGGCCTGATGCCCGGCCCAGCCCGAGGCGGGCGCTCTCTTCTACCAGCACCTTATGCTTGACGCTGCTGTCCACTATGGAGCCGACCAGCCCGCCAGTCAGCTTCCCGCCCTGCACTGCGAGCCGGTTGCCGACCACCCGTTCGAACCCCAGTTCGGCCGCGACCGGATCGGCGAACTGGTGAAAGCCCCCGGTGACCAGCACGGTGTAACAACCCTTGGCCTTGAGCGTGGCGACCAGTGTCTTCGCCCCCGGCATCGCACGGATTCGCGCCGTCAGGCACTGCGCGATCGCGCTCTCATCGAGCCCGGCGAGCAGCCCCACCCGCTTGCGCAGCGCGGCTTCGAAATCGAGCTCACCCTGCATCGCGCGTTCGGTGATCGCGGCGATCTGCGGCTTGAGTCCGGCAAAGTCGGCGAGCTCGTCGATGCATTCCTGCCCGATCATGGTCGAATCCATGTCAGATACGAATAGACCCGGAAACAGCGGCACATGGTCTGCGATCAGCGCATCGCACGGCGGCAAGTGTGCTTCGAGCGTAGCGCGAAACTTTGGCCAGTCGCTTGCGCCGGCAGTTTCGCAGAGGATCTCGTCCGCCCCGGCTCCATGTCTCGAATGCACCGCTGCCATGCCCTGCCCCGCCAGCGCATCCAGCAACCCGTCAAGGCTTGCGGACAACTCCGTCGGTTCTGCTATCACCCGGGCAATGAGCACGTTTGAATCCCTTGAAGCGCGGCGTGAACTGCCACCGCTCGCGCTCATTGCAGGGCCAACCGCGAGCGGCAAGAGCGATCTGGCGGTGCGGCTGGCGCTCTCGCTGAAGGATCGTGGCCGCGAAGCGGTCGTGATCAACGCCGACAGTGCGCAGGTCTATGCCGACCTGGCGGTGCTGTCGGCGCGGCCCACAACCGGTGAAATGCGCGGGATCGAGCACCGCCTGTTCGGCATCTGGGACGGCGCGGCGGCCTGTTCGGCAGCCGATTGGGCAGCGGCAGCGCGCGCGGAGATCGCACAGGTCCATGCCGAAGGCGGCGTGCCGATCCTCGTCGGCGGGACCGGGCTGTACTTGCGCACGCTGCTCGACGGGATTGCCCCGGTCCCGCCGATTGCGCCGGACATTCGCGCGGCGGTGCGCGCCCTGCCCACTTTGGAAGCCTATGCCGCGCTACAACGCGAAGATCCCGATCGCGCAACCATCCTGGCTCCGGGCGACAGCACTCGCGTCGCTCGCGCGCTCGAGGTGGTGCGCTCTACCGGGACGCCGCTCGCGGTATGGCAGGCCGAGTTGACCGGCGGGATTGGCAATACGGTCACTCTTTATCCCGCCGTCTTGCTGCCCCCGCGCGACTGGCTTTATGCCCGCTGCGATGCGCGGTTTGCCCAGATGCTCGATGCCGGCGCAATCGCTGAAGTGCAGGCCCTGCTCGCGCGCCAGCTCGACCACGACCTGCCCGTCATGCGCGCGATTGGCACCACCGAGATAGCCGATATGCTCGGCGGAACGCTGACCCGCGAAGAGGCGATTTCGTGCGGTGCGCAGGCCACACGTAATTACGCCAAGCGCCAATATACCTGGCTGCGCAACCAGTCACCATCTGGCTGGCCGCGCATCGAAGCGCAAAGTTTCGATCCTGAGGACATATTTGTTTCTTTATTGCGCAATGAGGCCTTGACATGACATATCCTGTTACTTAGAGGCACCGGCAAGATCGGCCCTTGCTTCATGGCCCCAGTTTGGAGAGGGAGACCCGGCGCGGGTGACTGCGCCGGGTCTATCCATTAAGGGGCTCCGGCATGGTGAACGAAAGGTAGCGAAGTGAGCGAGGAGCGCAGCGGTGCCAGTATCCTGGTGGAAAGCCTGGTCCGGCAGGGGGTCGAATTCGTGTTCGGCTATCCCGGCGGCGCGGTGCTGCCAATTTATGACGCGCTGTTCGGCGATGCCCGCATCCGCCACATCCTCGTCCGCCACGAAGCCGGCGCGGCGCACGCTGCCGAAGGCTATGCCCGCTCAACCGGCAAGCCCGGCGTGGTGCTGGTCACTTCGGGCCCGGGCGCGACCAATGCGGTCACCGGGATTGCCGACGCGTTTATGGATTCGATCCCGCTGGTGGTGATCACTGGGCAGGTTTCGACCGCGCTGATCGGCTCTGACGCGTTCCAGGAGGCCGATACTGTCGGCATCACGCGGCACTGCACCAAGCACAATTACCTCGTCAAAGACCCGGCCGAACTGGCTGCGACGATCGACGAGGCGTTCCAGATCGCCACCACCGGCCGCCCCGGCCCGGTGGTGATCGACATCCCCAAAGACGTGCAGATCGCCTCGGCCCGGCTCGCACCGGGCGCGCCGCAGCGGGCGCAGCGTTACAATCCGCCCAGCACCGGGAGCGAGCGCGACATCGCCAAGGCGATCGAATTGCTCGCCAATGCGAAGGCGCCAATTTTCTACACCGGCGGCGGGGTCATCAATTCCGGCCCGCGCGCAACCGCGCTGCTGCGCGAACTGCAGGCGCTGACCGGCGCGGCGGTGACCTCGACGCTGATGGGCCTCGGCGCCTTTCCGGCAGACCATCCCGATTGGCTCGGCATGCTGGGGATGCACGGCACTTTCGAGGCCAATATGGCGATGAACCGGGCCGACCTGATGGTCTGCATCGGCGCGCGGTTCGATGACCGGGTGACCGGGCGGCTCGACTCCTTCGCGCCCAATTCGACCAAGATCCACATCGACATCGACCGTTCCTCGATCAACAAGGTGGTCCCGGTCGAATTGCCGATCCTGGGCGATTGCGCGCTGGTGCTTGAACAACTGGTCGCCGCCTGGGGTCGCCGCAAGGCGCAGGATCTGACCGAATGGAAGGCCCGGATCAACGGTTGGCGCGCGCGGCAAAGTCTTGCATACCCGGCGAACAAAGCTGCAATCATGCCGCAACTCGCGATCGAGCGGCTGTACGAGCTGACCAAGCACCGCGACCCGATCATCGCCACCGAAGTTGGCCAGCACCAGATGTGGGCGGCGCAGTATTTCCGCTTCTTCGGGCCGAACAAGTGGCTGACCTCGGGCGGGCTCGGGACGATGGGCTATGGCCTGCCTGCCGCGATCGGCGCGCAGCTCGGCAATCCCGATAGCCTGGTGATCGACATTGCCGGCGATGCCTCGATCCAGATGAACATTCAGGAAATGGGCACTGCGACCCAGTTCCGCCTGCCGGTCAAAGTCTTCGTGCTCAACAACGAGTGGATGGGCATGGTCCGCCAGTGGCAGGAACTGACTTACGAAAGCCGCTTCTCCGAAAGCTATTCGGACAGCCTGCCCGATTTCGTCAAGCTCGCCGAAGCCTATGGCTGGAAAGGCATCCGGATCGAAGACGAGAGCCAGCTCGATGCTGGAATTCAGGCGATGATCGATTATCCGGGCCCGGTGTTTGTCGATTGCCTGGTGGCCAAGGAAGCCAATTGCTACCCGATGATCCCGTCGGGCGCGGCGCATACCGAGATGATCCTGTATGGCGATCAGGTGACCGGCACGATGGACGACGCCGCGAAGGCGCTGGTCTAAGCCCATGACATCAAACATTTCCCGTTCGTCCCGAGCGATCGCGCTGGGCACGCACCGCAACCTCACCACCAATATCATGTCGAGCGGGTTTGCCGCCGCGCGCAGTGTGTTGCGGCGCGAGGATGCTTTGCCTGCTCCGTCGCGCAAGGTCCTGCTGACCGTCATCCCGCTAT
>JANYGC010000058.1 GCA_025359425.1 Sphingomonadaceae bacterium
ATTGGGCGGTGATGGACGAAGACTTTGCGGCGCTGGTTGAGCGTTTGAGGTCGCAGATCGCGATCTCAAAGAATGGAGCGATTTAATGGCCAAAGCCCCCAAATCTGTCCACGCGATCAAGCATGATGACGCCACGCGCAAGAACATCCCGACGGCCGAGATGGAGAGCTTCTTTCTGCGCGAGGAGGACAGTGCGCCGCGTCCGCCTGTGGCCTATCCGCGCGAACGGCCTCTGGCCGAAGGCGAAACCCGCGAGCGTGACGGGGAGCTTGACCCGCAACTGATCTGGAACGGTGCGACCATCAGGATCACGCCGGCGCAGATGGAGCAGCTTGCCAGCACTGGCGAGCTGAAACTGGGCGATGCGCAACTGGTGTGGCGCGGGAAGGACACGCAGGACTGGTCGGACCTAATCGTCAATGTGCCGCCGCTGTATATTCAGGAGAAAATCCATCCCAAGGCGATCATCGACGATCTAAAGCGCCGCGCGGCACAGAGCAAGGAAGCGGCCAGCGATGCGCCGGACCTGTTCGCCGATTTCAACGGCATCGCACCCGATGCGCGCGCCGAATTTTACCAGCATGACCAGCACTGGTCGAACCGCATGATCCTGGGTGACAGCCTTCAGGTGATGGCCAGCCTCGCCGAGCGGGAGTCGTTGCGCGGCAAGGTGCAGTGCATCTTTTTCGATCCGCCTTACGGAATCAAATTTGGCTCCAATTGGCAGGTATCAACACAATCAAAGGTCGTCGATAACACCAAGCAGGCCGATATTAGCCGCGAACCCGAGCAGGTGAAGGCATTTCGTGATACCTGGAAGGATGGAATCCACTCCTATCTCACTTACCTCCGCGACCGTTTGACAGTCATGCGCGACCTGCTGACCGACAGCGGCAGCATCTTCGTGCAGATCGGTGATGAGAATGTGCATCGGGTGCGCGCGGTGATGGACGAGGTGTTTGGCGAGCAGAACTTCGTCTCACTAATTGCGTTCAAAAAGACTCACTACCTTGAATCTGAAAATGTCGCAAACATAGCGGATTTTCTCATTTTCTATGCAAAAAACATCAAGCTAATGAAGCATAGGAAGCAGTTTCGAGCCGCAGATTTAGCGGATGTTGACTATAGCAAAAACACCAAAGCCTTCACGCCTGACGGTATAGAAAAAATTCCTTCAGAATGGCGCGATGATCCCTCCAAGTTTCCGAACGATTGGCGCCCCTTCCGTAGCGACATTACGCTGACCCAAGACGGTGATTCCGGAAATTCGCAAGTGCCTTGGGTGATTCACGGAAAGACTTATTTTCCGGGTCAAGGACGGCATTGGCGGACTCACGAAAAGGGCCGTCATCGCGTGTATATGGCGGGCCGGGTGAACCCGAGTGCAAACCGTCCATTCTACATTGAGGGATATGACGATTCCCCTGCCACATCCTCCACGAACCTGTGGACCGAGAGTTTGGCTGGCGCTCAAAACAAGGTCTACATTGTTCAAACTAACGAACGTGTTATCGAACGCTGTATCCAGATGGCGACCGATCCCGGCGATCTTGTTCTCGATCCCACCTGCGGTTCTGGCACCACCGCCTATGTCGCCGAACAATGGGGTCGGCGCTGGATTACGATGGATACCAGCCGGGTGGCGTTGGCGCTGGCTCGCACCCGGATCATGGCGGCGCGCTATCCTTGGTATTTGCTTGCCGACAGCAAGGAAGGCCGCGCCAAGGAATCCGCGCTTACCCAGCGCCTTCCTGTTGATACACCCGTTCATCACGATATTCGCCAGGGCTTTGTCTATGACCGCGTGCCACACATCACCCTGAAAAGCATCGCCAACAATCCGCTAATCGACGACATCTGGGAGAAGTGGCAGGTTGAGCTTGAGCCGCTCCGAGCTGCGCTGAATGCCGCTTGTGGCGAGACGTGGGAGGGGTGGCAGATTCCCCGTGAATTGCCCGCGAGCGCGCCGACTGCTGCGGCTGATCCGCACGCCAAATGGTGGGAAGCGCGCATCGCGCGCCAGCAGGAAATCGACGCCAGCATCGCCGCGCGCGCCGATGTCGAATATCTCTACGACAAGCCCTATCAGGACAACGCCCGCGTCCGTGTGGCGGGGCCATTCACCGTGGAAAGCCTTTCGCCGCACCGCGTCCTCCCCGCGAGCGGTGAGGAGCTGATCGACGAAGTGACCGCCGCCGAGGGACGGCGCGTGAAGGATGACGATGCGCTCGCCAGCAATGACTTTGCCGCCATCGTCATCGACTATCTCAAATCCGAAGGCGTCAAGCAGCAAGACAAGGGCG
>JANYGC010000086.1 GCA_025359425.1 Sphingomonadaceae bacterium
CCGGTGCCGATGTCCCCTTGCAGCAATCATCAGCCATATTTTGATTTCCCGTCACGCGGCAGTGGGCTCGCTACCGCGCCTACCATTATACCAAGCGCCCAATGCCACGATTGCCACGGTCAAAAGCTGCGCGCCGACCGACTCCCAGGTCGGGAACACGCCCAGCACTGGTATGCGCGGAATTTGGGCGAGCGGTGCGATGTCGATCATCCCGGCTTCCTGTAAGGCGGCAACACCCTTCCCCGCCAGCACCACGGCGAGAACGGCCATGAGCGCAGAGCTATATTTGAAGAACTCGCTGACAGGGAGCTTGGCACTGAACCGCAGCATCACCCATGCGATAACCCCAAGCAAGACAATGGCGGAACCTGCGCCAGCGAGAATGACCGCGCCGCTCCCTTGCGCGGTAAGGGCAGCGTAAAACAGGATTGTCTCAAACACCTCGCGGTAGACAACGATGAAGGCGAGGCCGAACAGGAACCAGGCCGAACTGCGTGACAAGGCCTTGCCCAGCGTCTCGTTAATGTAACGCTGCCATTCACCGGCCTGCGATTTGCCATGCATCCAGATACCCACCGACAGCAGCACAACCGCAGCAAGCAGGGAGCCGAATCCCTCGGTCAGCTCTCGGCTTGCACCGCTGACGCCGATGAAGAATGTGGCGATAGCCCAGGTGATGCCGCCCGCGATGAGTGCCACTACCCAACCGCCATGGACATGGCGGACCATTTCGCCGCGATCAGCCTTTCGCAAGAATGCGATCATCGCAACGACGATCAGTAGAGCCTCTACTCCTTCACGGAGCAGGATCGTGAACGCTCCGATGAAGGTGGACGCCGTGCTGGCAGCATCGGGAGCCAACACCTCTTCGGCGTCACTGAACAGCGTGTCGAGAACCGCGACCTGATCCTTGACGGCGGCAACTGGCTCGCCGCGACCGATCATCGCGCGTAGGCTGCCCATCTCGGCTTCGATCCGGCTCATCAACGTCCCATCGCGTGCCGCAAGCGCGGGTTCGACCGGCTCGAACCCGTCGAGATAGGCGGACAGCGCCAGTTTCTTGGCCGCTTCCCTGTCGCCCGCCGCATAGGCCGCAATACTGGCCTGCAATTTCTCATGGGCGACCGTCAGCGATCCGGCCCTTACCTCCGTCACCGCCTCGGGATGCGCGCGCAAATAGGCGAGGACCGCGTCGGCCTTGTCCTGCCCGATCTCACGCCCAAGTGCCGCAGGGGTCATTCCCGCGAGCGCGGCCAGATTGGGAACTCGGCTGCGCAAGCCAGCGTCAGTTTTCCAAATCTGCTCGCCCTTGTCGCTATCTGCGAACGCAAACCGGCTTGCATAAAAGGCCAATGCCCAGCGATCCTGCGACGACAGTTCGGAAAAGCTGCGCATCGCTGTTCCGTCCAATCCCTGACCAATCACCTGATACAAGGCGAACGGGCTGCGTTCACGGGCTCGGCCTGCGTCACGGAAGGCGACAGGTGCTGGCTTCAGTTTCGTGGCATCGGGGCCGTGGCCATTGCCGTTCAGACCATGACAGCTCGCACAATTTGCGACGTAGAGCGCCGCCCCGCGCGCCAGGTCGGGGGCTTTGGTCGGGGCCAGCGGCACGGGATATGCGCTAAGCAAATGAGTGCCAAGCGTTCGTGCGGCTTTCGCCACGTCATCGGGTGCTGCCTTCGCGGCAACCATTGCCCGGAATGTCTTGGCCTCAGCAATAAGTGCAGCGCGATTGGCCGAGGCTGGAAACGCGGTAATCTTGAA
Organism: Sphingomonadaceae bacterium; assembly: GCA_025359425.1. Classification (GTDB taxonomy): domain Bacteria; phylum Pseudomonadota; class Alphaproteobacteria; order Sphingomonadales; family Sphingomonadaceae; genus Novosphingobium. The sequence continues at coordinate 1,768 of JANYGC010000086.1, forward strand.
TTCGACCGCCGCCGAAAACTCGGTCATCTCCGCATATTCCTGCGCGCTCTTGACCTTTCCGTCGGCAACAGCGCCCCGGTAATCGACCGCGACATAATCGAGCAACCGCCATGCAGTCTGCACATCTTCGTCGTTCGCGGCGGCAAGAGCGGGTGATGCCAATCCAATTACCAGCGCAAGGAAAGTCAAAATGGCCCGCAGTTTGCCGAACGCAGCAACGGCCAGATTCTTCTCGGAATTTTCTGATTCGGGAATGCTCATGGACTCCCGATACGACCTCCAGCTACTGTAGGAGCAAGCAGTTTTTTGCGAGCGAGTCGCAATATGGAGATTGATGATGGCAGAGGCAGCGCATCTGGCGATCGGCGACCTGGCCCGATTGACCGGGACCAAGGTCAATACGATCCGCTTCTATGAAGAGGGTGGATTGCTTCCCCGGGCGGAGCGCACAGCCGCTGGCCGACGCGTTTACCGCGACGCTGATACACGGCGGTTGGCGTTCATACGGCAAAGCCGCAGCCTCGGGTTTCCCCTCGACGCCGTGCGCGAACTATTGACACTTGCGGACGATGCCAACCAACCTTGCGAAGCAGTTGACCGGATAGCTCGCGTCCACCTTGCCGAGATTGACCGGAAAATTGCAAACCTGTCCGCGCTGCGCTCCGAACTCGACCGCGTAATCGGCTCCTGTCGCCAAGGCACAGTTGCCGACTGCAAGATTATCGAGACATTGGGACCGCGAGCCATTTTCTGATCGGCATGATCGAACCGCAAGTTATCTGCCCGCACATGCTTAGTGGGCCTCAACACCACAGTTCGAGACAGGACGGGCTATAACTTGGGAAGACGTCGCACAACTGTCGAGGATTGGATTATAGCCGTGTCGGTAGAAGCAAACGGCAGGAAGCGATCAACCACAGTCTCAAGTGTTTGCACATCGCAGACTACGACTTTC
>JANYGC010000128.1 GCA_025359425.1 Sphingomonadaceae bacterium
CCAATCTTGCCGCCGCGATCGGAAAATCGCCGATCGGACTGTTCGGTGCGGGCCTGACCGACCCGGTGCGCGCCGCAGTGACTGCTTTGCTGGACCCGCTCGGCACCCCCGAGTGGCTCGCGCGCGAGGCCGATCTCGATGTGGTGACCGCGCTGGCGGGATCGGGTCCGGCCTTCGTTTACCGGTTGATCGAGGCGCTGACCGCAGGCGGCGCAGCGCTGGGCCTCGATCCGGAGCAGGCGCAGCGACTGGCCTTGAGCATGGTTGAAGGCGCGGCCATGCTCGCGGCACAGGCAGGCGAAGCGCCGGCCGAATTGGCGCGGCGGGTGACCAGCCCGGGCGGGACAACCGCGGCCGGATTGGCCGTGCTGGACGATGGTGCGGCGCTTGAACGCCTGATCACGGCCACCTTGCGCGCGGCGCGCGATCGCGGCGCGGAACTGGCCGCAGAGGCGCGCGCGATGTTCTGATACAAACTGCGACAGGACGATTGTCCGGTTTTGCTTGAAACTGTGCGCAGCAAAGCCGATATTCATTGGCAGCGGCCCGCCTTGGGTCCGCTATCCAGGAGTTTTATCCATGGCTGAATGGAACGATCCGCAGACCACGCGCAGCCCGTTCGGGGCGCAGCCGCGGCTTGACGGGGCGCTGCTCGGCGCTGCCGGGCGTGACGAAGGGCTTCGCAGCTACATGCTGTCGATCTACAATTACATGGCCTCGGGCGTGCTGCTCTCGGGCGTGGTCGCGCTGCTGTTCGCGCGTTCCGGGCTGGCCGTGCAGGTGCTGCAAACCCCGCTGCGCTGGCTGATCATACTGGCCCCGCTGGGCTTCGTGATGGCGATGAGCTTCGGCCTGAACAAGATGCAGACCTCGACGCTCAAGCTGCTGTTCTGGGGCTTCGCGGTGACGATGGGCCTGTCGCTGTCGTCGATCTTCCTGGTTTACACCGGAACGTCGGTCGCGATGACCTTCTTCGCCACCGCTGGCGCCTTTGGTGGTCTCAGCCTTTACGGCTACACCACCAAGCGCAACCTGTCGGCGATGGGGGGCTTCATGGTGATGGGGCTGATCGGGATCATCATCGCGATGGTGCTCAACCTGTTCCTGCAATCGAGCGCGATGTCGCTGGCGATTTCGGTGCTCGGCGTGCTGATCTTCGCCGGGCTGACCGCTTGGGATACCCAGCGTCTGCGTGCAGCCTACTTCGACGTGCAAGGCACCGACATGATGCAAAAGGTCGTGATCATGGGCGCGCTCAGCCTTTATCTCGACTTCATCAACATGTTCCAGTTCCTGCTCAGCTTCATGGGCGACCGTCGCTAGTCTTATAGGCGGAACGGACAAGCGTGCCCGGGGTGCCGTAAGGTACGCCGGGCATTTGCTTTTTAGGTTCGCGCCGCTAGGAATTCATTTTCGAGAAATGAACGACCTGCCAAATGGTCGGTGTCGCCATCGGGACGGGAAACATGGGTTTGCACTATCGCAGGATCGTAATTGCGGCAGCGCTGCTGCTGATGGGCGCTGAGCTCGCTGCCAAGCCCAAAAAGGTCCCGCCACCGCCGCCGCCCGCGCCGATCATCGTTTATATTCCGCCGCGGCCAACCCCGCCGCTGGGTGCTTCGCCGCTGTTCAAGGTGCCGCCGCTGGTGCCCACCGGTGCGCGCCAGTCGATCAACACCGGAATCGGCCCGTTGCAGACGGTCTGGAATCTGCGTTCCGCTTACAATGTCGCGGCGCTAAATTGCTTGCGGCCCCAACATGCCGATATTCTGATCGGCTACAAACGCTTCCTCAAGATCTACAAGGTTGGCTTGGTCAAGGCTAACCGGGCGGTCGATGCCGATTTCCGCAAGCGCAATGGCCCGGCCTATATCCGCCCGCGCGAGGCCTACATGACGCAGGTCTATAACTATTACGCTTTCCCGCCGACACTGCCCGGTTTCTGCGATGCTACTCTGACGATGGCGCGCGAATCGACGACCCTGAAGCCTGTGGACCTGACTGCCTTTGCCGCGCGCTACGTGCCCCAGTTCGATCTTGTGTTCGAGAATTTCTATCGTTCCTACGACCAGTACCGGGCCGATGCGGCGGGATGGGATGCGAAGTACGCGCCGGTCACGGTTCAGGTGGTTGCGCCGCCGCTGATCGTTCCGGTCGCGGCTGCGACACCGGCCGTGACACCGGCCGTGACACCGGCGGCACCTGGCCGCTGACACGATTTGGCCTTTCAAGCACCACGGCCATTCGCTAAAGCCGCGCCTCGCACGGGGGGTCCGCCGCCGCGCGAACAAGCACTGAACGGGGCCGTAGCTCAGATGGGAGAGCGCGTCGTTCGCAATGACGAGGTCAGGGGTTCGATCCCCCTCGGCTCCACCAGTGCAGAGCACGGCGATAATCGGCCCAGACCGGCCTACAAACGCCGACTTTCTGC
>JANYGC010000013.1 GCA_025359425.1 Sphingomonadaceae bacterium
ATCGTCCTTGACCATGCGCCGCCAGTCGGAACCGAGCGCGGCCTTGTCGCGGCCGGTCGCGACCTGGACCCAGATCCGGCTTGGCTGGGTGAGTTTGGTATCCTTGGTCTTGTCCTTGGCTTTATCGCCGGGTTTGTCGCCGGGCCTGGCCTTGTCATCGAGCTTGGTCTTGTCGCCGGGCTTGGCCTTGTCTGCCGCCTTCCTGTCCGCGTCTTTGACGGCAGCGGCGGCAGCCGGTTTGGCCGCGCGGTCGAGACGGCGCAGATCGACCGCTCCGGCCTGCGGTTCGACCTCGCGGCTGGGCGGGGTGAAATCGGCGAAGGCTTCGTCGATCGATTCGGTGCCGGTGCTGCGGACTGGCGGTTTGGGTGCCGGCCTGGGGGCCGGGTTGGGCGCTGGCCTGGGTGCGGGTTCAACGGCGGGTTTGGCTTGCGGGCGCAAGTCGAAGGCCGGACCGGTTCCGATCGTGCCAAATCCGGGGGCCGGAGCCGCGACCGCAACGGGCTTGGGCGTAGTGAGTGGCACCGGCACCGGAGCGGGCGCGGGGAGCGGAACCGGCTTGGGCGGCAACGCGGCAGGCGCAGGCGCTGGGGCGGCGACGAGGCGCTGGGGCGTCACGGCGGCCAATTCGCGGCTGACCGGCGGGCTGGGCAGCGGTATCGGGGTCGCGGCGGCCAGTTGCGCGGGCTTGTCGCGGTCCTGCCTGTCGCGTCCCTTGGATTTGCTTTTGCTCTTGTCGGTCTTGCCCGGCACCGGCGGCGGGGTCGCCACGGCCAGCACCGCACGCGGGCGGGCATAGGCGGCAAAGCGCGGGTCGTCATAGCCGATTTCGGCAGCGCGCGGGAACTGGCCGAGGTTGGCCGCCGCGGCTTGCTGCGCCGCGGTCAGCTTGGGCATGTACCGTAAATAGGCGGTCATCGAATTGGCCATCTCTTCGGGCATGGTCTGGTGGACGATGCTTTCGGCCTCATCGGGCACGCCCAGGATCGCCAGCGCAAACGCCCGGGTCCGCCAGGCGGCCTTGTCCTGGCGCTGCAACAACGGGCCGAGCGAAGCCTCCATACCGCGCCGGTCACCCGTGATTGCAAGGCTCAGCGCGAGCCGGCGCGAGGTTTCATCGCTCGCCGCCACGGCGAGTGACTGGCGGTAGTAAGCCTGCGCGGTCTGGTTATCGCCGACCAGATCGTAAGCCAGCCCGCGATCGGCCATCCGCGCGGCATCGATCGGGCCGAGCTTTTCGACCTCCTTGAACATCGTGATCGCGGTGATCGGATCGGCGCCCAGGGCATAGGCTCCGGCCAGCCCGGCCTTGACCCGCACCGACCCCGGCCACAGCGTATCGGCACGCTGGAAGAACCCGATCGCGGCCTGGACGTCGCCCAGTTCGAGCGAGGCCCGCCCGGCGGCGATCAGCGCTTCGAGATCCTGCGGATTGCGCGCCAGCCGGTTCAGCGCATCGTTGAGCTTCATCCCCGCCGACTGGGCGGGGAGCGGCTGCACCACCGGGGCGGCCCAGGCCGCTTGCGGCAGCGCCAGCGCCCCGCTCAGCGCCCAGCCAAGCGCGGCACCAGCCAGCAGCGCAGGGTGAGTGCTAGAGCGTGATGACATGGCGGCGACGTGTACCTTTTGGCGGCCGCACGCAAGCGGCAGACCGGCGACTTGCAGGGTCCCGTCTGAACCGCGACCGAATGCCGCCGGTGCAGCCGGCTTACTGGTTGTTCTGGCGGCCGAGGAAACGCGGGATCGAGATCGAGGGGCTTTCCTCGTCCTCGTCCTCATCCTCGGTGGCGCTGCGTCCCCCGCGCGACAGGTTGGCCATGCGTTCGAACAGCGTTGCCCCGCTGCCGGCCTTGGGCGGCGCAGTGCGGGCAGGTTCGCTAGCGGCGGGCTCGGCGGCCGCAGCCGGGGCAACGTCACCGCCCTCACCGACCGTATCGTCGTCGCTCGAGATCAGGCCGCGGCGGCGCCCGGGCATGAACCCGCCGCCGACGGGCGCATCATCATCGACCAGCCGCGAAGCGTCGAGCAGCAGCTCATCGCCGCCGGCGCTGTCGCCGCTGTCGTCGATCGCAGTGCCGCCCTCGCCGCCTTCGGCTGCGGCTTCGAGGTCGAGCTCAAGCGGATCGGCCGCGGCTTCGGTGCCGCCCGAGAGGTCGGGCATATCCCAATCGTCATCGCCAATGCTGGCGGCGACGGGTTCAGCCTCACTGGCTTCGGCAACCGGTTCAGCCTCGGGTGCTGTCACCGTGCTGCGATCAAACAGCGGCTCGGCGGCAGGCGGGGCCATCGACGGGCGGGCTGGCCCGCGCGACGAGCCCATGTTGAACGGGCGCGCGGCTTCCTCGGCCATCGAGGCGGTCTGTTCGATCCCGGTGGCGACCACCGAGACGCGGATCTTGCCCTGCAAATCGGGATTGAACGCGCTGCCCCAGATGATGTTGGCGTTGGGATCGACCAGCTCGCGGATGTGGTTCGCGGCTTCGTCGACTTCGAGCAGCTTCATGTCTTCGCCGCCGATGATCGAGATGATCACCCCCTTGGCGCCCTGCATCGAGACACCGTCGAGCAGCGGGTTGGCAATCGCCTTTTCCGCAGCTTCGAGCGCGCGGTTTTCACCACTGCCCTCGCCGGTGCCCATCATCGCCTTGCCCATTTCGGCCATGACCGAGCGGACATCGGCGAAATCGAGGTTGATCAGGCCCGGCATGACCATCAGGTCGGTGATCGAGCGCACCCCCTGCTGGAGCACCTCGTCGGCCATCTGGAAGGCTTCCTTGAAGGTGGTGTCTGCCTTGGCGACCAGGAACAGGTTCTGGTTGGGGATGACGATCAGCGTATCGACGTGCTTTTGCAGTTCTTCGATCCCGGCGTCGGCAGCGCGCATCCGGCGGGTGCCTTCGAACAGGAACGGCTTGGTCACCACGCCCACAGTCAGCACGCCCTTGTCGCGCGCAGCCTTGGCCACCACTGGCGCAGCGCCGGTTCCGGTGCCGCCGCCCATGCCCGCGGCGATGAAGCACATGTGCACGCCTTCGAGCGCGCGGTCGATCTCGGCCAAACTCTCTTCCGCGGCGGCCCGGCCGACTTCGGGTCGTGCCCCGGCGCCCAAGCCCTGGGTGATGTCCGACCCCAACTGGATGCGGTGATCCGAAATCGAATTGTTGAGCGCCTGTGCGTCGGTGTTGGCGACGACGAAGTCGACCCCCTCGATCCCGGCGGCGATCATGTTGGCGATGGCGTTGCCGCCAGCCCCGCCCACCCCGATCACGGTGATGCGGGGACGCAGCTCTTCAACAGCGGGCGCTCCGATATTGATGCTCATTTAGATGTCTCCTAGCCTCGACGGCGGACGCTCTAGTTACAGTTAATACGGGTCTTGCACTCATAGAATCGGCGAATCAAAGCCGCCGAAGCCTTTGTCCACAGTCACCAAATCGCAGCTACGGGCCAGCCCTTAGAGCAGCGCACCCTAAAAATACTCACGCATGGCATGGTAAAGACGGCCGACCAGCTTGAACCCGCGATAACGGATCACCGGCTGGAAGCCCCGTCCGACCGCGCGGATGTCGATCGGATCGGCTGCGGCGTAGAGCACCAGCCCCGCCAGCGTGGTGAATCCGGGGGTCGCGTGCGCCTCGGCCAGGCCCTTCAATTGCTGCGGGCGGCCGATCCGGACCGGCTTGCCCAGCGCCGCCTGCGCATAGTCGGGCAGGCCCGCCAGCTCGGCCCCGCCGCCGGTCAGCACGACCAGCTGGCCGCGCTGGCCGCTGAAGCCCAAGCCTTTGAGCGCCTTGCCGACTTCCTCGGTCCACAGCGCCAATTGCGTGGTGATCACCGAGACCAGTTCGGCACGCGGCACGCGGTTCTTGTCGTCGGCGTGACGCGCGGCGGGGCCGCTGCTTTCCTCGCCGGGGGCATTGACCGGGATCATCTCGCGGTGGTCCGAAGGACTGGCGATGGCCGAGCCGTGAACGCATTTCAAACGCTCGGCCTGGAACCGCCGGATCCCGAAGGCCGAGGCAATCGCATCGGTGATATCGCCCGACCCCAGCGGGATGGTCACCAGCCCGAGCAGCATCCCTGCCGCATAGACCGAAACATTGGTCACCTCGCCGCCGAATTCGACCAAGGCCACGCCCAGTTCGCGCTCTTCGGCTGACAGGCAGGCATAGCCCGCCGCGATCGGCGAACCGACCACCGCTTCGACATCGAGATGCGCGTTCTGCACCGCCTCGGTAATGTTGCGGATCGGCGCGCCATCGGCGAGCATCACGTGGATATCGACCCCGAGCCGTTCGGCATGGAGCCCCTTGGGATCGGCCACCCCGTCGGCGCCGTCGAGCGTATAATGCGCCGGCTGTGCATGCAGCACCATCCGCCCGTCGGGCTGGATCACATCGCGTGCCGAGACCAGCAGATGGTCGACGTCGTCAGCCTCGATCCGCCGCCCGCCGATATCGACCTCGACCTGCGCGACCGAACTCGCCAGGCCTGCGCCCGAGGTGCCGATCCACACGCTCGACACCGAAGTGTTGGCCATCTTCTCGGCCCGCTCGACCGCGTCGCGCACCGCAAAAGTCGCGGCGGCCATGTCGGTCACATAGCCGCGCTTGATCCCCTGCGCGGCACGATGCCCCGATCCGAGCACCAGCATTTCGCCGGTTTCAGTGAGCCCGGCGATCATCGCCGAGATGCGGAACGAACCGATGTTGACCGCGCCGAATACGCGGGCGATGCGGGGTGGCGGCATCAGTCGACGTCCTTCTTCGGCGGCTTGGCCGGATTGCCGCTGGGCAAAGCGCTCGGCGTCGGAGAGGGTTTGGCGGTCGGCACAAGGTGCGCGGATTCGATCGGATCGGTGCGATCGGGCATGCGGATGTAGATCCGGTCGCCCGCGCGCATATCGAAGGCCACCGCCTTGCCGCCGAGCAGACGGTTGCGCCCGTCGAGCTGGGCAAAAGTGACCAGCGATTTCGCGCTCTCATTCTTGCCTTCGGGCAGCGCCAGCAATTGTCCGGTCTTGAAGGTCAGGTTCCAGCGGCGGTTGCCGATCCATTCGGCGCTCCTCAGCTGCGGGCGCAGCGCGGGGGCGGCATCGAGCAGCTCGGACAAGGCCGCGACCTGCTGACCAGCGCCGGGGCCGGAGAGCACCAGCTTGCCCTTGGTGCGCGCTTCCGCCACCGCCTCAAGCTCGCGTCCGGTGGCGTCGATCAGGACAAATCTGTCGGGTTTGGCCAGCACGGCGACGGGCTTGCGCTCGACGATGTCGATCACCAGCGTATCGGGCAACTGGCGCGAGACCCGCGCATCTTCGACCCATGACAGCCCCATCAACCGCCCGCGCACCGCACCCAAATCGATGAACGGCATCGCCCGGTTGCGGTCGGCCAGCGCGATCTGGTAAACTTTCAATTCGTTGAGATGCTTGGTCCCGCGCACATTGACGTTGTGGAGTTCGAATCCGGCTTGATGCGCCAGGTGCGCCAGCTGCTCCTGTGCCATCGTCGGCACCCCGGCAAAGCTTGCCGCCAGCCACGCCAGCACCACCGCGCCGCCCAGGATCATGGCGAGGAAGATGCGGTGCAGCTGGCGCTCGTTGAACGGCTGGATCGCCATGACGGTATCGATTGCCGAGCCGGTGCGCGCCTTGGCCGCGCGCACTTGCCGCGCCTTGCCCTGCGCCGAGGCCGACCGCCGCGCGCTCTTGCCGCCGCGTTTGATCTTCTGCCCGGTCATTTGCCCCCACCCTTCTGCACAAATGCGTCCTTCCGAGCCAGCGCGTCGGCGATGATGGTCTCGACCAGTTCGCCGTATTCGATACCCAGATAACGCGCTTGCTCGGGGACCAGACTGAGCGGTGTCATCCCCGGCTGGGTGTTGGTTTCGAGCACGAACAGCCCCTCGATCCCGCGCTCGTCGTCCCAGCGGAAATCGGTTCGGCTGCACCCGCTGCAGCCCAGGATGCGGTGCGCGCGCAAGGCGATGTCGAGGCAGGCTCGCGTGATCTCGTCGGGGATCTCGGCCGGGCAAACATGTTCGGTCATGCCCTCGGTGTACTTGGCGTCGAAATCGTAGAAGCCCGATTTGGGCTTGAGCTCGGTCACCAGCAAGGCGCGGTCGCCCAGCACCGCCGTGGTCAGTTCGCGTCCGCGGATGAACGGTTCGGCCAGCAGGCGATCGAAGAGCTGCCATGGGCCCTTCGCAGCCGGGCTGATCGGGTTGCCGTAATTGCCCTCGTTGGTGATAATCGCCACCCCGACCGACGAGCCTTCGTTGACCGGCTTGAGCACATAGGGCCGCTCAAGCGGGTCGCGCTCGTAGATCTCGGCAGTGTCGACAATCCGGCCGCCGGGCATCGGGATGCCGTGCGGCACCAGCGCCTGCTTGGTCAGTTCCTTGTCGATCGCGATGACCGAAGTAGCGAGGCCCGAATGGGTGTAAGTCAGCCCCATCAGGTCCATCATGCCCTGCACGGTGCCGTCCTCACCCGGCGAACCGTGCAGCGCGTTGAACACCACATCGGGAGCGGTTTCGGCCAGCCGCTGCGCCACATCGCGGCCCATGTCGATCCGGGTGACCTTGTGGCCGCGTTCCTCAAGCGCAGTCGCCACGCCCTCGCCCGACATCAACGAAACCGATCGCTCGTTCGACCAGCCGCCCATCAGCACTGCGACGTGGAGTTTGGGGAGTGTCATAATTCAATCCCCCCCCACTGGGGGAGGTGGCAGCGCGCAGCGCTGACGGAGGGGGCCTGTCGCAAGGGGCATGCCCCCTCCGACCCGCCTGCGGTGGCCCACCTCCCCCAATGGGGGAGGATTTTGGCATTCGCGATCACGTCTTTCCCACCCGCTGAATTTCCCATTCGAGCTCGATACCCGACCTATCCCTGACCCGCCGCCGCACTTCCTCGCCCAAAGCCTCGATATCGGCGCTGGTCGCCTCGCCGAGGTTGAGGAGGAAGTTGCAATGCTTCTCGCTGACTTGCGCCCCGCCCACGGTCAGGCCGCGGCACCCGGCATCATCAACCAGCTGCCATGCCTTGTGCCCGTCGGGGTTCTTGAACGTGCTCCCGCCGGTCTTCGAGCGCAGCGGCTGGCTGGCTTCGCGGCTGGCGCTGATCCGGTCCATCTCGGCCTGGATGTCGTCCGAATTGCCCGCGCGGCCCTTGAACCGGGCTGCCACAACGATAGCTCCTTGTGGCAAGTTCGAGTGGCGATAGGTGTAATTGAGCAACGTGTTGCTTACGGTTTGCATCGTTCCGCCGCGCAGCACCACGTCGCATTCGGTCAACACATCCTTGACCTCGCCGCCATAGGCGCCGCCGTTCATTCGCACGAAACCGCCGACCGTGCCAGGGATCGAGCGGAGGAATTCAAGGCCGGCGATCCCGTTGTCGCGCGCGGTTGAGGAAACGAGGATTCCGCTGGAACCACCGCCGCAATCGAGCGTGAGATCAGCGGAGAGCGTCACTTTGGCGAACGCCTTGCCCAGCCGCACCACCACGCCCGGCACTCCGCCATCGCGCACGATCAGGTTCGACCCCAGCCCCAGCGCCATCACCGGCACCGCCGGGTCGAGATCGCGCAGGAATTGCTGGAGATCGGCCGCGTCCCTGGGCTCGAACAGCCACTCCGCCGTGCCGCCCGACTTGAACCACACCAGCGGGGCAAGTGGGGCGTTGGGCGTGAGCTTGCCAGCAACGCGCGGCAGCGTGTCGGCCATCATGCCGCCCTCCGCAGCGCAACTGCATCGGCGAGGCCAGCCGCCCATTTGGTAATATCGCCCGCGCCCAGGCACACCACCATGTCGCCCGGTTCGACCACTTCGGCCAGTGCCTGCGCGAGTTCGTCGGGCCCCGCGACGACCTGCGCCGAGCGGTGCCCGCGCGCCTTCATGCCCTTGACCATCGTGTCGGAGCTGATGCCCTCGATTGGCTGCTCACCAGCGGCGTAAACCGGCGCGGCGAAAACCATGTCGGCGTCGTTGAATGCACTTTCGAAGTCTTCGAGGTGATCGCGCAGGCGGGTAAACCGATGCGGCTGCACCACCGCGATCACGCGCCCGGTCTGGACCCCTTCGCGCGCCGCAGCGAGCACCGCGCGGATTTCCACCGGGTGGTGGCCGTAATCGTCGATCACGCTCGCCCCGTTCACTTCGCCGACCTTGGTAAAGCGCCGCTTGACCCCGTGGAACTTGGCAAAGCCGGTCTGGATCACCTCGTCCGCGCAACCCATTTCGGAGGCCACGGCCACCGCCGCGAGCGCGTTCTGGACGTTGTGACGCCCCGGCATCGGCAGGTCGATCGCGGCAATCCGGCGCTGGCTGCCGTCGCGCTGGCGGATCATCACGTCGAATTTGTTGCCGCCGGGATAAGGCGTGACATTCTCACCGCGCACATCGGCCTGCGCGGAAAATCCGTAAGTCACCACCCGGCGGTCACGCACCCGGGGGATCACCGCCTGAACTTCGGGGTGATCGATGCACAGCACCGCGCAGCCGTAGAACGGGACGTTCTCGATGAATTCGACGAAGGCCTCTTTCACCGCGTCGAAGCTGCCATAGTGATCGAGATGTTCGGGATCGATGTTGGTGACCACCGCGATGGTCCCGTCGAGCCGCAGGAATGAGCCATCGCTTTCATCCGCTTCGACCACCATCCAGTCGGAGGCGCCGAGCCGCGCGTTCGAGCCGTACGAGTTGATGATCCCGCCGTTGATGACCGTCGGATCGACCCCGCCGGCATCGAGCAGCGCTGCGACCATCGAGGTGGTGGTGGTCTTGCCGTGCGTTCCCGCGACCGCGACGGTGCGCTTGAGCCGCATCAGTTCGGCGAGCATCTCGGCGCGGCGCACCACCGGCACCCGGTGTTCGAGCGCGGCGACGACTTCGGGGTTGCTGCGCTTGACCGCAGTCGAAGTCACCACCACCGCCGCATCGCCCAGGTTCTCTGCCGCGTGGCCGATCATCACCTTGATCCCGCGTGCGCGCAGCCCTTCGACCACATAACCTTCAGCGATATCACTGCCTTGGACAGTGTAGCCGAGGTTGTGCATCACTTCGGCAATGCCCGACATGCACCCGCCGATGCCGACGAAGTGGATCGTGCCAATCTCGGTGCCGACGCCCTTCATGTGGCCACCTGCTCCTGCCCGCTCGCGGTCATTTCCCGCGCGATCTGGATCACGTCCATCAGCGGCGCACCGCCGAACCCTTCGACCAGATCGGCCAGTTCGCGGGCGGCGTTCGGATAGCCGCAATTCCACGCCGCATGCGCCGCCGTGGCGAGCGTTTCGGGGTTCATCGCGATCGCTTGAATCTGCTTGGCCAGTTCCACCGGAGTGAAGCGGTCTTGCCGGATCATCCGCGCCCCGCCCAGCGCGCAGACCTCACGGGTGTTCGCGGCCTGGTGATCGTCGGTCGCAATCGGCAGCGGCACCAGGATCGCCGGGCGGCCCACCGCAGTGAGTTCGGCGATGGTCGAAGCCCCGGCGCGGCCGATGAACAAGTGCGAATCCGCGAGCCGCGCCGCCATGTCTTCGAAATAGGTGCCCAGCTCGGCCGGGATTTCGTGCCCGGCATAACGCGCGCGAACCGCGTCGATATCTTCGGCGCGGCATTGCTGGGTAACCTGCAACCGTCCGCGCAAGGCGGGGGGCAACATCGCCAACCCATCGGGCACCACTGCCGACAGCACGCTCGCGCCCTGGCTCCCGCCGGTAACCAGCACCCGCAACAGGCCTTCCTGGCTGAACGGCGGGAACGGCTCGCTGCGCAGTGCCAGCACTTCGGCGCGCACCGGATTGCCGACCAGATGCACCTTCGCGGCATGCTTGGGCGCCAGCCGCGCGACCTCACGGTACGAAGTCGCGATCGCATCGACACGGTTCGCAAGCAGGCGGTTGACCCGCCCGAGCACCGCGTTCTGTTCGTGGATGACGCTGGGCACCCCCGCGCTGGTCGCTGCCCACAGCGCGGGGAGCGCCGGGTAGCCGCCGAACCCGATCACTGCGCTGGGCTGAAAGCTTTCGAACAGCCGCAGCGCCATCCGCCGGCCTTCGTAAACCGCCTCGGCGGCCTTGGGCCACAACAGGGGATTCTTGCCGAAGCGTCCGGCGGGGAGGACGTGGCTGACCAGCGTGTGTGGTTTGCCCGGCAGCCGGTTGCCGCGCTCATCGGTGATCAGCGCGACATGATGCCCGCGCGCCTCAAGCTCGGTAGCGAGCGCGAAGGCCGGGATCAGGTGCCCGCCGGTGCCCCCGGCGGCGAGAACGTAATGACGCGAAACCGTGCTCATCGGCGTTGCTCCCGCGGCTTGGCACCCAATTGGCGCAGCGAAAACCGCTCGCGCTTGATATAGGGATTGCGCCGCGTGATCGCGAGCAGGAACCCGACGCCAAGGCAGATCGCGATGGTCGATGAACCGCCGTAGGAAATCAGCGGCAGGGTCATCCCCTTCGATGGGAACAGCTGCAGGTTCACGAGGATATTGATGAACGCCTGTCCGCCAAGCTGCGCAGTCAATCCGGCTGCGGCGAGCGTGGTGAACAGGTCTTCTTCATCGAGCAGTCGCAGCAGCACCCGGGTGACCAGCGCGAGATAGAGGATCACGATCACCGCGCAGGCGATCAGCCCGAATTCCTCGCCGATCACCGAGAAGATGTAATCGGTATGCGCCTCGGGCAAGCCGAGTTTGCGCGTCCCGAGCCACAGTCCGGTGCCGGTCCAGCCGCCAGCGAGCAGGGTCCGCTGCGCCAGATCGACCTGATCGAACGCAGTCCCGCCGCCGATGAAGCTGTCGATCCGGTTGCGCGCGTTTTCGTAGAACATGTAAACCAGCACCACGCAAACAACCCCGGCCCCGCCCGCCAGGCCGATGCGTTTGACCGAAATCCCAGACATCAGCACCATGACGAACCATACCCCGCCGAACAGGATGGTCGAACCGAAATCGGGTTGCGCCATCAGCAGCAGCGCGATCACTACCATCAGCCCGGTGCTGAGCTCGATCGCCGGCAGATTGGGATCGCGCACCCGCCACGACAGGATCCACGCGAGGATAATCGCGAACGCCGGCTTGAGGAATTCGGACGGCTGGAGCGACATGCCCAGATTGAGCCAGCGCCGCGCCCCGTTGACGCTGAAGCCCGCCACCGGCACCAGCATCAGCCCGATCAGCATGGCAAAGCCGAGCAGAATCCCGGCCCGCCGGGCGGTTTCGCGCGGCATCATGCTCGCCCCGAACATCGCGATCAGCCCGAGGAACTGCCAGCGCAAGTGAATGTAGAAGAAGTGCAGCTCGTCGAGCCGGATTTTGCTGGTCGACAGCCGCCGCGCGCTGGCCGGGCTCGACGCTGCCACTGCAGCAGTGCCGATCGCCATCAGGATCAGCACGATCAGCAGCAG
>JANYGC010000035.1 GCA_025359425.1 Sphingomonadaceae bacterium
GTCGCGGGCACGATCCTGGCGGCCTATGCGAGCATGGGCATCCGCATCGACTATCTCGTGGCCGCGGCGTTCATGTCCGCGCCGGGCGGGATACTCATGGCCAAGATGGTCATGCCCGACCCGCTGGGCGCGATCACCGAGCCCGAACTTGCGCTCGAGCCCGCGCCCACCGGCGGATCGGTCGCCAACGCCCCGCCCCCCGCCGCGCTGACCGCCGCCGCGCTCAACCGCGCGGTCATCGGCGCGCAGCCGGGGGTCCATCTCGACGAAGCAAGCGCGATGGCGCACGACGAGGAGCGCCCTGCCAACCTCATCATGGCCGCGGCGCAGGGCGCGCAGACCGGGGTCAAGCTGGCGGTCGCGGTCGGCGCGATGGTTCTGGCGTTCGTGGCGCTGGTCGCGCTGGCCAACGGTATCGTCGGCGGGATCGGCGGATGGTTCGGGCGCCCCGACCTGTCGTTCCAGCTGGTCCTGGGCACGCTGTTCGCGCCGGTGTTCTATCTCCTCGGCGCGCCCGACTGGGCCGAGGCGATCCGCGCGGGCGGCTTCTTCGGGACCAAGGTGGTGCTCAACGAATTCGTCGCGTTCATCGATCTGGGCCAGGCCAAGGATCTTTCGGCGCAGACCGTGGCGATCATCACGTTTGCGCTGTGCGGGTTCGCCAATTTCAGCTCGATCGCGATCCAGATGGCGGTGACCGGCGGGCTCGCCCCCAACCAGCGCCCGGTGATCGCGCGGCTGGGGCTGAAGGCACTCGCCGCCGGGAGCCTGTCGAACCTGATGAGCGCGGCCTTGGCCGGCTTGTTCCTGAGCCTGTAACCCGCAGAACCGCGCGGTTTATTCCTCCGAAATCGAGCAAAACCACGTAGCAGTACCGATACCGTTTGGCAGCCTCTGCGCGGCACGCTGCGGCGATGTCACTCACCCTGCTCACGCTCGCCGCTTCCTTCGCGCTCTGCGCCCAGGGCCCCCGCACCACCTGCGTCGTCGATGGCGACACCTTCTGGGTGGGCGGCGAGAAGGTCCGCATCGCCGACATCAACGCGCCCGAAACGCATGGCTCAGGCTGCCCGGCCGAACAGGCGCTGGGCGACCGCACCACGCGGAGACTGATCGTCCTGCTTAACGCCGGGCCGTTCACGCTGGAAACCGAAGGCCGCGCGACCGACCGCTATGGCCGCGCGCTGCGTGTGGTCCGGCGCGGTGGGCGTTCGCTGGGCGGCCAGCTGGTCAGCGAAGGCTTGGCCGAACCGTGGCGGGGCAGGCGCAGCGACTGGTGCGTGCTGCTTGCCGGGACCAAAGCCAGCCGGTAGCGTTGCGCCCGACACCATCAATCGGGAGAAGAAAATGCTGCTCATTCAAGGCTGGCTGAAGTTGGCCACCGGCGAATTCGACAAGGTCGCCGATCAGGCCCGCACAATGGTCGCCGCGACCACTGCCGAGGACGGCTGCATCCATTATTCGTTTGCGCGCGACGTGGCCGATCCCGACCTGATCCACATTGCCGAACGCTGGCGCGATGCCGCAGCGCTCGGCGCGCATGGCAAGAGCGCGCACATGGCGGCGTTCAACCAGGCGATGGGCGGGGTGCAGCGCGAAGGCGCCGACCTGTGGCTTTATAACGCCGAAGAAGTGCGCAAGCTTATCTAGATCCCGGCGTACCACTGATAGCCGCGCGAATCTTCCCAAAACCCGCCTTTGCCGCGGTACAGTCCGGCGAGCGTATCGCGCAGTTCAATCCGCATGATGTATTTGGCCTGCTTGTAGCCCAGTTGCCGCT
The DNA here is from genome assembly GCA_025359425.1 of Sphingomonadaceae bacterium. GTDB lineage: Bacteria > Pseudomonadota > Alphaproteobacteria > Sphingomonadales > Sphingomonadaceae > Novosphingobium. Next base: position 1,781 of record JANYGC010000035.1, read on the forward strand.
CGACCCTGAGCCGGATCGGCGCGCCGTGCGGTTCGCTTAGTGGCTGACCGTTCATCGCCCAGGCGAGAATCGTCTGCGGATGAAACGCGTCGACCAGATCGATCGATTCGTAATAAGGTGCCCCTTCGAGCACGTCGGCGCAGTGGAACACGGCGTACTTGGCCGACGGCAACAGTCCGGCTTGGGCCAGCAGCGTGCCGAGCTGCGGCCCCTGCCATTTGCCGATCGCGCTCCACCCCTCGACGCAGTCATGCCGGGTGATCTGGATGCGCTGCGGCATGGTTTTGAGCGCGCTTAGCGGCACCAACAACGGCTGTTTGACCAGCCCGTCGATCCGCAGCGCCCAATCGGCAAAGCCGCCGGCCAGCTGCGCCTTGTAGGCCGGATTGCCGACGCTGGTGCTGCCGTTGGGCTTGAACGCGGGGGAGATGTCCGCCTCGGTGAATTCCTTGGCCAGACTGTTCCCCATCAGCAGGCGCTGGGTGCGCTGGTTAAGCCCGGTCGCGCCGCCCAGCACGCCGCGGAAGGTTTCCGAATCGTTGAGCCGGTCGCATCCGCCGAGCAAGAGCCCGCCCGCCCCCGCCGCGCCGATCCCGATCAATTTGCGCCGTGACAGGATCATGCTGCATCCTCCTCCTGTTTGCCCGGTCGTTCGCGCGGCAGCCGGAACCAGCCGGTCAGCATCGAGCGGACCTCGTTGATCGGCCCGGCCAACACCACCATCGCGATGTGCACGAAGAAGAACGCGACCAATCCGAACGCGCACAGGAAGTGCAGCGAGCGCGCCGATTGCCGCCCACCCAGCACATCGACCAGAAACGGCAGCGCCGCGTTCATCCCCGGCGACATGGTCAGCCCGGTCAGGATTGCGCCGGGCAACAGCACGAACAAGACCCCGCCATATGCGAGCTTTTGCAGGATGTGGTATCTGAGCGCGGCAAGGCCAGTGGGAAAGCGCAGCCGCGCGTGGTTCTTGATGTCGTGCCAAATATTCGCAGGCGCGAGTTCGGCGGGCCGAGGCGCAAGGTCGCGCTTGAGGTGACCCGAGATCAACGACCACAGAAGGTAAGCGGCGATTACCAGCCCCAAAATCCAGGCAAACGCAAAATGCCACAGCCGCGCATCGGCCAGGCTGTAGTGCGACGGGATCGTAATCCACGGCGGGAACGGCACCCCGCCATTCACGTGCGACAAGTCGAGCCAGGCCGGATCGGGATGCCCCGGCGCGTTGGAGCCGTACTGCCCCCAATAGAGCCGCGGATGGGCGTTGAAGATCATCAGCCCGCTCATCAGCATCACCGTGACCGCGACCAGATTGGTCCAGTGCCACAACCGGGTGACCAAACTGTGCCGCCGCACCAGATCGCCGCCCTTGGGCTGGGGCGGCGGAGGTGCCTCGGTTTCGGCTTCGCTCATGCTTGCACCCTTTGTCCCCGCCAGCCTATCCCTGCGGCGGGTTCGCGGCAAGCGCCGCGGCGGTTACAGGGGAGGCGCAAGAAAGCGGAACGCCCGCCCGGCCCGAGCGTTGATCTGGCTGACGCCTTCAAAAGGAAAACCCGATGAAACGCTCCCACCTGATCGCCGGGGCCGCCGCGCTGGCACTCGCGGCGTGCTCGAAAGGGCAAGACCCCGCCGCCACCAAGACCGACCCGGCTTTGACCGAAGCGGCGGTTGCACCGCCGCCCGCACCGGCGCCACCGATCGCTGCGCCATCAAGCGAAGGGGCGGCAGACCAGGCCGAAAAGTCTATTCCAACTGCATTGCGCGGGCGCTGGGGGCTGGTCGCCGCCGATTGCACCTCGACCCGCGGCGATGACAAGGGGCTGATCACGATCGGCGCGACCTCGATCAAATTCTACGAATCGGTCGCCAAACTGGCCAAGGTCGGCCAGCGCAGCGAAACCGCGCTGCGCGCCAGCTATGCCTTCAGCGGCGAAGGGATGGAGTGGATGCGCGATATGACGCTCGCGCTCCAGCCCGGCGGCAAAGTCCTGATCAAGCAGGAATTCGGTGAAGATGCCCCGCCGGGGCCGTACAAATACACGCATTGCGGCTAGCCGGGCAGAATTGCACAGCAGCGCAAGTGAGGCTAAGCGCGGCGCTGTTACCCGTTTCCGCAGCCGACAGGGGCCTTTGTGACCGATCAGTTTGCCCTCACCGACGACCAGATCGCGATCCAGGACATGGCGCGCAAGTTCACCGCCGACCGGATCACGCCGTTCGCGGCGCAGTGGGACGAGGACTGCCACTATCCGGTCGAGGTATGGAAGGCCGCGGGCGAGCTGGGGTTCGGCGCGATCTACGTCTCGGAGGAGAGCGGCGGAATCGGGCTGGGGCGATTGGAAGCCGCGCTGATCATGGAGGCGATGGCTTACGGCTGCCCGGCCACCAGCGCCTATATTTCGATCCACAACATGGCCGCGTGGATGATCGACCGTTTCGGCGGCGATGAAATCAAGGCGCGGTTCCTGCCGGGGCTGGTCTCGATGGAGCAGATCGCCAGCTATTGCCTGACCGAACCCGGCTCTGGTTCGGATGCAGCGGCACTCAAGACCACCGCGCGACTCGACGGCGACCATTACGTGCTCAACGGCACCAAACAGTTCATCTCGGGCGCGGGTTACAACGACATCTACGTCTGCATGGTCCGCACCAGCGACAATGGGGCCAAGGGCATCTCGTGCCTGGTGGTCGAAAAGGGCACCCCCGGGCTGTCGTTCGGCGCGCCCGAGAAGAAGCTCGGCTGGAATGCCTCGCCCACCGCGCAGGTGGTGTTCGAGGACTGCCGGGTGCCGGTCGCCAACCGGGTCGGTGCAGAGGGCGACGGGTTCGGCTTCGCGATGGCCGGGCTCGACGGCGGGCGGCTCAACATTGGCGCCTGTTCGCTCGGCGGAGCACAGCGCTGTCTCGACGAGGCGGTCAAATACACCAAGGAACGCCAGCAGTTCGGTCAGCCCATAGCGGATTTCCAGAACACCCAGTTCATGCTGGCCGACATGGCGACCGATGTCGAAGCGGCGCGGGCGCTGCTCTATCTCGCGGCGGCCAAGGTCAATTCGGGCGCACCTGACAAGTCGCGCTTTTCGGCGATGGCCAAGCGGCTCGCCACCGACAGCGGCAGCAAGGTCGTCAACGATGCGCTGCAACTGTTCGGCGGCTACGGCTATCTGAAGGACTACCCGATCGAACGCTTCTGGCGCGACCTGCGGGTCCATTCGATCCTTGAAGGAACCAACCAGGTGATGCGGATGATCATCGGCCGGGACTTGCTGCGGCAATGATGCGACAAGCAAAGATCCTCCCCCGCTGGGGGAGGTGCCCCGCAGGGGCGGAGGGGGCTCGTCGTTCGCCCTCTCAGGCCCCCACCGTCAGCGCTGTGCGCTGCCACCTCCCCCAACGGGGGAGGATCTAGTGGGAGACATCCTCACCACCCGCGAAGGCTCCGCCGGGTTCCTCTCGCTCAACCGCCCGGCAGCGCTGCACGCGCTGACGCTGCCGATGTGCCATGAAATGAGCGCGGCGCTGAGCGAATGGCAGGGCGATCCGGGTGTTGAAAGCGTGATCATCGACCATGCGGAAGGCCGCGGGTTCTGCGCGGGCGGCGACATCGCCTTCCTGCGCAATTCGGCGCTGAACGACGGCGGTGTTTCGGGGCGTCAGTTCTTTCACGACGAATACCAGCTCAACCACCAGATCTTCACCTACCCCAAGCCGGTGGTGGCGTTCATGGACGGGATCACGATGGGCGGCGGGGTCGGCATTTCGCAGCCCGCGAAGTTCCGCGTCGCGACCCAGAACACCCGCCTCGCCATGCCCGAAACCGGGATCGGGCTGTTTCCTGACGTGGGCGGCGGCTGGTACCTGTCGCGGATGCCGGGGCGGATCGGGCAGTTCCTCGCGCTGACCGGCGCGCGGCTCGACGGGGCCGAGTGCACGTGGGCGGGCCTCGCGACACACTATTTGCCGCACGATGCGCTGGGCGAAGCCAAGGCGCGGATCGCTGCCGGACACGAGCCAGGCGGAGTCTTGTCGGCGCTCGCGGTCACCCCGCCGCCCGCGCGGATCGAAGCCAATGCCGGGCAGATCGCCAGGCACTTTGCCTCGGACCGCTTCGAAGACATCATCGCCAGTCTTGAAGCCGATGCCAGCGACTGGGCCGCCAAGGAACTGGCCACTTTGCGCACCAAGAGCCCGCAAACCTGCAAAGTCGCGCTGCGCCAGCTGGCGGAGAGTGCCAAGCTGAGCGATTTTGCCGACAACATGGTCATGGAATACCGCATCGCGTCGCGCGTGCTGACCCGGCCCGATTTCGCCGAAGGCGTCCGCGCGGTGATCGTCGACAAGGATGGTGCGCCCAAGTGGAACCCCGCCACCCCGGAAGAGGTGAGCGACGAATTGATCGACAGCATTTTCGCAGCCCTGCCGGCGGATGAAGAATGGAAACCCGGATGACCTACGAGACCATCCTCACCGAACAGCGCGGAGCGGTGACGCTGATCACGCTGAACCGGCCCCAGTCATTGAACGCGCTCAACGCCGCGGTGCTCGAAGAGCTGATCGCGGCCTTTGCCGCGTTCGAGGCCGATCCCGGCCAGCGCTGCGCGGTGCTGACCGGCGCGGGCGAGAAGGCCTTTGCGGCGGGCGCCGACATCAAGGAAATGGGCGACAAGCCGGCCGCCGATTTCTACGCCGAGGACTTCTTCAGCCGCTGGACCAGCCACGTGGTCAAGGCCACGCGCAAGCCGTGGATCGCCGCGGTCAATGGCTTTGCACTGGGCGGTGGGTGCGAATTGGCGATGATGGCGGACTTCATCATCGCGTCGGAAAATGCCCGGTTCGGCCAGCCCGAGATCAAGCTCGGCGTCGGCCCCGGCATGGGCGGATCGCAGCGGCTGACCCGCGCCATCGGCAAGGCCAAGGCGATGGAAATGTGCCTGACCGGCCGCATGATGGGCGCCGAGGAAGCCGAGCGTTCGGGCCTCGTCGCGCGGGTTGTGCCGCTGGCCTCGCTGGTCGAGGAAGCGCTCAAGACCGCCACCGAGATCGCCGCGATGCCGCCGCTCGCCGCAATCGCCAACAAGGAGATGGTCAACGCCGCGTTCGAAACCACGCTCGATCAGGGCCTGCTGATGGAGCGCCGGATCTTTCAGGTCCTCACCGCGACCGAGGACAAGGCCGAGGGCATGGCAGCGTTCATCGAGAAGCGGTCGGGCGTGTGGAAGGGCAAGTAAAATGAAGATCGCCTTCATTGGCCTTGGCAACATGGGCGGCGGGATGGCCGCGAATCTCGTCAAGGCCGGGCACGAGGTCCGCGCCTTCGATCTCTCCGCTGAAGCAGCCAGCCGCGCGCAGGGCAACGGTTGCAGCGTGGTGCCTACCGTGCGCGAAGCGGTGCAGGGCACCGATGCGGTGGTCTCGATGCTGCCGAACGGGGCCATCGTCGAGAGCGTCTACACCGCCGAGGTGATCGGCCACGCGCCCACTGCCGCGCTGCTGCTCGATTGCTCGACGATCGACGTCGCCACGGCGCGCAAGGTTGAGGATGCGGCGCGCGCCGCCGGGCACGAAATGGTCGATGCGCCCGTCTCGGGCGGGATCGCGGCCGCCAATGGCGGCACGCTCACCTTCATGGTCGGCGGCAGCGATGCAGGCTTCGCGCGCGCCGAACCGATCCTTGCCGCGATGGGCAAGGCGGTGATCCACGCCGGGCAGTCGGGCGCGGGGCAGGCGGCGAAAATCTGCAACAACATGATCCTCGGCGCGACGATGATTGCGACTTGCGAGGCCTTTGCGCTGGCCGACAAGCTCGGGCTGAACTTGCAGACCTTCTACGACATTTCGAGCAAGGCCTCGGGCCAGTCGTGGTCAATGACTTCGTATTGCCCCGTTCCTGGCGTCGGACCGCAGTCGCCGGCCGACAATGACTACCAGGGCGGTTTCGCCGCCGCGCTGATGCTCAAGGACCTCAAGCTGGCAATGGAAGCCGCGGCCAGCGTCGGCGCAAAGACCCCGATGGGACAGCGCGCCGAGGAGCTCTACGCAGACTACACCGCAGCGGGCAGCGGCGGGAGCGACTTTTCGGGGATCATCAAGACGCTCTAAGTCGCCAAGCGAGCGGGCTCTGGCTATTGGGGGCGCATGGCCCGCCCCCATCACCATCTGATGCCGTTCCTTACGGTTGCCGCAGGGATCGCCTCGTTCAGCGTGATGGACGGGCTGATGAAAGGCGCGAGCCTGGCGGTGGGCGCTTATAACGCGATGCTGTGGCGCTCGCTCGCCAGCGCTTTGGTGATGCTGCCCTTGTGGAAGCTATCGGGCGGGATCTGGCCGCGCGGGCAAGTGCTGCGGCTCCACGCGGTGCGCGGGCTCAATTCATCGCTGATGGCGACCGCATTCTTCTGGGGGCTCAAGTATCTGCCGCTCGCCGAGGGCATGGCGATCAGCTTCATCGCGCCGCTGATCGCGCTGTACCTGGCCGCAGTGCTGCTCGGCGAAAGCGTTGGCAGGCGCGCGGTCTTCGCCTCGCTGCTCGGCCTCGCCGGGGTGGTGGTGATCGCCGGGGCGCGGATGCGCGGTGATGGCTACAGCCACGATGCCGCGCTGGGGATTGCCGCGATCCTGACCTCGGCGGTGCTCTATGCGTGGAACCTCATCCTCCAGCGCAAGCAGGCGCAGCTGGCCCCGCCGCGCGAAGTGGCGGCGTTCCAGGCGGTGTTCACCGCGCTGTTCCTCGGCTTCCTTAGCCCTTGGCTCGCGCAAATCCCGCCGAGCGGCGTGTGGTTCAGCATCGGCGGCTCGGCGGTGCTGGCGACCGTCTCGCTGATGCTGATCTCGTGGGGCTACGCCCGCGAGGAAACGCAGGTCCTGCTCCCGCTCGAATACTCGGCGTTCATCTGGGCCGCGATCATGGGCTGGCTGATGTTCGGCGAGACCCTGACCGCGCCCACGGTGGCCGGCGCAGCGCTGATCGTGGTCGGCTGCTGGATCGCCACGCGCTCCGGGCAAAAGGCCCACATCGAGCAAACCGCGCTG
>JANYGC010000054.1 GCA_025359425.1 Sphingomonadaceae bacterium
CCACTTGAAAGGGTAAGGCTTCATGGCCTCGCTTAAGGAACTCAAAGGGCGGATCAACTCGGTCAAATCGACCCAGAAGATCACCAAGGCCAAGCAGATGGTCGCCGCCGCCAAGCTGCGCAAGGCGCAGGCCAATGCCGAGGCCGCGCGGCCCTATGCCACGCGCTTTGCCGCAGTGATGGCCAGCTTGTCGAGCAAAGTTGCCGGTAACGACGGCGCGCCCAAGCTGATGGCCGGGACCGGCAAAGACCAGGTCCATCTGCTGGTCGTCGCCAATTCGGACAAGGGCCTGGCGGGCGCATTCAACGCCAACATCGTCAAGGCCGCACTGGTCGAGGCGAAGGCGCTCGACGCCGCCGGCAAAACCGTGCTGTTCTACCTGATCGGCCGCAAGGGCCGCGCGGTGATCCGCCGCGCTTACCCGCAAGCGATCGCCGCATCGTATGACACCACCGAAGTTCGCGAGCCCGGCTTTGCCGAAGCCTCCAACGTGGCTGGCGAGCTGATCGCGCTGTACGAGGCGGGCAAGTTCGACGTCGCGCACCTGTTCTATTCGCGCTTCCGCAGCGCCCTGGTGCAGGAACCGACGCATCGGCAGATCATCCCGGTGCCCGCACCTGATGTCGCCGCAACCACCAGCGGCGGCGCGGCGGTGGAGTACGAGCCCGAGGAAGACGAAATCCTCGCCGACCTGCTCCCGCGCTACCTCAAGACCCAGCTGTTCGGCGCATTGCTCGAAAATCAGGCGTCGGAGCAAGGCGCATCGATGACCGCCATGGACAACGCCACGCGCAATGCGGGCGATCTGATCCAGAAGCTGACCATCCAGTACAACCGCAGCCGCCAGGCCGCGATCACGACCGAACTCATCGAGATTATCGCGGGCGCTGAAGCGCTCTGATCTGACGAAATCAAAGGCAAGGAAAAGACCATGGCCACCGCCACCAAGACCAAGGCAGCCCCGAAGGCCGCCATCACCGCCGGAACCGGCAAGATCAGCCAGGTCATCGGCGCCGTCGTCGACGTGACCTTCGACGGCGAGCTGCCGGCGATTCTCTCGGCGCTCGAAACCGACAACAACGGCAACCGGCTGGTGCTCGAAGTTGCGCAGCACCTGGGTGAAAACACCGTTCGCACCATCGCGATGGACGCGACCGACGGCCTCACGCGCGGCCAGCCAGTGACGGCGACCGGATCGCAGATCACCGTGCCGGTCGGCCCGATGACGCTCGGCCGGATCATGAACGTGATCGGTGAGCCGATCGACGAGCAAGGCCCGGTCGGCGCAGCCAAGCGCAACCCGATCCACGCCGAAGCCCCGCCGTTTGTCGACCAGTCGACCGAAGCGGCGATCCTCGTGACGGGCATCAAAGTCATCGACCTGCTCGCGCCTTATGCGCGGGGCGGCAAGATCGGACTGTTCGGCGGCGCTGGGGTGGGCAAGACGGTGCTGATCCAGGAACTGATCAACAACATCGCCAAGGGCCACGGCGGGGTTTCGGTGTTCGCCGGCGTGGGTGAGCGCACCCGCGAAGGCAACGATCTGTACCACGAATTCCTCGACGCCGGGGTTATCGCCAAGGACAAGGACGGCAACCCGACCCCCGAAGGTTCGAAGGTGGCGCTGGTGTTCGGCCAGATGAACGAGCCTCCGGGTGCGCGTGCCCGCGTGGCGCTGTCGGGGCTCACGATGGCCGAATATTTCCGCGACGAAGAAGGCCAGGACGTGCTGTTCTTCGTCGACAACATCTTCCGCTTTACGCAAGCCGGTTCGGAAGTGTCGGCGCTCTTGGGCCGTATTCCTTCGGCGGTGGGCTACCAGCCGACGCTCGCCACCGACATGGGCCAGCTGCAGGAACGCATCACCTCGACCAACAAGGGCTCGATCACCTCGGTCCAGGCGATCTACGTGCCGGCCGACGATCTTACCGATCCCGCGCCTGCCGCCTCGTTTGCTCACCTGGACGCGACCACCACGCTGAACCGCGCAATCTCGGAACTGGGCATCTACCCGGCGGTGGATCCGCTCGATTCGACCAGCCGCGTGCTGACCCCCGCAGTCGTGGGCCAAGAGCACTATGAAACCGCCCGGCGGGTTCAGGAAACGCTGCAGAAGTACAAGAGCCTGCAGGACATCATCGCCATTTTGGGGATGGACGAGCTGTCCGAAGAGGACAAGCTGACGGTCATGCGCGCACGCAAGATCCAGCGCTTCCTCAGCCAGCCGTTCCACGTCGCCGAAGTGTTCACCAACATCCCGGGCAAGTTCGTCCAGGTCGAAGACACCGTGAAAAGCTTCAAGGCAGTGGTCGACGGCGAATACGATCACCTGCCCGAAAACGCCTTCTATATGGTCGGCGGGATCGACGAAGCGATCGCCAAGGCCAAGAAGCTGGCTGACGAGGCTTAAACAAAAGTCCCCCTCCCGCTTGCGGGAGGGGTTAGGGGTGGGCCAGTCCTGCCTCAAGCACACAGACCCACCCCCGACCCCTCCCGCAAGCGGGAGGGGGGAGAAACCAAATGCTCCACTTCGAACTCGTCACCCCGGCCCGCCTCGTCCGCTCGGAAGAGGTTTATATGGTCACCGTGCCCGGCACCGAGGGCGACTTCGGCGTGCTCGAAGGCCACGCCCCGGTCATGTCAACGATCCGCGACGGCGCGCTGCAGGTCTTCAAGACCGAAGGCGCGGCGCCCGAACTGGTGATGATCCAGGGCGGGTTTGCCGAAGTCGGTGAGAACGGGCTGACCGTCTTGGCGGAATACGTCGAGGGCTAGTCGCCTTCGGGCAGCGCAATTGAAAAGGGCGGTCCATCGGGCCGCCCTTATTCATTCCGCCGGAACCGCCGTGCGGCGCTGCGCCAGGATCCGCCCCGGCCAATCCAGCAGCCAAACCACCAGCGGCTTGAGCCGGTGCTTCTGCAATTCGCTGACCTGCGCGACCGCGAGCACAATCCCCCAGGTGGCGAGGAATACGCTCCACGAGCCGAGCAACGGAACCCCCAGCGTGATCAGCGCCGCACCTGCCAGCAGCATCGCCGGTTGATGCAACAGATACAGCGTGAACGAGCGGGCGGTGAGCCACTTGACCGGGCGTGCGATTGGCCGCAACGCGCGCTCCAGCCACGGGCTAAGCGCCTGCGCCCCGACAAAATGCGCCGCCATCGACAGCCCAAGCAGTGTATCGGTCAGCACGTAGCGCGACCAGCTCAGCCCGGCGCGCCAGTTGTCCTGGCCCATCACCCCCGCCAGCCATTCACCTGCATGGCGAGTCCAGCTCAGGTTGTCGTCAAGGTACAGGACCAGCGCCGGCTGGACGAACAGGAGCAGGCCGAGCGCCGGGCTGACCCGATGCGTTTGGCTCCAGTGATAGACCCCCCAGCCCAGCGCCCAGATCGGGAACAGCAGCAGGATCTTGTAGCCCGCGATCAGGCAAGCGAGCGCAGTCAATGCCACCCGCTGCCAGCCGCGGAAATAGAACAGCCCGGCAAAGATCAGGTAGTACCAGAACTCGTAAGCAATCGACCAATAGGGCGTGTTCGAGAACATCTGGGCTGAGACTGCCCAGCTTTCGTTGAGAAACAGCCCGCCCAGCACCAGCCGCACCAGCACCGAGCCATCGGTGACCAGCCCATCGTAAAGCTGCGGCACCAAGGCCAGCCCGATCCGGTCGAACAGCAAGGTCGCCAGCAGGCACGGCAGCGCGACCGAATAAATCCGCGTCAGGCGGCTGACCGCATAGGCCGTTGGCGTGTGCTCGCGGGTCTGCGCGGCGAAGGCGATGACGAAACCCGAGAGCACAAAGAACACCACCACCGCTTCATGCCCGAACGCATTCCATACCGCGCGGTGGCCGCCCAGCAGAGCAAAGCCATTGATGTGGAACAGCACAACCTCGGTCGCCGCGAGCAGGCGCAACAGCTCGAGGTACAGCGACAGCCCCGGCGCAATCGCGCCCGGTTTTGGCAGTCCGTCGGTGGCTGCGATCTGCCCCATCCGCGCGGCATTAGCGCAGAGACGTAAATTTAGAGTTGGACCTCACCCCGCACACAAGTGACGCAATTCCCGCCGACGTGGATGTCTGTCCCGTCGATGCGGATGTCGATCCAGCCGTCGCGGCCGAGTTGGCGGCCCTGGCTGGCGCGATAAGCGCTGCCGTCGCCAATCTGACCCAAGGCCAGCCGGTACGCCGCGACCGCGCCGTTGCCGCTGCCGCAAACTGGGTCCTCGGGGATGCCGTCGCCCGGGGCAAAGCTGCGGACCACCACGCGCTCGCCCTGCGCGGCATAGAGCGTCGCTCCGGTCAGGCCGTGTCGCTCGTAATAGGCGGTCAGCCGCGCCGGATCGTGCTGCAGATTTTCCAGCGCTTCGATCTCGGCCAGTTCGGCGATCAACCAGACCGGGCCGACATCGACTGCTTTCGCCGGGCCATTCAGCGCGGAGCCACCAATCCACGCTGCCGCCTCATCCCCGCCCGGGGCATCGTTCACCGCATAGCGCGGCAGGCGAAACGACAGCGCGCCATTGGCCAGAGTCAGCTCGACCAGCCCGACCGCACATTGCTGGACCAGCTTGCCGTTCTGGGCAGCCGCGATCCCCGCCTCAAGCACCGCATGCGCCGTGCCCAGCGTCGGATGCCCGGCGAACGGCAGTTCGGCCTTGGGGGTGAATATCCGCACCCGGTAATCGGCCGCCGGATCGCTCGGCGGAAGGACAAAGGTCGTCTCAGACAGGTTCGTCCAGTTCGCAAATCCCTGCATCTCGGCGAAGGACAGCCCCTCGCCATCGAGCACCACCGCGACCGGGTTGCCCTTGAACGCTACCTGCGTAAACACATCGACCTGACTGAATTGCCGCGCCCGCATTGCCGTTACTCCACCTGATCGCGCGGCGGCACCACCGGGCGATAATTCCACCGCACCGTCTGGCTGCCGTCGAGCTTGGAAATCTCCGCCATCAGCAGCTTGCCCTGGCGCCAGTAACGGATCCGCTGCGGGTAATCGTGCGCCGGGTTGGCAAATTCGATCGCCTCGGCGCTGATCAGCACCAGTGGAAACTCGACCGGCGGCTGGCCATCGACCTGCGCAATATAAGCGAGCGAGCCGTCCTTGCGGGTCTTGATCTGGGTTAGCTCCCAGCTTTTGAGGTCGGGGCCAAAGCCGCTGCGCGACAGACCCAGCATCACTCCGCCGCGCGGGTCGGTCCACAGTTCGTCGGCCCAGTTGGCCCCGTCTTGCATCGCCCAGACCCCGGCGAGCCAGGCCGGGAGCACCGGCTGCGCCACGGTTTGTGCGGACAAAGGAGCGGCCAGTAGCAGTGCGGCCAGAAACAGTTTTTTCATAAGCTGGTCATTTGCGTCCCGGCGGTGAACCGCGCCTGTAGCGCCTCGGACATGCACTGCAAAGAGCGCGACCTTATTGCCGAGCGCTGCATTATGGTTCCAGCCATTAGGAAATCCTCAAAGTTTAGTGGTTATTCACCATTCCGATAAGCCAAGGGGAAGGCATGTTGATGCATGCTAGTCCTCAAATATCAGAGGTTTGGACACGATGAGCGCTTTTGGTCGACGCAATGGTGCGGGTAGCATGGAACCCGGCGCGCGCCCGCAATTTGGTGTCGCTCGCCCGATGAAGGGCGGCTCGGAACAAGCCAAATCGCAGAATCCCGTGCCCACTGGCGGCGATCAATTCCCGCCGCTGCCCGGTGAAGACAGCGCGATGGCACTGCCTCCGCTCGATGGCGGCATGAACAACAAGAATGCCGACGCGATGACCCGGCTCGCCGACCGCGTCAACAGCGTCCATGAAAACCAGTATAACGCCGAGGGCTTCGAGGCCTCGGTCCACAAGATCAAGGAGCAGGTGCTGCCGCGCCTGCTTGAACGGGTCGATCCCGAGGCCGCCGCTACACTCAGCAAAGACGAGCTGAGCGAGGAATTCCGCCCGATCATCATCGAAGTGCTGGCCGAACTGAAGGTCACGCTCAACCGGCGCGAACAGTTTGCGCTCGAAAAGGTGCTGATCGACGAATTGCTCGGGTTCGGCCCGCTTGAGGAATTGCTCAACGATCCCGATATTTCGGACATCATGGTCAATGGCCCGGACCAGACCTACATTGAAAAGAAGGGCCGGCTGACGCTTGCTCCGATCCGCTTCCGCGACGAGCAGCATCTGTTCCAGATCGCCCAGCGGATCGTCAACCAGGTCGGCCGCCGCGTCGACCAGACCACCCCGCTGGCCGATGCCCGCCTCAAGGATGGCAGCCGCGTCAACGTCATTGTCCCGCCGCTGTCGCTGCGCGGCACCGCGATCTCGATTCGTAAGTTTTCCGAAAAGCCGATCACCATCGATATGCTCAAGGAATTCGGCTCGATGAGCGAGAAGATGGCGACCACCTTGAAGATCGCGGGCGCCTGCCGGATGAACATCGTCATCTCGGGCGGTACCGGTTCGGGCAAGACCACCATGCTCAATGCGCTGTCGAAGATGATCGACCCGGGTGAGCGCGTGCTGACGATCGAAGACGCCGCCGAACTCCGTCTCCAGCAGCCGCACTGGCTGCCGCTCGAAACACGTCCGCCCAACCTTGAAGGCCAGGGCGCGATCACCATCGGCGATCTGGTCAAGAACGCGCTGCGGATGCGGCCAGACCGGATCATTCTGGGCGAAATTCGCGGCGCGGAAGCGTTCGATCTGCTCGCCGCGATGAACACCGGCCATGATGGTTCGATGTGTACGCTGCACGCCAACTCCCCGCGCGAATGTCTCGGCCGGATGGAAAACATGATCCTGATGGGCGACATCAAGATCCCCAAGGAAGCCATCAGCCGCCAGATCGCCGAATCGGTCGACATCATCGTCCAGGTCAAGCGCCTCCGCGACGGTTCGCGCCGCACCACCGAGATCACCGAAGTGATCGGGATGGAAGGCGACGTGATCGTCACCCAGTCGCTGTTCAAGTTCGAATACCTCGACGAAAGCGAAGACGGCACGATCATCGGCGAATTCCGCCCTTCTGGCCTGCGCCCCTACACGCTCGAAAAGGCCCGCCAGTTCGGGTTCGATCAGGCGTATCTTGAGGCGTGTTTGTAGGGTTTAGCGGCTCTCCAGCCACGCCTTGAATGCCAAAGCCAGTAGCAGCATCGCGGCAAAGCTGCTCCAGAATGTCACCGCAACCCACGGCACCCAGCTGACCGCGTCGGGATCGCTGCGGCCCTTGCGGCGGCGCTCGCCGCGCCAGCCGGCGACCGACAGCGCCAGCGCGATCAATCCGGGCAACAACAGGTAGCGCACCCAGGGTTCGTCGAAGCTATCGCGGATCGTCGCTTGCCAGTCCATGTTCGCGCGTTAGAGCGCGACCATGCGCCAAGTCCAGCCCGCTCCGCCCGTGCAGCAACCGATGCTCGCGCTGGGCCTGCGGCTGATGGCGGTCGCGGTGCTGACTACGCTGATGATGCTGGTCAAGTACACCGCCGGGACCGGGGTGCAGTTTGTCGAAATCCTGTTTTGGCGTCAGGTTCCGTCGGTTGTCCTCATTTTCGGCTGGTTGGCGCTGCGCGGGCAGGTCTCGCGGCTCAAAACGCAGCGCATCGGCAGCCATGGGCGACGCGCCATGCTTGGACTTACGGGCATGTTCTTCACGTTTGGCGCGCCGCTGCTCCTCCCGCTTGCGGTGAGCACCACGCTGGGGTTCACCACGCCGGTCTTCGCGGTGATCCTCTCGGCGCTGCTGCTGCGCGAGAAAGTCGGCCCGGTGCGCTGGCTGGCGGTGGCGTTGGGCTTTGCCGGGGTCGTGATCATCGCCCAGCCGGGCCATGCGCTGATCCCCCCGCTCGGTGCGGCGGTGGGTCTTGGCGCAGGCCTGATGGTGGCGTTGATCAGCATCCAGGTGCGCGATCTGGGGCGGACCGACGAGCCGCTGTCGATCGTTTTCTGGTTTGCTGCACTGTCTTCGCCGCTGCTGCTCGCGGTGCTGCCATTCGTCTATACGCAGCATACCGCGTGGCAGTGGTTCCTGCTCATATCGGGCGGTGTGCTCGGCTGCGTGGGCCAGCTGCTGCTGACCGCATCGCTGCGCTATGGTCAGGTCGCCAGCGTGATCGTGATGGATTATTCGGCGCTGGTCTGGGCAACGCTGTACGGCTGGCTGGTGTGGAACGAGCTGCCCCCGGCGGCAACCTGGTGGGGCGCGCCGGTGATCATCGCCGCGGGCGGCGTGATCGCCTGGCGCGAGCAGAAACTCCACCGCCGCGCCCCGCCAGCTGCGGCGAGCAGTGGCGAATAGCCGGTCAGCGGATCACCCACGGCAACACAAACATCAACCGTGCGTTAAAACAGCAGGTGTAGCGTCGCCCCCGATGCAATGTACGGAGAAGATCATGCTCAAGAAACTTGTACTCGCCTTGGCAGCCAGTGGCCTCGTGCTCGGCGCGGCAGCTTGCAACACCGTCAAAGGTGTCGGCCGCGATATCCAGTCGGTCGGCGAAGCGGGCGATCGCGCGATCCGCTGATCCGGCGCGGATCACCGTTGATCGAGCCCCGTTTGCCGCCCAAATGCATCTGGTCTAATCTTTCCAGATGGCTGGATTGGGGAGATTTTGCGTGCGACGTTCACTAAGGCTGGGTTTCGCGGCCACCGCCATGAGCCTGTGCTGGGCTCCGGCCAGCGCCGATATCGTCGTCACGGGCAAGTCGCTCAAAGACACCGCCGCCAACCTTGCCGCTTGCCTCGCACGGCGCTGCCCGCCCGATCAGGATGTTGCGGCGAGCGTGGCGCATGCCGAGAACCAGTTCGTCGCGGGCGACTACCCCGGATCGCAGCGCACCTTGCATGCCTCGCTCGGGCGTAACCGCAAGCACGGCAAGACCTATCCGCTCGAAGTCTCGAACCTGCTGCGCGCCAACAGCCGCGTGGCCGAGCATATGGGCGAGGCCAAGGACTTCCAGCTATCGGTGCTCGACATGCGCGACACGCTCAAGTCGGGCTACGGCGAGAACGATTTCCGCACCCTCGTCGCTCAGGTCGAAGTCGGCGACAGCCGTGCCAAACTGGGCTATCCCAATGAGGCCGAAGACATCTACGCCGGGGCCGAGGCCCGCGCGCTGGCGGCCAAGCAGTACCGCGTCGCCAGCTTCGCCCGGCTGCGCCGCGCGCTGATCGCCCGAACCCGCTATGATGCCGAGCCGACCGTGGCCAACCGCAACAAGCTCAACGGCCTGCTCGACGTGTTGATCGCCCAACCGCTGCCCGGTTCGGACGATTTTGTGCTCGCTGCACAAGTCTTGCGCGCACGCGAAGATCGCAGGTCCGGATCGGGCGCGAGTACCGATGCGCTGGTGCGCAGCTTTGCGGCCAAAGGCGGAGCGACCCGGCCGGTGCTGCTCTACAGCGAACCGCTGACCCGGATCGATCCGCGCATTCCGGTGCCCGGCCAGCAAGACCAGCGCGACGCCTGGACCCGCTGGTCGACCAACCGCAACGGCGAATGGGTCGATGTCGGGTTCTGGGTCGGGCAGGACGGCCATGTCAGCGATGCCGAGGTGCTGCGCTCGTCCGGCGCGGTCGCTTGGGCCAAGCCGGTGCTCGGCAACGTCAACCGCCGGATCTATGCTCCGCTGCGCAAGGACGCCGATTCCGCTCCTGGGTTTTACATGATCGAGCGCTACACCCTGACCGCGCGGGTTACCGAAGGCGAAACCGGCACGCATCTGCGCACGCGCGAAGCCACGCCGCGGATCGAAATGCTCAGCCTGACCCCCGAAACCGCCGACGCGCCGCCAAGTCCGCAGGGCTAGCCCCGCCCCTTCGCCCGGGCCCGGCGCTCGCGCACGATCAGCCAGGCAAGCAGGCCGACCGGTCCGGCGATGAAGGTCGCCAGTAGGAATGGCAGCTGGACCAGCCGCCCGAACTGCTTGTTATCGGCATCGCTCGCGATCCACAGCCCGGTGAACAGGTCGAACGCCAGATAGTGCGTCCAGCCGATCACCACACCGCCGTCGCTGGCAAAGAACGCGCGCACCCCCTCGATCGAGCCGAACCCGGGCTGCCCGGCCCCCGCGACGCGCCCCGGATCGACTGCGCCGCTGAGGAACAGCGCGAACATCACGGTGTAGGTCAGGCACAGCATCGCGACCCCGAGATACATGATCAAGCTGTGCACCGCGGGCTTGCGCGGGCCGGCGGCGAGCAGCAGCCAGCCAGCCACCGCCAGCAGGTTGGTCGCGGCGAACAGCGCGTTCCACATGGGCTTACGAGACCCCTTCGAGGTGCGGCGGCACCGCCTTGGCGCGCTGCCACAGCGTCCAGCGCATCAGCACCACCATCGCGAGGGCAAAGGCCATCAGGCCATCGGTAACGAGCAGCGCCGCGGGCGGGATATGGCCGCTGGCGTCAGCCTGAACTCCTGAACTGGATCCGGTTTCGAATGCAATCACGCGCCGCGCGGCGAGGATCGCGAACACGAACAGCAGCGCCGCGGGCGACTGGCGCATCAGCAAGCCGCCGGTCTGCGGATCACGCTCAAGGTGCATCAACTGGCCGCGCTTGAGCCCGGCGAACGCGCCGATCAGCGCGGCGAAGACCATGATCAGCCAGCCTAGCGCGCTCGGCGGAAAGCTGACCAGGAAGAACCCTGCCGCCACCGCGATAATCGCCGGGATCAGCCACAGCCGGCCGGCGTTGAACGGACGCGGCTTGTTGAGGTTGCGGAAGCGCAGCGCGAACACGACTGCGATGATGACGATCGGCAGCACCGTCGACAGCAGTTTCGGATCCATGCTCGCGCCCCTATTCGCCGCTATCGCCCCGCCACGCCAACACCGGCCTGCGCGCAGCCTGAGTCTCGTCCAGCCGGCGGCGCGGCGCGAAGTGCGGCGCGCTCTTGAGGCTGGTATCGCCCGCCTTGGCACGGCTTGCAAGGCTGCGCATCGAGCCGATGAACCGATCGAGCCCGGCCTTGCTCTCGGTCTCGGTTGGCTCGATCAGCATCGCACCGTGGACCACCAGCGGGAAATAGACCGTCATCGGGTGGAAGCCCTCGTCGATCAGCCCTTTGGCGATATCGAGCGTGGAGAAGCCGTCGGGCAGGTTGTCGTCGTTGAACAGTGCCTCGTGCATGCACGGCCCGGCCGCGCCAAACGGCGCATCGAGCACGTCGTCGAGGCTGCGCAGCACGTAATTGGCGTTGAGCACCGCATCCTCGGCGACCTGGCGCAAGCCGTCGGCCCCGTGGCTGAGGATGTAGGTCAGCGCGCGGGTGAACATGCCCATCTGGCCGTGGAAGGCCGCCATCCGCCCGAAGCTGTGCGGCTGGCGCGTCGCAGCAGTCTCTTCCTCGACCAGCGTCAAGTGACCGTCCTCAAACAGTTCGGTGAAGGGGATCGGACCGTACGGGCACAACGCCTTGGACAGCACCACCGGCCCCGACCCCGGCCCGCCGCCGCCGTGCGGGGTGGAGAAGGTTTTGTGCAGGTTGATGTGCATCGCATCGATGCCCAGGTCGCCCGGGCGGACCTTGCCGACGATCGCGTTGAAGTTCGCGCCGTCGCAATAGACATAGCCCCCCGCCGCGTGGACCGCGTCGGAGATCGCCTTCATGTCGCGCTCGAACAGCCCGCAAGTGTTGGGGTTGGTAATCATCACCCCCGCGACATCCGGCCCGAGCCGCGCGGTGAGCGCGGCAAAATCGACGCGGCCTTCGGCAGTCGCGGGGATGTTCTCGATGCTGAAGCCCGCAAATGCGGCAGTAGCGGGATTGGTGCCATGCGCACTTTCTGGCACCAGCATCACGGTGCGGTCTTCGCCGCGCGCGGTAATCGCAGCCTTGATGCACAAGACCCCGCACAACTCACCATGCGCGCCGGCCTTGGGCGTCATGGCGACCCCCTGCATCCCAGTCAGCGTGATCAGCCAGTGGGCCAGTTCGTTGATAACCTTCAGCCCGCCCTGCACCGTCGAGACCGGCTGGAGCGGATGGATGTCGGCAAACCCGGCCATCCGCGCAACCTTCTCGTTAAGCCGCGGGTTGTGCTTCATGGTGCACGAGCCGAGCGGAAACGGCCCGAGATCGATCGCGTAGTTCTGGCGGCTGAGCCGGGTGTAGTGGCGCACGGTTTCGGGCTCGGTCAGCCCGGGCAGCGCGGGAGCAGCCTGGCGCAGGAAGCCCGACAGCGCGCTCATCGGCTCAAGCTCGGGCTCGTCGATATCAACCCCGGTCGCGTCGAACCGGCCGAGCTCGAAGATCAGCGCCTCCTCGAGCATCAGCGCGCGGTCACCGCTGTGGGTGAGGCGCGGCGCGTCTTCGTGATCGGGGTGCTGCGCCGGGCCCATTTCGGGCCGCCAGCCGGCGGTGTTGGGCGCGGTCATGCCAGCACTCCTTCCAGCGCAGTGGCCAGGGCTTCGATATCCTCGGCCGTTGTCGTCTCGGTCGCCGTCACGAGTAAGCCATTGGCCAGCTCGCCCGCCGCCGGATAGAGTCGCCCGAGCGAGACCCCGCCGAGGATCTTGCGCTCAGCCAGTTCGCGCACCACGTCGCGCGCATCTCGCGGGAGCACCACGGTAAACTCGTTGAAGTAGGCGGTGTTGAGGACAGACACGCCGGGCACTTGCGCCAGCCGCTGGGCCGCTTGCTGCGCGCGTGCGTGGTTGACCCGCGCCAGTTTGGCGAGGCCCGTGCCGCCGAGCAAGGTCATGTGCACACTGAACGCGAGCGCGCAGAGTCCGGCATTGGTGCAGATATTGCTGGTCGCCTTCTCGCGCCGGATATGCTGCTCGCGGGTCGAGAGGGTGAGCACAAAGCCGCGCTTGCCCTCGGCATCGACCGTCTCACCGCACAAACGCCCGGGCATTTGCCGCACGAACTTTTCGCGGCAGCCGAACAGGCCAAGGTACGGCCCGCCGAACTGGAGGCCGACGCCGATCGACTGGCCCTCACCCACCACGATATCGGCACCCAGGTTGCCCGGCGCTTCGAGCAGGCCGAGTGCGACCGGTTCGGTCACCACCGCCACCAGCAGCGCGCCCTTGGCATGCGCGGCCTCGGCAATCGCGGCGAGATCGGGGATGCGACCAAGGATGTCGGGGTATTGGACCACCACACAGGACGTTTGATCGTCAATCGCCGCGATCACCCCGGCGGTGTCGGTCTCGGCTTCCAGCTTGGGGGTGCGGTAATCGATCGTGTCGCCGGTGAACTTGGCCATCGTCGCCACGGTCGCGGCGTAGTGCGGGTGGAGCCCGCGGCACAACACCGCACGGCTGCGCTTGGTCACGCGCCCCGCCATCGCCACCGCTTCCCAGCACGCGGTCGAGCCATCGTACATCGAGGCATTGGCAATTTCGACCCCGAACAGCCGCGCGACCTGGGTCTGGAATTCGAACAGCACTTGCAGCGTCCCCTGCGCGATTTCGGGCTGATACGGGGTATAAGCGGTCAGGAACTCGCCGCGCTGGATCAGGTGATCGACCGAGGCCGGGATGTGATGCCGGTAGGCCCCCGCCCCGAGGAAGAACGGTGCAGCCCCGGCACTCAGGTTCTGCCCCGCCAGCGCGCCCATGTGCCGCTCGACCGCCATCTCGCTGGCGTGGAGCGGGAGGCCAGCAATCGGACCCGAAAGGCGCGCTTCGGCGGGCACATCGACGAACAGGTCGTCGATGGTTGCAGCGCCGATCACGCCGAGCATGGCGGTGCGGTTGTCCTGAGTCAGGGGGAGGTAACGCATTCAATCTGTTCCTTCACGATCCTCCCCCTCTGGGGGAGGTAGCAGCCCCAAAGGGGCTGACGGTGGGGGCTATGAGCTTGGTCAGGCCCCCACCGCCCCTGCGGGGCACCTCCCCCAGAGGGGGAGGATTTATTGGTTATAAGCCCGCCACGTATTCGTCGTAGGCGGCCCGGTCCATCAGGCCGTCAAGCTCACCCGCATCGGCCAAGGTCAGCCGGAACAGCCAGCCGCCCTGTTCGGGATCGGTGTTGACCAGCTCGGGCTCACCTTCGAGCGCCGCGTTGGCCTCCGTGACCGTGCCGCTGACCGGTGCGTAAGCATCCGAGGCGGCCTTGACGCTGTCGACCACGCAGGGGGCATCGCCCTTCTTCACGCTGCTGCCCGCGTCAGGCAGTTCGACGAAGGTGATATCGCCCAGCTGGCTCTGCGCATAATCGGTGATGCCGACGGTGCCGGTGTCGCCCTCGACGTCGATCCATTCGTGGTCCTGGGTATAGTAGAGCGGCATGGAAAAGCTCCTCAACGGTGGTAGCGGTGGGGGACAAAGGGCAGCGGGGTGACGGTGGCGGCGAGGCGCTTGCCGCGCACTTCGATTTCGAGCGCGGTGCCGGGTGCGGACTGCGCGGTTGCGACATAGGCGGCGGCAATCGGGCTTTCGAGACTGGGTGAGAACCCGCCCGAGGTCAGCACGCCAACTTTCTGATCACCGGCCAAAACTGCGGCACCCTCGCGTGCGGCCTGGCGGCCTTCGAGCGTCAGTCCGACCCATTTGCGCTGCGCGCCATCGGCCAACTCGCGCAGCACCCGGTCAGCCCCAAGGAACCCGCCTGCGCTGCGGCGGCGCTTGTTGATCGCAAAGGTTAGCCCCGCTTCGACTGGGCTGGTGTCGGGGCCAAGGTCATGACCGTAAAGCGGCAGTCCGGCTTCGAGCCGCAAGGAATCGCGCGCGCCAAGGCCGATCGGTTTGACCTCCGGTTCACCGCACAGCAGGTCAGCGATGCGCGTTGCGGCTTCAGCCGGGAGCGAGATCTCGAACCCGTCCTCGCCGGTGTAGCCCGAGCGGCTGATCGATACCTCGGCGCCGCCAAGTTCGAAGCGCCCAAACCGCATGAAAGTCAGCGCGGAGAGCGGATATTCACCGCTGGCGTGCCGATCGAGCGCGGCAAACGCTTCCGGCCCCTGTAACGCGAGCAACGCCCGGTCGTCCAAATGGTTGAGCGTGATCTCGTCGGGCAGATATTCGCGCAGGTGAGCAAGATCGTCCCACTTGGTCGCGCCGTTGACCACCACGTACAGACTTTCGGGCCAGCGTGAGACCATCAGATCATCCAGCACGCCGCCGGTCTCATCGAGCAGCAGCGAATAACGCTGCATGCCCAGCTTCAAGGTCGACAGATCGATCGGCAGCAAAGCCTCGACCGCCGCATCGAGTCCTTCGCCCGACAATTCGAGCTGGCCCATATGCGATACGTCGAACAGCCCGGCATTGCCCCGCGTCCACAGGTGTTCGGCGATGATGCCCTCATACTGCACCGGCATATGATACCCGGCGAATTCGACCATCCGGCCGCCGCGCGCGCGGTGCCAGGCATCGAGCGGCAGCACTTCGACTGCTAGTTCTTCGAATTGGTCGTCGTCTTCAGACACAGGACAGAGCTCCGCACAGGACAAAAATGTCTCGTGCCCCCTCTGTCACGGAAACCTGAGAGCTTTCCCCGGGGCAGTCGTCCCAGGTTACCCCTTCGGCGGCCCCCGCATGATCGCGAGAACACTTTCCAGAGCGTCGCTAT
This sequence comes from Sphingomonadaceae bacterium, assembly GCA_025359425.1. Lineage (GTDB taxonomy): Bacteria > Pseudomonadota > Alphaproteobacteria > Sphingomonadales > Sphingomonadaceae > Novosphingobium. The sequence goes on from JANYGC010000054.1 coordinate 15,506, forward strand.
CGACCCACGCGGTCCATTTGCCTGAGAGATTCCGGGGCGGTTGCTCCTTCGGCGCCTGATGACGAATCATCAAGGCTCTCCCGCGCGATCAGCGACTTGGGCGGGATGGCTGCGCGGGGGCGCAGAGTCAATGGCCCCGGCGGCGGATTACCCCGCGCGGCTCGCTGCCCGCAAAATCGCATCGTGTTCGAACACGAACCGCCCGGCCATTTTCTCGCGGGTCAGCCCGACGATCGCGCGGGCGACCGCATCCGCCTTGATCGAGCGGTATTTGGCATAGGCACCGTGCAGCGCGAGATCGAGGAGCGGGCTGGCGATCATGCCGAGCCGTTCCGCGGGACGCAGCTCTTCGCGCGAGCCGCGCAGCAGGCCGGGGCGGAGCAGATCGAGCCGGGGCAGCCCGACCTTGCCCAGCTTCTGCTCGACCTCGCCTTTGACCTTGAGGTAAAAGTTCTTCGCCATCGGATCGGCTCCAACCGACGAAATCGCGATCATCTGGCGCATCCCCGCGGCCTTGGCAGCCCTGGCGCAATCGAGCACCAGCGTCTCATCGACCGCGCGAAACGCCGCCTCGTCCTTGCCGGCCTTCTTCCAGGTCGTGCCGAGCGCCGAGACCAGCACGTCGGCGTTGGTCGCAGCGATGGCATCGGCCCAATTGGCCGGATCGGCGAGCAGCACTTCCATCCGTGCGCCGGGCGGCAATTGCAGCTCGCGCCGGGCGACTGCGACGATGCGCAGGTCCGGCCGGCCCACCGCGAGGCGGATCAGGCTCATGCCGATCAGGCCCGAAGCGCCGACCAGCGCGATCCGCGTGACCTTAGACATGGCGCAGATCTTCAGGGGTTTCGCCATAGATTTTGGCGTGCGCGGCGATGGCGTAGCGGTCGGTCATCCCGGCGATGAAATCGGCGATGTGCCGGCTGCGCGCTGGCTCCTCGGCGGGGACCCGCGCGGCCCAGCCCGGCTCCATCAATGCCGGGTCCTGCGCGTAAGCAGCGTAGAGCTCAGCCGTGACTGCGCGGGCGCGGCCCGCAGTGCGCAACTGCTGCGGGTGGTGGTACAAATTGTCATACATGAACGCCTTCAGGCGGCGTTCCTGCTCGGAGAGCGGGGCTGAAAACGCCACGCTCGCCCGGCCCGCGTTGCGCACGTCTGCCCCCGAACCGAAGTCCTTCACCCGCACCGATGTTTCGCCAATCACGTCGTTGACCATCAGCCCGATCTGCCCGCGCACCAGCTCGCGCAGGCGGCGATCCTGCTGCGCAAGCGGGAACTTGCGCTCGATCGCGCGCCACTGGTCGGCGAGGAAATCGAGGCTGAGCAGCTGGTCGAGCTGCAGGAACCCGGCGCGCAGGCCGTCATCGATGTCGTGATTGTCATAGGCAATGTCGTCCGCCAGCGAAGCGACTTGCGCCTCAAGACTGGGCCAGGTGGTCAGGTCAAGCGGATAGGCGGCATCCAGCTCGGCCAGCGCCCAGGGAACCATGCCGAGCGGCCCGTTGTGCTTGGCCAGCCCCTCGAGCACTTCCCAGCTGAGGTTAAGCCCGTCGTGTTCGCAGTACGGGCTTTCGAGCCGCATCAGCACCCGCAGGCAATGCGCATTGTGATCGAATCCGCCCCATTTCAGCAGCGCGTTATCGAGTGCTTCTTCGCCCGCATGGCCGAACGGCGGGTGGCCGATATCGTGCGCGAGGCACAGCGCTTCGGTCAGATCCTCGTCGATCCCAAGCGCGCGCGCGATCACCCGCCCGATCTGGGCGACCTCAAGGCTATGAGTCAGCCGGACCCGGTAGTGATCGCCATCGGGCGCGACGAACACCTGGGTCTTGTGGCGCAGGCGGCGGAAGGCGATCGAATGGACGATCCGGTCACGGTCGCGTTGCCACACACTGCGCGGACCGCGCGCCAAGGCGGCCTCGAGCGGGAATTCGCGGCCGCGGGTGTGCGCGGGGTTAGAGGCGAAGGGAGCCACTAAATCCTCCCCTCTTGGGGCAGGTGGCAGGCGCATCGCGCCTGCCGGAGGGGGCTTGTCTGTAGCAGCGCGGATAGTCCCCCACCGACCCGCCCGCGGCGGGCCACCTCCCCCATTGGGGGAGGAATTTGAGAGCCGATCATCCGCCCATGATCCAGTCGACCGCAGCCTCGGCGTGGATCCGCGTGCAATCGTAGATCGGCAGGACATTGGCCTGGATCGGCACGATCATCTCAAGCTCGGTGCAGCCCAGCACCACCGCCTCGGCGCCGTCCTGTTCAAGGTTGCTGATGATCGTCTTCAATTCGCGCTCAGCCTGGCGGGTGGCCTTGCCCAGCATCAGCTCATCATAAATGATCCGGTCGAGCGCATCGACAAAGGCCATCTCGGGCGGGAGCAGTTCGATATCGCGAGCGATCAGCTTTTGGCGGTAAAACCCTTCCAGCATCACGTTGCGGGTCCCGAGCAGCCCGGCCTTCTTGATCCCGTCCGCCGCCATCTTGGCCGCGACGCATTCGGCGATGTGGATCACCGGGACTTTGACCGCACCGGCGACCTGATCATAGACCTTGTGCATCGAATTGGCACCGATGATGATCGCGGTGGCACCGGCTTTTTCGAGCCGCTTGGCGCTGTCCGCCAGCACGCCTGCCGCGCGCTTCCATTCCTCGGGCGTCGACAGCCGCGAGAGATCGGTGAAGTCGAGGCTTTCGATCAGCAGCGGCGCGCTGCTGCGCATGCCGACGCGCGTTTGCACCAGCTGGTTGATGCGCTCGTAGTAACTGCGGGTCGAAAGCCAGCTCATGCCGCCAATCAGGCCAAGTTTGCGCAAGGTCGAAGTCTCCTGGGTGAGCGAAAGTCCCTGTTGCAGGCGCACTTAGGGGAGGCTGGCGCGCGCGTCCACCCGCTGGCTCGATCAACCCGGCTTGGCTGGTACTCCATACACCGCGAGTTTCCCTGCGAGCCAGTTAGACAGATCGTCCGCGCTGCGCCCCGCGACCTCCTGCTGCGGCAAGTGCCCGGAATCGGGATAGACGATCACCGTGCTGCCCGGGATCGCCTGACCGAACCACTGTGCGGTGGCAGGCGCGATCAGGCTGTCGTGCGCGCCCCACATCACCAGTACCGGCATTTTCAGCGCGGAAAGCTGGGCCTTGTCGAAAGTGACCCAGCCTTGCCCGAAGCGGGTCAGCGTGGCCTGGCGGTTGCCGGGATAGCGCAGCAGTTCCCAGAACCGGTCGACCGTGGCCGGGGTCACCACCGCCTGGTTCCACACCGACTGGTGCAGGCTCTTCTCGATCAGGCTGCGCGGGGTGACGGTCAGCATCAGTTGGTTGACCACCGGCATCCGCGCGATCTTGAAGCCGATGTTGCCCGATTCCTTCGACAAGCGCGGCCCGCCGCCTGCATCGAGCAGGACCAGCGCGGTCAGCTTGTCGCCATGGGCCAGCGCGTAATGCAGCGCATTGGCCCCGCCCATCGAATTGCCCGCGAGCGCGAAGCGGGTCACGCCGAGCCGCGTGGTGACCTGATCGATGGTGTCGACAAAGGCCTTGGGCGAGTAATCGCCGTGCGGTTCAGGCCCGGTCAGGCCGTGGCCGATCTGGTCAAAGCGGATCACGCGGTAGCTTTTGGAAAGCTGCGCCGCCCACGGATCCCAGGTGTGCAGATCGTCGTTAGAACCATGCAGCAGCACGATCATCGGTGCATCGCGCGGACCTTCGTCGCGGAGGTGGACTTTAAGGCCACCCGCCAGATCAACAAACTGCGAGGGCGCGCCGCCGTATTTGGCGCGCATCGCGGCGGGGTCTGAATCCGGGGTGCGCAGAAAGAGGTAAACCCCCAGCAAGAGGGCGACTACCAGCAGCAAGACGCGACCGAGCCACTTCATCGCCTCATCTCCCCAATCCACTTTTGCACTGCCGCCATCCCGTCCGGATCGAGCGCGGCGCGGCCCAATTCGGGCATGGCAATTCCGCCTTCAAGACTGGCCATGCGGTAGTACAAAATCGAATGCGCGGGGTCTCCCGGAACGACATCGAATTCGAGATTGCCCGAGCCGCGCCCTGCGGCAACCGGACGCTTGCCGATCCCGAGTTTGATCGGATCGCTTTCCAGCCAGCCGAGATAAAGCCCCGAGTTGGACGCGGCACCGTTCGGATTGTGGCAATGCGCGCAGTTGACGTCGAGATAGCCGCGCGCGGCGAGCGCAGCATCGGCATGCGTGCGGTGTTCCCACAGCGGGATGCGCTTGGCGACGGTCGGAACGCGGTCGAGCTTGCCCGCCTTTTGCAGCGCCGCCAGCCACGCCGGGGCGAGGTTGTAGGCCTTGGGCCCGATCGGAGTGACCGCACCCGAAACACCGTGGCATTCCTTGCACTGGTTCTTGTTGGGCACCGCGTAGCTCAGCGGTTTGCCATCCGGCCCGGCCAGTGCAATCCGCTTGCCGCCCAAAGTCAGCCGCGCCTCGTGCTGGCCCGCGTCCCACACATAAGGCAGCGCGACCCAGCCCTCGGCGCGGTGGAGCAGCACGCGGGTTTCGATGAGCTTGCCGCCCAGCTTGAAAGTCTTGATCAGCGCCGCACCGACCGGGAGATCGAGCAGGCCATCGCCCTGCGCTTTGGCCTGCTGACCAACCGGAATGTAGACGAACCGCAGCTTCTCGGCACCATCGGACCACAGCGGGGTGTTGAGGCGGTACGGCGTAACTGTCGGCACCGGGATTTGCCCCGCTGCGGAGACGAAGAAGCCGTATTCGGACAGCACCTGCGGATATTCGCTGCCGGTGATCTTCCAATCATGCACCGGCGGTGGTGGCGGCGTCGCCGAAACCGCGACAGCTCCGCCCAGAAGCAGCAAGGCGGCGGCGAGCAGCCTCATGGCTGAGCGCGGGCGTCCAGCGCAGCAGGAGCGCCCACCGGAGCACGTCTCAGCGCATCGGAAGGCATCCCGTGAGTCGGGCCCAGCGGACGGAGCAGCACCAGCGGCGTTGGCTTGGCCGTCTCGAACCCGGTGCCTTGCGCGGGCAGGTTGAGCGACCACGCTGTTGTATCCGCGCCCCCCACCGCGCGCGGCGCGGTGCCGACGCCGTCCCACAACACCGGCGGCAAGGCTCCGCCGAACGCAGCAACGAGTTGTGCACCGCCGGGGACCTGCGGGTCGGTCCCGTTGCGATCGAGCGAATTGACCATGATGACAATATTCCGCGGGCTCGGCTGGTAACGCGGGTCGTCGAACTTGTTGGGATAGCTGACCACCATGATCGCCGCAGTCGGGTTGCCGTGAATCTGGTTGCCGCTGATCCGCACCCCGTCATTGGCCATGACCATCACCCCGGTGCCGCGCCGCACACCCGCCACGATGTTGCCCTTGGGCGCAAAATTGGGCGTGTCGTTGGCGACCACCAGATTGTCCGAGATCACCGTATTGCCCCCGCCCATCACCGGCAGGTTGGGCAAATCGAAAATCAAAATTCCGCCGGTATTGCGCGTCACCAGGTTGCCCGTCACCAGCGCATCGCGGCTGTTCTCGATCTCGATCCCGGCCACAGAATTCTCGACCATGTTGTAACGCACGGTGATCGCCTTCGACTGCCCGACGTAAATTCCGGCGTCGCTGGCGCCCGAAACCTTGCAGCCATCGACCAGCACCCCGGTGCTGGCGACCGGGTAGATCCCGTAAGCGCCGTTGGTTTCTTTGGGCCCGCCGGTCCAGGTCACGCGGATGCGGTAATAGACCACATTGTCGGCGCCTTTGCTCTTGATCCCGTCGCCCTTGGTATTCTCGACCGCGAAATCGCGCAAGGTGACATCGTCCGAAGTGACCAGCAGGCCCTCGCCCGCGCCTTGCTGGCCGGAGAAATCGAGCACCGTGCCCTCCATCCCCGCGCCGCGCACGGTCACCCCGTTCACGTCGAGCGAGAGCCCGTCGGTCAAGGCGAACCGCCCTGCGGCCAGCTCAACTACGTCGCCCGGTTGCGCGACGATCAGCGCCTCCTGCAATCGGCCTTGCGCGCCCTCCCCGGCGGCAACCTGGATCGTCTTGGCGCGAGCAGGAGCAGTCAGGGCAAGCGCCGAGACCGCAGCGATTATGGCTGTGGGTATCCTCATGGCGCGCAGTTTGAACTGACAGGCGTGTAAGTCAACATCGCCGGGAGACGGCTTACTTCTTCTCCGCCGCAAAGCCGCTCGCGCACAGCGCCGCCGAGCTTGCGGTCACCTCGATCGCCTCGACATCGCCGACCTTGCGGACTGCTGCCACGTAATCGAACAGCGAACGCTTCTCGCCCTTCAATTGGCGCAGTTTGTTGAGCTGGATCAGGCTCAGCCGGTCGGTCAGCCGGCTCGCCATGCAGGCCGAATTGGCCTCGGATAGCCCGGCCTCGATCATCGCACTTTTGACCTGGCCGTAAGCGAGTTTCGAAGGGGCGCAGGCGGCGAGCGCGAGCATCGTCATCCCGGCGCAGGCCGGGACCCAGCACCACGAAAACGTCGCGAAGTGGCTTTTGTTTGTTGCGGTCTGGGCCCCGGCCTTCGCCGGGGTGACGGGGGTGCTCAATTCGACAGCGCCTTGTTGATATCCTCGACCATCTTCTTTGCGTCGGCCAGCAGCATCATGGTCTGGTCCATGTAGAACACGTCGTTATCGACCCCGGCATAGCCGACCCCGCCCATGCTGCGTTTGATGAACATAATCGACTTGGCCTTTTCGACATCGAACACCGGCATCCCGTAGATCGGGCTGCTTTTGTCGGTTTTGGCCGCGGGATTGACCACGTCGTTGGCACCGATGATGAAGGCGACGTCGGTCTGCGCGAACTCGCCGTTGATGTCTTCCAGTTCGAACACATCATCATACGGAACCTGAGCTTCTGCGAGCAACACGTTCATATGTCCAGGCATCCGTCCTGCGACCGGGTGGATCGCATATTTGACCCGCACGCCGCGCGCTTTGAGCTGGTCGCCCATTTCGCGCAGCACGTGCTGGGCTTGCGCCACCGCCATGCCGTACCCGGGGATGATGATCACCTGCTCGGCCTCACCCAGCAGGAAGGCAGCGTCTTCGGCGCTGCCGCGCTTCCACGGGCGCTGCTCCTTGGCCTCGCCGCCAGTCTCGGCCACCACGCCGAACCCGCCCGCGATCACCGAGATGAAGCTGCGGTTCATCGCCTTGCACATGATGTAACTCAGAATCGCGCCCGACGATCCGACCAGCGCCCCGGTGATGATCATCGCGGTGTTGTGCAGCGTAAAGCCCATCGCCGCCGCCGCCCAGCCCGAGTATGAATTGAGCATCGAGACCACCACCGGCATGTCCGCCCCGCCGATCGGGATGATCAGCAGGAAGCCGATCAGGAACGACAGCGCGGTGACCGCAGCGATCACCCACAGCGACTGGTCCAGCGTGAAATAGCCGGTCAGGCCGATGATAGCGGCGAGCGTGCCAAGGTTGATCACGTGCCGCCCCGGCAGCATGATCGGCGCGCCGCTCATCTTGCCCGCGAGCTTGAGGAAGGCGATGACCGAGCCCGAGAAAGTGATCGCCCCGATCGCGATGCCGAGGCCCATTTCGATGCGGGACTGCGGGAAGATTTGGAGTGCGCCGTAGGATTTCGCGAGTTGGTCGGTCGTCAGCACTTCGCGTACCGCAATCCCGAACGCCTCTGGATTAAGGTATGCTGCCCAACCGACTAAAACTGCAGCCATGCCAACGAGCGAATGGAAGGCCGCAACCAGTTGCGGCATGTCGGTCATCTTGATCCGGCGTGCTGTAAGCCAGCCGATGGAACCGCCGATAGCGATTGCAACAAGGATTGCGCCGAGTCCCGGCAAATCCAATAGAAAATCATATGGGACCTCAGGAACTTCAGGTGCCGCCATCATATTGGGAAGATGTGTGACCAGCGTTGTCACCACCGCGATTCCCATCCCGATCATGCCAAACCGGTTGCCGCGCTGCGACGTGCTCGGCGATGACAAACCGCGCAGGGCGAGGATGAACAGCACGCCTGAAACGAGGTAAGCGAGCAAGGCCCAAGCGGGGGTGGCGGCGTGCTCCATCATTGGCCCTCCGGCTTGGGAGCAGGCCGGTCCTTCTTCTTGTACATCGCCAGCATCCGCGCGGTTACCGCGAACCCGCCGAAAATGTTGACGCTGGCCAGCACCACCGCCAGCAGCCCCAGCCACTTCGAGCTCGCCGACCCCGCCGCCGCCGCCGCAATCAGCGCGCCGACGATGATCACCGAGGAGATCGCATTGGTCACCGCCATCAACGGCGTATGCAGCGCCGGGGTCACCGACCAGACGACGTAATAGCCCACAAAACAGGCCATGACGAAGATCGAGAGGATCGAGATGAAGTCCATGTTAGTGGGGGGCTCCAAGAAATCCTCCCCCGTTGGGGGAGGTGGCAGCGCGAAGCGCTGACGGTGGGGGCCTGTCGAGGCACAGCTTGGCGATGGCTTCGGCAGTGCCATCCGCATCGCGAAGGACTTCAGCCGCAGCAATCCTGACGACTTCTATGCCCCATGAGCGGAGTTTGGCATCGCGTTTTTCATCGCGGGCGGGACGGTCACCCATGTCGTGGGCAATGCCGTCAATTTCGATCGCGATGTGCTTCGCTGCGCAATAGAAATCGACAATGTAGTGCTCGATAGGGTGCTGATTACGAAACTTCACGCCCATCGGTTTGCCACGCAAGCGGTTCCACAGCAGCACTTCGGGCAGCGACATTTCGCGGCGCAACCGCTTGGCCTTGCGCATGGCATCGTCGGTGTGATCTTCCATTCAGGCCCCCACCGTCAGCGCTTCGCGCTGCCACCTCCCCCAAAAGGGGAGGATTTGAGTACTCAAAATCCTCCCCTTTTGGGGGAGGTGGCCGCCTGAAAGGCGGTCGGTGGGGGCTTGTCTGCCCCTCACCCGAGCAGCCTCTCATGCACAACCTTGCCGCCCAAGGTCAGCCGCACCGCGTTGCCGATCTCGTCATCCAGCACCGGCCGCCCCGCATCCTGGTCCCAGAACGCGCTCAGGAAGTTGTACAAATTGCGCGAAAATAGCGCCGAGGCGTCTGCCGCCAGATGCGCGGGCGTGTTCGACCAGCCGATGATCTTGACCCCGTGCCTGATCACCACCTCGTCGGCCTTCGATCCTTCGACATTGCCGCCCTGCGCCACCGCCAGATCGAACACCACGCTGCCCGGCTTCATGCTGGCAAGCTGCGCATCGCTGACCAGTCTTGGTGCGGCTCTGCCGGGGATCAGTGCGGTGGTGATGACGATGTCCTGCCTGGCGATGTGGCTGGAGACCAGCTCGGCTTGCGCCGCCTGGTATTCCGCAGACATTTCCGTGGCATAGCCGCCCGCGCCTTCGCCTTCGATGCCCGCGACGTTCTCCACAAACACCGGCTTGGCACCCAGCGACATGATCTGTTCTTTGGTCGCGCTACGCACATCGGTGGCGCTGACTTGCGCGCCGAGCCGCCGCGCGGTGGCGATCGCTTGCAGGCCGGCGACGCCGACCCCCATCACGAAGCACTTGGCCGCAGACACAGTCCCCGCCGCGGTCATCATCATCGGGAAGGCGCGGCCATAGGCATTGGCCGCCTCGATCACGGCTTTGTAGCCCGACAGGTTCGACTGGCTCGACAGGATGTCCATGCTTTGCGCGCGGGTGATGCGCGGCATGAATTCCATCGCCAGCGCCTCGAACCCGGCCTTGGCATAGGCGTCGATCCGCGCCCGCTGACCGAACGGGTCATGCCCCGCGACGATCCACGCGCCCTTGTTTGCACCCTTGAGCGCAGCCACGTCCGGACCCTGCACGCCGAGCATGATGTCCGCGCCCTTGGCCGGGTCCTTGCAAACTTCCGCCCCGGCTGCGGTATAATCCGCATCGGCAATCGCCGCGCTCAGCCCGGCGCCGGCCTCAACCGCCACGCTCGCCCCCAGCGCGATGAATTTCTTCACCGTTTCCGGGCTCGCCGCAACGCGGCTTTCGCCCGCTGCGGTCTCTTTAAGGACCGCGATCCGCATGGGCCTTGGCCTGCTTACTTGGTGATCATGAAGATGACGAAAGCCGCGACCAGCGCGGTCGCGATGATCGAGAACTTCACCAGCCCGATAAAGCCGGTGTAAGTGGATTCGTGCGCTTTTTGATCGTTGCCGCTGGCCATAGGTAAGTGTCCCTGGTGGTGATTGGTCGGTTCGCCGCACCCCTATCGCCCCCGCCCGGCGCGCTCAAGGCCTTTACGCACCGTTATGACGGTATCGGCAGCCTTAATGGGGTCTTTACCCAAACGCGCTAACCCCGTGGCTTGGGGCTCAAGCTCGCCCTGAACGGGGACAGACACGCAGACTATGGCCGAAATCGAACAGCGAACCTTGATGCTGATCGACGATGAGCCGGCGCAAAGCCGGCTGATCACGGCGCTGGCTGCGCGCGAAGGCTGGCGCACGCTGGTGGTCCGCGACAGCGAAACCGCGATTGCCACGCTCGGCACGCGGCAGGGGATGCAGCTCAGCGCGATCATCCTCGACCAATGGGTTCCAGGCGAAGAAGCCTGCCAGCTAATCGCCGAATTGCGCGCGCGCCGTCCGGCGGTGCCGATCCTGATGCTCACCACCAGCGCCTCGCCGCTGCTCGCGGTCGAAGCGATGCGCGCCGGGGCGACCGACTATCTGGTCAAGCCGGTCGCGCCCGACCGGATGATGCTGGCGCTGCGGATGGCCACCACTCGCGAGGCCCCGCGCAACGAATTGCAGCCGCTGACCGAGAAAATGCCCTCGACCCCCGATTTCGACGCGATGATCGGGGCGGCCCCGTCGTTCCGCTCGGCGCTGGCGGTGGCGGCGAAAGCGGCGCGCGGGCAAGGCCCGGTGCTGATCGAGGGCGAAAGCGGCAGCGGCAAGGAAATGGTGGTGCGCGCGATGCAGGCCGCGAGCCCGCGCGCCAAGAGCCCGTTCCGCCTGCTCAACATCGGCGCGATTCCGGCCAATTCGGTTGAATCGGCATTGTTCGGGCACGAAAAAGGTGCCTTCCCCGGCGCATTCGATCGCCATGTCGGCGCACTGCAGCATGCCGACGGCGGGACGCTGGCGCTCGACGAGGTCGACCGGCTGCCGCTCAGCGTGCAGCACCGGCTGCTCGAAAGCATCCAGCGCAGCGATGCCCGCCCGATCGGCGCGCGCCATTCGTTCCGGATCGACGTGCGGGTCATCGCGGCGAGCAATCTGCCGCTGCGCGAGATGGTCGAGGCGGGGCATTTCCTGCCCGAGCTGCTGACCGCGCTGGCCGGAACCACCGTCCAGCTGCCGCCGCTGCGCGCGCGCGCCGGTGACATTCCTGCGCTGGCGCGGCATTTCCTCGCGCGGATTGGCGAGCAGCCGGGGCTGCGCGCGCTCGGAATCACCGACGCCGCACTGGCCTTGCTCTCGGCTTACGACTGGCCGGGTAACGTCCGCCAATTGCAGGCGGTGCTGTTCCGCGCCGCGGTGTTCTGCGACGGCGACGCGCTGACCGGCGAGGATTTCCCGCAGCTGTCCGACCTGCTCGGCGACGGCAGCGGCAACCCGCAAGCCGCACATCAGGAAGGCGTCGGCGTGATGCTCTACGCCCCCGACGGCAACCTGCGCCCGCTGGAAGAAATCGAAGCCGACGTGATCCGCCTCGCCATCGGCCACTACCGCGGCCGGATGACCGAAGTCGCGCGGCGGCTGGGGATTGGCAGGTCGACGCTATACCGCAAGCTCACCGAGCTGGGGATTGGCGAGAGCGCGTGAAGCGCGAGCTAGTTCGCCACTACAGCTTCTGGTGTGCGCAAAACGCAGCAAGCCAAAACTGGCAGAAAGCCCAGTAGCGAACCGGCAGTCAGAATCAGATGAGCGCCCCCGTGGCGCGCTTCGAAAAGCACCGGGCCGAATGAAAACGCTGGGACCATCAACAAGGCCCACCAGGTCGATTGTCCTAATATCCGCAAGCGCCCTACTGTGATCGCGGTGAGGTAGATCAGAGCCCAAATTGCCGCCAAAATTGCCATATCGAACAGGAAATCGGACAGTCCTGACAAATCGATCAGGGCGGGCGGCCCGTATGCAAGCAAGAGCGACAAACCTGTTCGCTTTCTGAATAGCCGCTGCGCGTTGTCTTCTTGCGCGACGTCGAGGTGAATTGGACTTGCCATCGCGCTTGTATAGTTGATCGCTAACGTCGCGAAAAGTGTTCTGTCAATTCGCGAGCTGGCTAAAATCGGTCAGCGCCGCATCTTTCAATCCCCGCCACACCCGCACCGCCTGGACCGTTTCGGGCACATCGTGGACGCGGAGCACTTGCACCCCGGCGTCCATCGCCTTGACCGCCAGCGCCAGACTGCCGCCGAGGCGCAGATGCGCAGGGGCCTCGTTGCTCAGCGCACCGATCATCCGTTTGCGGCTTGAACCCACCAGCAGCGGCTGGCCGAGCGCGTGGAACAGTGGCAGTGCATTGAGCAGCAGCAGGTTCTCCGCCACCGACTTGCCGAAGCCGAGCCCCGGATCGAGCAGGATTTTGTCACGCGGAATCCCAGCCTCAAGCGCCGCATCGCGCCGCGCGGCGAGCCAATCGAACACATCGAGCACCACGTCGGTGTAACTCGCATTGGCGTGGAGGTTTTCGCCCTCACCCGGCGCGTGCATCAGCACCACCGGAACGCCAGATCGCGCGGCAAATTCAAGGCTGCGCGGGTCGTGGCGCAAGGCCGAAACGTCGTTGATGAGATGCGCGCCGGCCCCCAGCGCCGCTTCCATCACCGCCGGACGGCGCGTGTCGGCGCTGATCGCCGCACCCGCCGCGACGAGCCGTTCGATCGCCGGGATCACGCGTTTAAGCTCATCCCCCTCCCACACCGCCGCCGCGCCGGGCCGGGTGCTTTCGCCGCCGACATCGATAATCCCCGCACCCGCTTCGAGCATCTTTGCGGCGTGCGCGTTCGCCACATCGGGATCGTCCATAAACTGGCCGCCATCGGAGAAGCTGTCCGGCGTGACGTTGAGAATGCCCATGACCTGCGGCTGATCGAGCCGGATCGTGCGCGCGCCGAGCTGGAGCGGGGCATGGACACGCTGGAGATTATCGAATTGCTCGCGCACCGTATCGGGCAAGCCGGGCAAGGCGGCGCGCAGTTCGGGCAGCGAATACCGGCTGCGCGCGGTGATTTTCCCGCCGTCCCGCGCAATCAGCGCAAACCGGCTGGCATAAACCAGCCCGCCCGCCAGGCGCAGTGCGTCGCCGTCTTCGCTTTGCGGGCTGTCGGTGAGGGCTATGGGACGTAAGTAATGCGAGGCCGTCAAACCAGTTCCTTCGTCATTGCGAGCGCAGCGAAGCAATCCAGAGGCGGATTGCGGGACTCTGGATTGCTTCGTCGCTGCGCTCCTCGCAATGACGAGAGTTCAGGTCAATCCTCGGTCGCCAGCAGGTACAATTGCCGCAGCGCATCGAGCGGCTTCAATTCCCCTTCGTGCTCAAGGTGCCAGAACGACCAGCCGTTGCAGCTTGGCGCGCCTTGCAGCTTGGCGCCGAGGCCGTGGATCGAGCCGGTTTCGGCGCCCGCCACCAGCGAGCCATCGGCGCGGACCTGCGCGGTGATTTTCCGCTTTTTGTCAAAGACCATCGTGCCCGGCGCGATCAGGCCGGTTTCCACCAAGACTCCGAACGCCACCTTGGGCGCGGACCGCGCGCTTTGCATCGTCGTCAGCGCGCTTTCATCGAGCGGCAGTGCCAGTTCGATCCGCTCCATTGCAGCCTGACGGTAGATCGGTTCGCGCTCGCAGCCGATCCATTCGCGGCCGAGCCGCTTGGCCACAGCCCCGGTGGTGCCGGTGCCGAAGAACGGGTCGAGCACGACATCGCCCTTGTTCGTGGTCGCGAGCATCACGCGGTAGAGGAGCGCCTCGGGCTTTTGGGTGGGATGGACCTTGGTCCCGCCGGATTTCAAGCGTTCCTGTCCGCCGCAGATCGGCAGCACCCAGTCGCTGCGCATCTGCAATTCGTCGTTGAGCGTCTTCATCGCGCGGTAGTTGAAGGTGTACTTGGCCTTCTCGCCCATGCTCGCCCAGATCAGCGTCTCGTGCGCATTGGTGAAGCGGGTGCCCTTGAAATTGGGCATCGGGTTGGCCTTGCGCCAGACCACATCGTTGAGGATCCAGAACCCCATGTCCTGCAGGATCGCGCCCACGCGGAAGATGTTGTGGTACGATCCGATCACCCACAGCGAGCCGCTGGGTTTGAGCACGCGGCGCGCTTCGGCCAGCCATTCGCGGGTAAATTGGTCATAGGCGGCAAAGCTGGCGAACTTGTCCCAGTGATCGGTCACCGCGTCGACATGGCTGCCGTCGGGCCGGCTGAGATCGCCGCCCAGTTGCAGGTTATACGGCGGGTCGGCGAAGACCAGATCGACCGAAGCCGCAGGCAGGCTGCGCATCGCCTCGATGCAATCGCCATCGAGGATCCGCCCGATCGGAAGATCGGGCCGCACGACTTCCTTGGCAGCGCGCAATCGCGCCTTTTCGCCCACCAGCAACTGACCCATGATCGCCGAAAATCCCCCTAAAGTTATCCACAGGGTGAGTCCTCACGAGTCCGCCGTCAAGCGGAATCGCCCGGGAATCCTGGCGATTCGTGGTTAAGAAACGGTCAAGATTTGCGGAACGAAACGAGTCCGGCACAGGATGTGGAGTCTTTGAGCGGTGCGCGGACTCGATATGTAGTGGTGTGGCCTGGAGGACTCGCGGCCTAAAAAAAGATCCTCCCCCACTGGGGGAGGTGGGCCGCCGCAGGCGGGTCGGTGGGAGCCGGTCGGGCGGCTCAGGCCCCCACCGTCAGGCCTGCGGCCTGCCACCTCCCCCAAAAGGGGAGGATTTGAAGATCTAGAGCAGCACCAATTGCCGGACCGGGGCAAAACTCCGCCGGTGCAGCGGGCAAGGTCCGTGCGCCTTGAGCGCCGCCAAGTGCTCCGGCGTCCCGTAACCCGCATTGCGCTCCCACCCGTAATGCGGATGCCGCTCGGCATAACCCCGCATCAGCCGGTCGCGGTGTTCCTTGGCGATGATCGAGGCGGCGGAAATGCACGGGATCAGCGCATCTCCGCCGACGATCGGCCGGGCCGCCCAGCGCCACTCCGCGCAGCGACCGTGCGGGGTCAGATTGCCGTCGATCAAAACCTCGTGCGGCTCATCGTCCAACTGCTCGCACAGCGCCGCAACCGCGAGCGTCATCGCCAGCATGGTCGCACCGAATATGTTGAGCCGGTCAATCTCATCGACCTCGACCACCCCCACCGCCCAGCGGCAGCGCCGCTTGATCGCCGCCTCAAGTTCGGCCCGGCGCGCGGGTTTGAGCTTCTTGGAATCGTCCAGCCCGGCCGGGCGCGGCTTGCACAGCACCACGGCGGCAGCGACCACCGGCCCGGCGAGCGGCCCGCGGCCCGCTTCGTCGACGCCGACGATATGGCGGCCAACCAATGGCTTGGCATAAGTCGAAGTCTGGGCAATGATGGCGGGCATGACGTATCGGTTCCTTGGCGCTTTAT
Source organism: Sphingomonadaceae bacterium (assembly GCA_025359425.1). Lineage (GTDB taxonomy): Bacteria > Pseudomonadota > Alphaproteobacteria > Sphingomonadales > Sphingomonadaceae > Novosphingobium. The sequence continues at coordinate 31,035 of JANYGC010000054.1, forward strand.
CGCCGCTCGCCCTGCTCGCCGCAAGCTGCGGCAGCCCCGCCGCCGGGGATAGCGCCAAGCCCGCCGCTGCGCAGGTGCAGGACCAGTTCAAGGTCGAGGTGCTGGGAGCGTTCGATGAGCCGTGGGCGATGGCGGTCTTACCCAACAGAGCCGGTGTTTTGATCACTGAGCGCTCAGGCAAATTGAAACTGGGCTGGTCAGATGGGTTTGTCGCCAACATCCCTGGCGTGCCTGCCGTGAGTTATGGCGGGCAAGGTGGACTTGGCGATATCGCACTGGCACCCGATTTTTCCAGCACGGGAATGATCTACCTTAGCTGGGTTGAAGCGGGCAGCGGTGGCACCTTTGGCGCTGTCGTCGGCCGCGGTAAATTAGGTTTCGGCACAGTCGCGCCCGCATTGACTGACTTGCAAATCATTTGGCGGCAAGACCCCAAAGTCACCGGGCGCGGGCATTTCTCGCACCGCATCGCGTTTTCGCCCGACGGCAAAACCCTGTTCCTCGCGTCTGGAGAACGGCAGAAGTTCACCCCCGCGCAGGACCTGTCGAACAACCTCGGCAAGGTCCTGCGGCTGAACCTCGATGGCACCCCGGCGGCGGGTAATCCGTTTGCGGATAAGGGCGGCGTTTCCGCGCAAATCTGGTCCTACGGCCACCGTAACATCCTCGGCCTGCAGTTCGATGCGAGCGGCCAACTATGGGGCCTCGAACACGGCCCGGCGGGCGGCGACGAGCTTAATCTGATCGAGCCGGGCAAGAACTACGGCTGGCCGCTGGTTTCAGACGGCGACAATTACGACGGCAGCCCGATCCCGCGCAATGCCACCCGTCCCGACCTCGCCCAGCCCGCGATCAGCTGGACCCCGGTGATCGCGCCGGGCGACTTCATCTTCTACTCGGGCAGGATGTGGCCCGAATGGAAAGGCCAGGCGCTGGTCGCGGGGATGGCTTATCCCGGGCTGGTCCGCGTCAAGATCGACGGCGCGCGCGGCGCCGAGCAGGCGCGCTATCCGCTGGGCAAGCGCATCCGCGAAGTGCGCGAGGCACCCGATGGGTCGCTGCTGCTGCTCGAAGACGGCGCAGGCGGGCGATTGCTGCGGCTTTCGAAAATCTGAGCGTGTAACAAATTTCCGTTCGCATCGAGCGCAGTCGAGATGCCGCGCGCCGGTGTCTCGACTGCGCTCGACACGAACGGGTGGTGTTTTTTGAACAAACTCTGGAATCGACATTGCCGCGCGCGCGCCCTATCCGCGCGCCGCCATGTCCGACGTTGCCACCCTCATTCCGCTCGACAATGTCGATCCCGCGCTGGTCGAAGCGCTGCTTGACCGCGCGTTCGAGCCTGCGCGCCACACCCGCACCGCTTACCAGCTGCGCGAGGGGATGGATTGGCTGCCCACGCTCAGCTTTGCCGCGATCGACGCTAACGAGCGGCTGGTCGGCACGATCCAGTGCTGGCCGGTCGCGCTGACCGCGCCCGGCGGCAAGCGCCATCCGCTGATCATGATCGGCCCGGTCGCGGTCCTGCCCGAGGCGCAGGGCGGCGGCTATGGCCAGGCGCTGATGACCGCTGCTCTCGCCGCAATCTCGCCCGATGCGCCCTTGCCGCAAGTGATGATCGGCGATCCTGAATACTACGGCCGGTTCTGGGGCTTCAGCGCCGAGCATAGTGCCGGCTGGACCTTGCCCGGCCCGTGGGAGCCGCGCCGGTTGCTGGCGCGCGCAAGCAATCCGGCCGTGCTGCCCAAAGAAGGTACGCTGGGCCCCTGGCGGTAGGCAATCGAGTCACCCGGAGCACCGAAGTGGTTCCGCTGCGCCGAAGGCTTGGTCAAGAAAACAGGCGTCCCAGAAAAAACCCGGCGGCGCCGCAAGACCGACATCCTGGGTTCTTCGGGTGAACCAAATCATTGTTCACCACCCCGCGTTCTGGCATCGCACCGACAATGCCCTACGAACCGCCACCGGAACTTGCCGCCTTGTCGCTCGCGCAAATCGCCGAGCTGGCAGCCGCGCGCAAATTGCCGCCGGTCGAGCAGTGGGAACCCCCGGTCAGCAGCGACAGCCTGATGCAGATCAAGGCGGACGGGCGCTGGTTCCACGATGCCAATGAATTTGGGGACGGCGAGATCAAGCGCCCGGCGATGATCCGCGCCTTCGCCAGCCTGCTGCGGTGCGACGCGGAGGGGCAGCACTGGCTGGTCACTCCGCATGAAAAGCAGTCGATCGTGGTCGACGATGCGGCCTTCGTGGCGGTCGATGTGGTCCGGCAGGGCGAGGCCTTGGTGTTCCGGCTGAACACCGATGACGATGTGATCGCCGGTCCGGATCACCCGCTGATCGCGCGCGGCAGTGCCGAGCTGCCCGCGATTTACCTCGCGGTGCGCCACGGCACGCAGGCGCGGGTGGGCCGCAGCACGTGGCTACAACTGGTCGAGCTGGCCGATCCGGAGCTGAGCGTCACCAGCCAGGGCGCGCGCTTTTCGCTGGTGCCGGGATGAGCGCGCTGATCGAGCGGCTGCACCGCCTTCACGCCGCAGGCCACGCCGCCGAGGTCCCCGGCTTGCGCAGCGACGAGCGTTTCGCGGGCACCGAACTGCGCGCTGCTGCCGTCCTTGCCGCGGTGACCGAGCGCGACCGGCCCGGCTTCCTGCTGATCCACCGCCCGTCAAACATGCGTTCGCACCCCGGGCAGGTCGCCTTCCCCGGTGGCAAGATCGATCCGGGCGAAGACGCCGTCGAAGCCGCACTGCGCGAGGCGCATGAGGAGCTGGGGATCCGTTCCAAGGACGTCACCGTGATCGGCACCAGCGACGTCTATTGCACCGGCACCGGCTATGCGATCACCCCGGTGCTGGCGGTGGTCCCACCCGACCTCGAGCTGCAACCCAGCCCGACCGAAGTCGCCGCATGGTTCGAAGCTCCGGTGGATTTCGTGTTCGATGCGGCCAATCACGTCGAACAGACCGCGTATTGGCAGGAACAGGAAAGGCGCTACATCGAGATCATGTGGCAGGAACACCGGATCTGGGGGGTGACCGCAGCAATCATCGCCAACCTGGCGCGGCGGATCGCGTGGTGAAGAGTTTGGTTCGCGCAAAGGCCGCAAAGAGCGCGAAGATGCTGCGCCTGCGGCAAAGCCGCTTTGTCTCTCCTTGGCGTTTGCGACAGGCCGAGCTTGCTGGATTCACGGGGCCTGCGGCCAGCCGAAACCCCTTTGCGCTCTTTGCGAACTTTGCGCGAAACCCATCATGAGCGCCCTCCCCCCCGAAACCCCGTGGCTCAACCGCGCCGACCTCGCCGCACTCCTCGCTGCGCTGGGGCCGGGGCAGGCGCGCTATGTCGGCGGGGCGGTGCGCGACACTTTGCTGGGGCTGGCGGTCAAGGACATCGACATTGCCACCCCGCTGGAACCGCGCGAGGTGATGCGGCGGATCAAAGCGCATAATATTTCGGTGGTGCCGACCGGGATCGATCACGGCACCGTCACCGCGCTGCTCGCGGGCGGCCCGGTCGAAATCACCACGCTGCGCCATGACGTCTCGACCGACGGCCGCCGCGCCACCGTGGCCTTTGCGCAAGACTGGCAAGACGATGCCGCACGGCGCGATTTCACCATCAACGCGCTTTATGCCGACCCAGTGACGCTGGAAATATTCGATTACTTCGGCGGCAACGATGACATTGCCGCGCGGCGGGTGCGGTTCATCGGCGATGCCCGCGAGCGCATCCGCGAGGATCACTTGCGGATCCTGCGCTACTTCCGGTTTCAAGCGAGGTTTGGGTCGCATCCTGCTGATCCTGAAGCAGAAAGTGCTTGTGCGGATTTGGCCGCAACGCTCAAAGGCCTGTCGCGCGAGCGGGTTGGAATGGAGATGATCAACCTGCTCGGCCTGCCCGATCCCGCGCCGACGGTGGCGCGGATGGCGGAGTTGGGGGTGCTGGCGCAGGTGTTGCCCGAGGCAGATGTAGCGGCTTTGGCGGCGCTGGTGGCGGAAGAAGCGCGGCAAGAGGTTGCACCCGATCCGATCCGGCGTTTGGCGGCGCTACTCCCGCCCGAGCCCGCGCTGGCCGAGCACGTCGCCGCGCGTTTTCGCTTGTCCGGCGCGCAGAAAAAGCGCCTGGCCCTGGCGGCAGGACGCAACCCAAATCCTCCCCCTCTGGGGGAGGTGGCATCGCGCAGCGATGACGGTGGGGGCGCGCCCGTTGCAACCCACACGCCCCCACCGTCAGGCGTCAAAGCGCCTGCCACCTCCCCCAGAGGGGGAGGATTGAGCGAAGCCCACGCCCTCGCCTATCGCCTCGGCCGCACCGCCGCGCTCGACCGCCTGCTGCTCACCGGCCACAGCATCGCCCCGCTCGACGGCTGGGAGATCCCCACCTTCCCCCTCAAAGGCGGCCAGATCGTCGCGCGCGGGGTCAAGGCCGGGCCGGAGGTAGCGCGGGTGTTGAAGGCGGTTGAGGCGCGGTGGGTTGAAGAGGGGTTTCCCGATCAAGAGCGGGTTTGGGAGCTTTTGAGAGAAAACCTAGAGGTTTGATTATCCTTCCGCAGGTGGATTTTCGGTAGGATTTCGATTTCGGGCATATCGCTCACTGATAGCTTCATTTTCACGCTGCCGATCTGCAGCGTCGTAAATATCGGATTTCAATTTACGCGAACCTGATGCGACATATCGCCAATCCTCGCGCAATTTCTTTAATTGTTCCGCAATTTGAACGTTCGGATCGCGCCCTCCTAGATAGCTGATACCCTTGTAGTCAGCCATATTTAGCCAAAACGTCAGCGACTCTCTCACATCTGATTTTGGGGAGCGACTCCAACTTGATGTGACTTTGAAATTTTTATCCAAATAATCGCCCACGTCATTCAAATAGCTATTCATAGACTGGCCTGGCTTCAAAAGGCTGATTTTCTGGAGAGGCACAGGTTCATTTTCTGCGATCTCGCCATCATTTATTAGAGGCGGATCAAAGATCAATTCAATATCAAATGCTGTGGCATTCCCTGTGTTTTCTACATTGATATCTAAATGGATCGTCGACCAAATATTTGGGACAATCGTTGCCACCACTTGAGGTTCTGAGGATGCGTCTGCCATCCTTTTCGTTTCCACAGCTAAAACGCGGGTCGCTCGCCAAAGAGCCACTGTAGCTATCGCGGTTGCTAATGTGCCAAAAAGTGTTCCAAAGACAGCAAAGGTTTGTTGATCCATGTTAGCAGTATGCTGTCCGATCATGGAAACTGCAATCTGTCGTTTGGCAACAAACCTATTTATTCTAAAACCGCCCATCCCTAGGAAACCCGGTCGGCGGCAACCTTCCCGCAGCCCCGCGCGCGACCTTCCACATCACCGCGTCCTTCTCGGTCCGGGTGCGCCCGGTATCGCCGCCCATCGTCCAGCTCAGCCCGTCCTCCAGCTTCAAAGTAATCGCATCGGCCAGCCCGCCGTCGCGGTAGCGTTGCAGCGTCACGCCTTGGCCCTTGGCCATCACCGGCATTTCGGACAGCGAGAAGATCACCAGCTTGCGGTTGTCCCCGACCACCGCGATGTGGTCGTGCTCGGCGGGAACTTCGCGCACGACGCTGAGCTTGACCCCGGGCTTGGTGGTCATCACGCCGCGGCCCTTGCGCGTTTCGGCGAGCAATTCGTCCGCCTCGGCCACGAAGCCGCGCCCGGCATTGCTGGCGAGCAGCAATTGCGCCTTGGGGCGATAGACCATGACCGCGATGATCGCCGCTTCGGTATCGATATCGAGCATCGTGCGGACCGGTTCGCCAAACCCGCGTGCGCCGGGCAGCTTGTCCGCGCCGAGCGTGTAGAACCGGCCATTGTCGCAGGCGATCAGCAGCTTGTCGGTGGTCTGCGCGTGGAGCGCAAACGCCGCCCCGTCGCCGTCCTTGTACTTGAAATCCTTGTCCAGCGGTTCGTGGCCAGAGGCCCCGCGGACCCAGCCCTTGGCTGAGAGGATCACCGTGACCGGCGCCTTCTCGATCATCGCGTCCATGGAGAATTCGATCGTCGGCGCGGCTTCGGCGATGGTCGTGCGGCGGCGGCCGAGCGCGGTGTCCTCGGCGTAGTCCTTGCGCAAGTTGGCCAGGTCGCGCTTGATCCGCGTGCGCTGGCGCGCCGGGCTGTCGAGCAGCTTGTTGAGCTCGTCCTGCTCGGCGCGCAGCGTATCAAGCTCGCGCCGCAGCTCCATTTCCTCCAGCCGCCGCAAAGACCGCAGCCGCATGTTGAGGATCGCCTCGGCCTGACGGTCGTTCAATTCGAACTCCGCCATCATCAGCACTTTGGGCTCATCCTCGGAGCGGATGATCTCGATGATCCGGTCGAGGTTGAGGAAGGCGATGATGTAGCCTTCGAGCAGCTCGAGCCGCGCCGCGATCTTGTCGAGCCGGTGCTGGCTGCGCCGCATCAGAATGTCGATCTGGCTCTTGAGCCATTCCTGCAGCAGCAGCTTCAGGCTGAGCACGCCGGGGGTGCGGGTCTCGTCGAGCACGTTGAGGTTGAGGCTGAACCGGGTTTCCAGATCGGTCAGCTTGAACAGGCTTTGCTTGAGCAGGTCGGGGTCGACGTTGCGGCTTTTGGGCACGAACACCAGCCGGATCGCCTCGTCGCTTTCGTCGCGGATGTCTTCGAGGATCGGCAGCTTCTTGTCGGCGATCAGCTGTGCGACTTGTTCGATCAGCTTGCCCTTGGCGAGCATGTAGGGAATTTCGCTGATCACCAGCTGCCACTGCCCGCCGGGCAATTTCTCGATCCCGCTGGCCTCCCAAGCGCCATCGGGCTCGCGCCCGGTCGAGAAGCGCCCGCGCACCCGGATCGCGCCGCGTCCGGTCTCGTAGGCGTGCGACAGCGCGGCGGGGCTATCGACCACCACGCCGCCGGTGGCGAAGTCCGGGCCGTGGAAAAGCTGCATCAGCTCGGCATGTTCGGCGGTCGGATTATCGATCAGCAGCAAGGCCGCATCGATCACTTCGGCGACGTTGTGGCTGGGGATCGAGGTTGCCATGCCCACTGCAATCCCGCTCGAGCCATTGGCGAGCAGGTTGGGGAAGATGCCGGGGAAAATCTCGGGCTCTTCCTCCTCGCCGTTGTAGGTCGGGATAAAGTTGACCGTGCCTTCATCGAGCCCGGCCATCAGCTGGATCGCGGTCTTGGTCAGCCGGGCTTCGGTGTAGCGGTAAGCGGCGGCGTTATCGCCATCGATGTTGCCGAAATTGCCTTGGCCTTCGACCAGCGGATAACGCAGCGAAAACGGCTGCGCGAGCCGGACCATGGCATCGTAAACCGATTGGTCGCCGTGCGGGTGGTATTTACCGATCACATCGCCGACCACGCGCGCCGATTTCTTGAACGCGTCGGTCGGGTTGAGCTTCAACTGCCGCATCGCCCACAACAGGCGGCGGTGGACTGGCTTCAGCCCGTCGCGCAGATCGGGCAGCGAGCGCGCGGTGATCGTCGAGAGCGCATAGATCAGATAGCGTTCGGACAAGGCGCTGTCGAACGGGGCATCGACGATAGCGTCGAAGGGGTCTGGCTCGGTAATGTCGGTGGTCATTGTCCAAGCGCCCTAGCAACGCGGCCAGCAGCAAGGAAGTGCGGAACGGGTTTTTCCGCCGTTCGTTTGCACCGCAAGTCCCCCGACAAAACCGGAGTTTTCCAGCATGACCAAGCGCGTCCTCATCCTTGCCGCCGATGGCTTTGAGCAATCCGAATTGATGGACCCCAAGGCGGCGCTCGAAGCGGCCGGGTTCGAAACCGTTGTCGCCAGCTCCAATGCCGGCGAGATCAAAGGCTGGAAAGACAAGAACTGGGGCGAAAGCGTGCCGGTCGACGCGCTGATCGCCGACATGAACGCCAGCGACTTTGACGCACTGCTGCTCCCGGGCGGGCAGATGAACCCCGACATCCTGCGCATGGACGAAGCTGCGGTCGACCTGGTCGAGGACTTCAACGACGCAGGCAAGCCAATCGCGGCGATCTGTCACGGCCCGTGGATGCTGGTCGAGGCTGACGTTGTGGAAGGCCGCACCGTCACTGCGTGGCCGTCGGTGCGGACCGACCTGACCAATGCCGGGGCCAATGTGGTCGATCAGGAAGTCGCGATCGACGGCAACCTGATCACCAGCCGCATGCCCGCTGATATCCCGGCGTTTTCCAAGGCGCTGATCGACGCACTGGCCTGAACGACCCGCGCGTGCGGCGGCCTAGCGCCGCCGCATGTCGTGGCTGTCGCCCGGGATTCGCACTTCCAGCCCGTCGAGCGCGGCGGTCAGTTCGATCTGGCATGACAGCCGGCTGGTCGGGCGGACCCCGGCGGCGAGATCGAGCAGGTCTTCTTCGTCCTCAGTGGCGCGGGGCAATTTTTCGAACCATTCGCGCGCCACGATCACGTGGCAGGTTGAGCAAGCCATCTGGCCCTCGCAGGTGCCCTCCAAGGGCATCCCGGCGGCCTGGCCGAGGCGGAGCAGGTTGTCGCCCGCGGGTGCCTGCGCGGTAACCCGCTCCTCGTTCGCGGTGACGAAAGTGACCGTGACCATCACACCCCCTGCGCCAGCGCGGCGGCTTCGATTGCCCGGCAGCCCGCTTCGACGTCCTCGCGCGTCGTGTAACGCCCGAACCCGAGGCGGATCGAGTTGCGCGCCTCGTGCGGTTCAAGGCCGATCGCGCTCAGCACCCGGCTCGGCGCGCCGGTGCCGCTGCCGCAGGCCGAACCGGCGGACATCGCGACACTCCGGCAATCGCTCAGCAGCCGCGGAAAATTGAGCCCACCCAGCCGCAGGTTGAGGTTGCCCGGCCAGCGCGATGTCTCGCTGCCGTTAAGCGTCCAGCGCTCCAGGATCGAGCGGGCTAGCGCGGCGAGCCCGGCGAGGTGCTGGAAATCGACCTCCATCCGCGTCTGCGCCAGCGCCGCTGCTGCCCCGAACCCGGCGCACAGCGCGGGGCTGAGCGTACCCGAACGCAGGCCGCCCTCCTGCCCGCCGCCCTCGATCAGCGCAGCAATCGCCACCCCGTCACGCACCCACAGCGCGCCGATGCCCTTGGGTCCGTATAGCTTGTGCGCGGTAATCGCGATCAGGTCGGCCCCCTCGGGCGGCGCGAGCTTGCCCGCGCCCTGCACCGCGTCGCACAGGAACACTGCGCCCATCTCATGCGCCCGCTGCGCCAACCCGGCCACCGGCTGGATCGTACCGATCTCGTTGTTGACCTGCATCACCGCGACAAGGCCGGTACCCTCGGCGAACTCGACCTCAGGATCGACCAGCCCTGCGGCGCTGACCGGCAATTCCTGCACCGCCGCGCCGCTGGCCAGCGCGGCATTGACCACCGCCGAGTGTTCGATCGCCGAATAGGCGATGGTCCCGCGCGGGACCGACCGGATCGCCTGGTTGAGCGCCTCGGTCGCGCCGCTGGTGAAGATCACGCGGCCGCCCTTCGGCAGCAGCCCCGCCACCTGCTCGCGCGCCACTTCGACCGCCGCCGCTGCCGCGCGTCCGGCCTTGTGCATCGAATGCGGATTGGCGAACCCCATCGACTCTGGACCGGCCAGCCACGGCAGCATCGCCGCGCGCGCTTCGGGCGCGAGCGGGGTGGTCGCCTGATGATCGAAATAGATGAAATCGCTCGCCATGTTCGCAATCGTTGCTTTTAGGACCTTCGTTTCTATATAGCGCCTGCTTCCCGATCCTAGTCCAAAGCGGTCCGGCATCCGAGAATCCTCCGGACGCCGCGCCATGGGCCAGCCAGAACAGGTACCTTGTCCATGCCCTCAGTGATCTTTCCCGGCCCCGAAGGTCGCCTCGAAGGCCGTTTCCAGCCGGCCTCGCGTCCGCGCGCGCCGGTGGCGATGATCCTCCACCCGCACCCGCAGGCCGGCGGCACGATGAACGAGCGCATTACGATGGCGCTGTACAAGACCTTTCAGGCGCGCGGGTTCGCGACGCTGCGCTTCAACTTCCGCGGCGTGGGCCGCAGCCAGGGCAGCTTCGACAACGGGATCGGCGAGCTGTCCGATGCCGCTGCCGCCCTGGATTGGGTCCAGTCGATCCACCCCGAAGCTTCGACCACCTGGGTTGCCGGGGCCAGCTTTGGTTCGCTCATCGGGATGCAGCTGCTGATGCGCCGCCCGGAAATCCGCGGGTTCATCTCGATCGCCCCACCGGCCAATATGTACGATTTCAGCTTCCTCGCGCCCTGTCCCGCAAGCGGCATCATCATCCAGGGCGTGGCCGATACCGTGGTTTCGCCCAATTCGGTCCAGAAGCTGGTCGACAAGCTGCGGACCCAGCGCCACATCACGATCCACCACGAAGAAATCCCCCGCGCGAACCACTTCTTCGAAAACGAGATGGGCGACCTGATGGGCTCGGTCGACAATTACCTCGACATGCGGCTCTCGCCCGACTGCCCGATCAAGTAGAACCCTCGTCATTGCTTCGCTACGCGCGCAATGACGAACTTGCTATTTGAGCTCCTGCTCCACTGGCGCGGTGCCGTCCGGCGACGGCACCACCCAGATTGCGACATTGGCGGCGAGCACGACCGCCAGCACCAGCATCAGCCAGACCTGCTTCGATGGTCCGCGCCGCCGCCACAGGAACCCTGCGCCCACCACCATGGCCATGGCCGCGAGCATCACGATCGACAAGACCGTCCCGCTGGCCATTAGCGGGTCAGCTTGCCCGCCATGCCGATGATCTCGTCGAGCGCGTTGCCGCCCTGCTTGGTGGTCCCGCCACCAAGCAGCGAGCCGAGCACGCCGCCGAGCATCCCGCCCATGCCGCCGCTTGGTTGCGCTGCCTGACCGCCGCCGAGCACCGAGCCGAGGACCGAGCCGAGCATTCCGCCCAGCCCGCCGCCACCCGGCTGCTGACCCTGCGCTCCGCCAGCCTGCTGCGACATATAGCCAGCGACCAGCATGGCCAGGATCGGTAGCATTTTCTTGAGCAAGGCAGGATCGAGCCCGGTCTGGTTCGAGGCATGCGTTGCGACGGTGCGGCTGACGTCCTTCGAGCCGAAGATCTGCCCGAGCACATCGTTGCCCTTGTCGACTTCGGTCGGCTCTGGCCCGAGCACGTTGGTGGCAAGCGACGCGCCGCCCAGCCCGCCGAGCATCCCGATCAGACTGCCCAGACCGCCCTCGCCGCCGCCCGCGGCATCGGCCTGCTTGCTGAAGCCGCCGACCACGGCTGGCAGCAGCGCCGCCGCGCCGGCTTCGGCGACTTGCGGCGAAATCCCGAGCTGGCTGGCAATCGCGCCGATGCCGCCGGTTTGTTGCAGGATCGAGATCAGGTCGCTCGCAGCCATGGTGGTTCCTCCAGCGGCCGGGGTGGCCGCCCGGATCAAGCCTAACCCTGCACAGCGAGCGATGCCAGTGGCTAAATTGGCCCATATTTGACTCGAGGGTACTTAAAAGGGGATCCCTTAAACGGGGACACAATACTAATTAGCCATATTGCATTCCCCATGCTATCCCGCCCCGCATGGCCCGACTTGCCCGCACCGTAATCCCCGGCACACCGCACCACGTGACCCAGCGCGGCAACCGCCGTCTGCCAATCTTCTTTTCGGATGATGACCGCCGCCTTTACCTCGCGCTGATCCGCGATGGCTGCGCGCGCGCGCAGGTGCGCTGCCTCGGCTGGTGTCTGATGGACAACCACGTCCACCTGATCCTGGTTCCCGAAACTGCAGATGGCCTGCGCGCCGCGCTGGGCGAAGCGCACCGCCGCTATACCCGCGCGGTCAATTTCCGCGAGGGCTGGCGCGGCTATCTGTTTCAGGGCCGCTTCGCCTCCTATGCAATGGACGATGCGCACCTGCTGGCGGCGCTGCGCTATGTCGAATTGAACCCCGTTGCAGCGGGAATGGTCGAGCAGCCCGGGGACTGGCCCTGGTCGAGCGCGCGCAGCCACCTGGCCGGGCGGCGCGCGCGCGGCGACCGGTTGACCGATCTTGCCGCGTTGGCCGGGCATGTGCCAAACTGGCGCGCCTATCTGCGCTTCGGTCCGGACGCGGGCGGGCTCGGCGCTGACGGCGAAGCAGTGGCAGAGGCAATCGAGGCCCGCCTGCGCACCGGACGCTTGCTCGGCGCGGACGCGTGGATCGCAGCGCAGGAGGCGCAACTGGGCCGGCCCTTGCAGCCGCAACGGCGGGGGCCCAAGGTTAAGCGGCAGGGTGGAGATGGAGAGGCTAATTAGTATTGTGTCCCCGGAATTGTTGTGTCCCCGGAATTGGGATTAGTATTGTGTCCCCGGAATCGTCGCATGTGTCCCGGAATTGTCGCATGATGGGGTCTTCCTATATGATGGTCGTTAGAAATATATTTAGAATTACAATAATTCTTTGTCTTATTTCTCTCTCGTCCTGTGAGGGACATGAATACTGTGACAATAAAATCGCAGAACGCAAGGCAATCCAGTACGTTGATAGTACATTTCGGCCAGATACCTCCAAGGTTTTTAAGCATTCGATTG
>JANYGC010000069.1 GCA_025359425.1 Sphingomonadaceae bacterium
CGATCTGCTTGCCAAAGCCGGCCTGGCCAGCTCCGAATGCCGCCTCCGCGCAGCAGCACTTCGGCTCGATATCGCGGATTTCCCTAGTCAAAGGGATGGTGCCGCTTACAGGATTCGAACCTGTGACCCCATCATTACGAATGATGTGCTCTACCGACTGAGCTAAAGCGGCAGCCGCGCCGGATCGGATCGAGACGGCGGTGGTTGCGGGCTTGTCCATAGTCAAATTGCGCGAGCAGGCAATCCCTGTTTCGCAGCGGCCAACCCCGCGCTATAGCATCGCTGAATAGGGCCCAGGGGAGTAAACCGCGTGCATCGACATGGCTGAAGCCCCACGCGCTCCATTGCCGCGGCTGGCGATCGGGGTCACTGGTCACCGCCGCGCTCACGCCGCCATGGTCGGCAAGGGCGATCTCGTCGCGGCCCAGCTGGAAGCGCTGTTCAGCGCTATCGCCGCGCAGGTCGAACTCGAGGCGGCGACGCTGGGCGAGGTCGGCCCGGTCCGGCTGCACACTTTGCTCGCCGACGGGGTCGATCAGATCGCGGCCGCCTCGGCCACGGCGCGCGGGTGGGAGCTGGTGGTGCCGTTGCCGTTCGGGCAGGTGCTCAACCTGGCGATCAACGCCCATCCGCCCAGCCTCGAAGATGCCGAGGCGCTGCTTCGCGGCATGCCGCCCGCCGATCCAGACTGCGCCGCCAATGCCGCGGCGATCGCCCAGTGGTACGGGCAAGCGCGACTGTTCGAACTGGCCGATCACGACGAGCTGCTGGCCGAACAGATGCGCTTGGTTCTGGCGCACCCGCATAACAAGGCGCTGGCATCCCAGTTCTCGGCGAACACCTCCGCCAACGCTTCGATTGCCGGGCGGGTGATGGTCGAGCAATCGGATTTCCTGATCGCGGTGTGGGACGGCGGCTCGTCGACGCTCTCCGGGGGGACCGGCCACACCATCGCCACCGCGCTCGATCGCGGCTGCCCGGTGGTGCGGATCGATCCGTCTGCGCCCGAAGCCTGGCATATCCTCCACGCCCCCGAATCGCTCGCCGCGATGGCCCCGAGCGAGGACCGCGATGCGGCGCTGGCCGAACTCGTCCGCAGCGCCCTGCGCCCGGGTGAAGGCGGCGCGCTGCGCGCCGGAGCCGAAGCGCTCGCGGCCGAGCAATGGCACCCGCACAGCCCGCGGCTGTGGACCGCCTATCGCCGGATCGAGGCGCTGTTCGGCGGCGATCCACGCCCGTTCCGCTCGCTGATCAGCACTTATGAAGCACCCGAGGCGGTCGCCAGCGGCAGCGGCGCGCTGGTCCTGGCCGAATTGCGCGCCTTGCCCGCCGGCGATCCCGATCTGCCGCGCCGCGTCGAGCACGAGATCATGCGTCCGGCGGCCTGGGCCGATGCAATCTCGGCGCGGCTCTCGGACGCCTATCGCGGCGGGATGACCACCAGCTTCGTGCTCTCGGCGCTCGCGATCACCTGCGGCATTTCCTACGAACCGTTCGCCTCGATCGACCGCAAATGGATGTTCGCGACCGGCGAATTTCTGCTGCTTGCGGCGATCCTGGTAATCATCTGGCGGGGCAGCAAGGAGCGCTGGCACAAGCGCTGGTTCGAAACCCGCCGGGTCGCCGAATATCTGCGCCACGGGCCGATCCCGCTGGCTCTGGGGGTGGCGCGCCCGCCCGCGCGCTGGCCGCGCGGCAGCGATACCGGCTGGCCCGAATACTACGCGCGGCATGCCCTGCGCGCGATCGGGCTGCCGCAGGTCAAGGTGACCAAGGACTATCTGCGCGCCGCCGCCGGGCCGTTGCTCGACGGGCATGTGACCGCGCAGCGCGACTATCATCGCGGCAAGGCGCGGCGGCTGCGCACCGTCCACCACCGGCTCGATCGGCTTTCGGGCCGGCTGTTCCAGCTCGCAATCCTGTCGGTCTCGACCTATCTGCTGACTGCCGAGGCCAGCGCGCTCGGCCTTGTCGGCAAGGACATGGTGTACGATGTCGGCAAGTACGCGTCGTACCTCGGCGTGATTTTTCCGACCTTCGGCGCGGCGCTCGCGGGCATCCGCTATTTTGGCGATTTCGAGCGGTTCTCGGCGATTTCAGAAGTGACTGCGGCCAAGCTCGACGCGGTCCATCAACGGCTGATGCTGCTCCTCTCCGCGCCCGACCATGCGCTCAGCTACGCGCAGGTGTCCGAACTGGCGCACGCAGCGGACGAGATTGTGGTTTCGGAAATCGAGAACTGGCAGGCGGTGTTCGGGGGCAAGCACATTACCGTGCCGGTTTGAGTTAGAATGCCGGTGTGAGTTAAAAATGGAGGCCCGAGCCGGAATCGAACCGGCGTGCGCGGATTTGCAGTCCGCTACGTAACCACTCCGCCATCGGGCCTCGTGCCGCGCCGCTGCGCGAGGTGCGCCACTAGCCGAGCCGCGCCAGCCGCGCAAGCCAGATCAGGCAATGCGGGTGAAGCTGATCTGGCGTTTTACCGGGTCGGCGCTGGCCAGCCGGACGGTCAGTTTCTCACCCGGGCTGACACTGTGCGCGGTCACCCGCGCCACCACCGGCACATCGCACAGCTGGATGCGCGGGCCAACCTCATCGACATCAGTGACGACAGCGGCAAAGCTCTCACCCTCGCGTCCGCTGAGCATGGCGGCTTCAGCCAGATCGATCGCCGCGCGATCAATCTGATTGGCGCGCGCATCGGCCTTGCCCATCACCGGGCCAAGCCGGGCGAAGGCGGTGGTTACTTCGGCCGGGACCGGCTGCGCATTGGTGACTGCCAACGCGGCGCGAATAACATAGCGATCAGCCAGCCGCCGCAACGGCGCGGTCATGTGGCAGTATGTCGCCGCCATCGCCGCGTGCCACGGCTTGACGCCTTCCTGATAGGGCACATAGCTCGCGCCAGTGCCCGCGCGGCGGATCGCCAGCATGAAGGCTGCTGCTTCGGGCCGCTGCGGATCGAGCGACTTTTCGAACTCCGGCAAGCTGAGCGGTGCTGCCCAGTCGAGCCCGAGCGCCTTGGCCACATGCCGCAACCGCGCCACCGCACGCTCGTCGGGCCCGGCCATCACCCGGAACAGTCCGGTTTTGGCGGCATAAAGCGCATCGGCGACAGCAAGGTTGGTCGCGAGCGACAAGGCGGCGTTGCGCCGTTCGGACAGGCTCTGCGGGCGCAGCACGAGGTTGAAGCGGCCATCCGCGGCTTCGACCTCCTGCTCGGGCGGATCGACCCGCGCCGCGCCGCGGGCCGTCTCTGCGGTGGTAATCCGCAGCGAAAGCTCGGCGAACCCGGCGGGCAATTGCGCTTCGGTCGCCGTTTCGTAAGCGAGTTTGGCACGGCTCTGGATCAGCGCGCGTTCGGCGCCTTCGAGCTTGACCCCACCATCGGGCGCGACCCGGGTGGTGAATACGACTGCCGGGCGCGGACCATCGGGCAGCAGGCTCGCTGCGCCCTCGGCCAGCACCCGCGGATAGAGCCCGGCCTTGCCGTCGGGCAGGTACAGCGTCTCGCCGCGCGCCCAGGCCTCGTTGTCGAGCGGATCGCCGTCGGCCACGAACCATGGCACGTCGGCGATCGCATATTGGAGCAGCAGGTCGCTTCCCGCCGTCTCGATGGTGAAGGCCTGGTCGAGGTCGGTCGAAGCGGCCGGATCGAGCGTCACGAAGGCCTCGCCCGTGCGGTCCTTATGTTCGCTGGGCTGGCGCAGCGCGGCGGCCTGCGCAGCGGCATCGACCGCGGTCGGAAAGCCTGCCGGAACCTTGAACTGGCCGCGAATTGCCGCAAGCCCTTCGCTCAGCAAACGGTCGGGATCGCGCAGTGCCTTCATCGGCGCATGGGTTAGCCACTCTGCCGGAACTTGCCAAGCGCGGTGCGCGAACGCACAGAATGTTGCCGCAGCCAGCCACGTGGATGATCTTCCCAAGAGCCGTGCTGGCATTGCCTTTGCCCGCAAACTGGTCCGCACTCGGCATCATGTTCGAAGCGCGGCAATTTGGCTCGCTTTGTGCGCCCGGCGGGTTCACCCCCTGTCCGGTACGCCGCGCGGTGGCGCATTGGCCGGAGGATTTTGCATGATCTTGGGTGTGGTTCTCGCCGGCGGACAAGCCACGCGGTTCGGCAGCGACAAGGCGCTGGCCGAGCTTGATGGCCACACGCTGCTGGCGCGTGCGGTCGATCTGCTCTCGGGCTGGTGCGAATATGTCGTTGTCGCCGGGCGTGAAACCGCACCCGCGCCGACTTTGCCCGATTGGCCGCGAGCCGCGATGGGGCCGCTGGGCGGGATCGCGGCGGCCCTGCATCTCGCGGCGGACGAGGGGTATGAGGCGGTCTTGAGCATCGGGGTCGACTCGATCGGGCTGCCCGACGACTTGCTGGAGCGGCTGAGTCCGGCTCCGGCCTTTGTTTCGGCGCAGCCAGTAATCGGGTTGTGGCCGGCTGCGGCGGCGGCGGCGATTGAGGCGATCCTTGAAGGGAGCGGGCGGCACTCGATGCTCGCATTTGCTGAGGCGGTCGGCGCGCGGGCTATAGCCCTTCCAACAAAGCCATACAATATCAATACAATAAGTGATCTGGACGCAGTCGAACACGGCGATGGGTTATGAGCGCGAAGCCGATTTCAGCGCCCCCGAAGTCCAGCCGGACGATGCCGTTTCGTTGACAATCGACGACGCGAAAGTGACCGTCTCGCTCGCCAACAGCGGGTTGCGCGCCGCCGCTTCGACCGGATTAAAGATGCCCAGCCTGTGCGCCCCCGATTGACGTCAAGCCTATGGTTTAAAATGACTTTGTCTGGTCGAGAGCGACGGCCAGCGCGGCGTGCCAGCAAGTTGCATAACCCCGGCAGCACAGGGCATGACGCTGCATACCGCGACCGAACGGGTGCAAAAGTACACCGGCGGATTGCAGGCAATGGTACTGGTGGTGGTCCCGCGCCGGTTCTTCAACGAAACGGCGCGACCAGCTGGCCGCCAAGGTGACCGAACCCGCGAACGGGCCGGAGGACTGCGCGGCTACGCCAGGCCTCGCCCACGCGATGGGGCCCGATTGGAACGACACCCACCCGCGCGAGATCATGGCCGATGGCCAATTAGATCGCCCGAACTTCGCGGTCCAAGGCGACGAAGCCGCCAACGCCGCGACCTGCGATCACCTCGAAAAGTTCTGGGACCCGTGCATGCGCGCGCAGATCGGCGCGGGTGACGGCAGCGGTCTGGAGCCAATCGCCAAAGCGGCGGTGGAGCGGCTAGCTGGAGCGTCAATTCACGAGGCGAGGACTTAACTTCCTTAAGAAGCGTTCTTCTGACATGTTACAGACATGGACCGAGATGAGTTTATACACCTATACAAATATCGAACTCTAGCTGACCCATACGGACGCAAGACTGCCGAAGACATCGTTCTGCATCACAGGATGTTTTGGCAATCTCCCCTCGAGTTCAACGATCCTTTTGATTGTGATCCTGTGGTTGTTTTTGGCACCAACGACACAGAGCGCAGGCAGTGGATTCGACGGGTTAATGGCAACAGCATAGGCTCTACCAATCGATACCAGCGGCGCAGCAAGAAGCGCGAACTAGAAAACAAGACGCCCGCTCAGCATGAGGCCTTGATGCGGTCTGCGTGGCGCCAATGGATGCAAGATTCCAGCGTGTCGTGTTTTTCGGCAGTAAACGACCACCAGCTAATGTGGGGGCACTACGCGGACAGTCATCGAGGCGTATGTTTTGTTTTTCATGAGCAGATTTGGCATGGCGAGGCTTGGATAGGCTTTGACGTAACTTATTCTGCCGAAAGGCCTATCGTCAATCTCGTGAGGGTAGGCGAGGTCGAAATCATGCAAAACGCCATACTCAATAAGTCAAATGTTTGGGCATATGAGAGAGAGCATAGGATGGTCCAATGGCGCGTTTCGCCTGGAATTCATGAATTCCCTGAAGCTGCTTTGAAGGGATTCATCCTAGGGGCGCGGATCAGCACCGACGATCGCAATTTTATGATGGATTTGGCTCGGCGCAGACCCCATCTCCAAGTTTGGGAAGCAAAATGCGATCAATCTCTTTTTCGCCTAAACATCTCACGAATCTAACGATCGTTACCGGGTAAGCGCCATTCAATGACGCCCTAAGGATCGACAAACACGCCCTTGCGCTTTGCCATCTGGCTCATCACCGCCTCGATCTGGTTCTTGGTCCCCATCAACGCTTGCTGCTCGATGCTTTCGGCCATCAGGATATCGTCGACCGAGGCGTGGAGGTACCCGGCGAACAGGCGCTTGGCGGCGCGCTGGGCTTGCGGGTGGCGATCCGCGATGTCGGCGGCGATGGCTTGCGCGCGGGCCAGCGGATCGGCGTCGACCAAAGTCGCAAAGCCGTACTCCTGCGCTTGGGTGCCGGTAAATTCGCGGTTGGTGTAAGTCAGCTCGCGCAGAATATCGTCGCGCACGGTGCCGCGCCACAGCGCGTAGCCGGCCATGTCGGGGACCAGCCCCCACTTCATCTCCATCACCGCCAGCCGCGCATCGGGCGCGATCACGCGGAAATCGGCACCGCTGGCAAGCTGCAAGCCCCCGCCAAAGCAAACCCCGTGGACCGCCGCGATCACCGGCACCGGCAGTTTGCGCCATTGCAGCGCGACCTGCTGCGGCGGATTGCAATTGCCGTGGGTGCGCGTGGTCAGCGGCTCATCGCGGCGGCGAGCGGGATCGCCCATGCTGGCCATATCGAGCCCGGCACAGAAGCTGCGCCCATCGCCCGACAGCACCACGCAGCGCAGTCCTTTGAGGTTCTGCAGCACGTGCCCGGCATCGAGCAGGGCAGCGAACATGGCAGGATCGAGGGCGTTCATCTTGTCGGCGCGGATCAGGCGAACATGCGCGACGCCGCTTTCGTCCAAGGCGATAGCAACGCGGCCGGGCGGGGTTACGGTGTGATCCATGCGATCTGATCCTGTCGTGCAGCGGAAAAGTGTTCCTCGTCCAAACGGGCATAACCGTCCAGCGCCAAATCGGCGGGAAGCGGCAGAGCCCGCCCCTCGCTGACGAGCCGGTAGCGTCCGCCGGGCAAAGTCTCGACCAGTCCGTCAACCCCGGCGGTCCGCAGCCTGGCGCGCAGCCGGCTGAGGTGAACCGCGAGGCTGTTGGTCTCGGGCCGGAACGACAGCCGCCACACATCGTACAGCAGTTCGGGTGTGCCGATCGCCTCGCCCGGGACTTCGGCGAGCCGCCAGAGCAGCGCAAATTCGCGCGGATGCAGGCCCACCGCGCGCCCGGCGACGAACGCATCGCGCGCCAGCAGGTCGAGCTGGACCGCGCCGTGGCGGCGGTAGCGCGGCAGCGCCTCGGCATATTGCGCCAGCCGCAAGACCCGCGATTCGAGCTCGTCGAGCGACGAGCCCTGGCCCACCGCATCGCCGAACCCGAGCCGCAGCATCCGCGCGCGGTCGGTCGATTCGCGCACGTCGATCATCATCATCCATTTGCGCTGCGCCAAATTGGCTCCGGCCAGCGTCAGCCATTGCGGCATCGGCAGATCGTGCGGGCGGCCAAGCACCGCGTGCGCCAGCCCGCGGCCCGACGATCGCTCGTCGGCCAACAACTGCCAGCCGAGACGGCGCAAGTCATACGCCGTCGGGATCGGACCGACCGAAAACCAGCGAAACAGCCGCAACGTGACCTCACAGGATGTGTGGACAGGGCGCACGGCTGTTGCCTCGCCTTACCCCCTTGATCGCCATGGCTGCACAATTCCCCGCCAGCGCGCAAGAGCAGGTGGTTTGAAAGCGGGGCGAAAGCCCGCCAGATCAGGCCGCCGAGCTGTTGATCCCCATCGACTGCAAATAGCGGCGCACATTGCGGGCGGCCTGGCGTAATCTTTGTTCGTTCTCGACCATGGCGATCCGCACGTAGCCTTCGCCTTCCTCGCCGTAACCGACGCCCGGCGCGACCGCGACTTCGGCGTGAGTCAGCAGCTGCTTGGAAAATTCAAGGCTGCCCATATGTTTGAGCGCGGGCGGCAGCGGGGCCCAGGCGAACATCGAGGCTTTGGGGCTGGGAATATCCCACCCGGCACGGCCAAAGCTTTCGACCAGCACGTCGCGGCGCTTTTGGTAAAGCACCCGGTTGGCCTCGACAATATCCTGCGGGCCGTTGAGCGCGGCGCAGGCGGCGGCCTGAATCGGGGTGAAAGCACCGTAATCGAGGTAGCTTTTGACCCGGGTCAAGGCCGCGATCAGCCGCGCGTTGCCGACCGCGAAGCCGACCCGCCAGCCGGCCATCGAATAGGTCTTCGACAGCGAGGTGAACTCGATCGCGACGTCCTTGGCACCGGGCACCTGGAGGATCGAGACGGTCGGGTTACCGTCGTAATAAAGCTCCGAATAGGCGAGGTCGGAGATGATCCAGACCTTGTTCTCTTTCGCCCAGGCGACCAGCCGCTCGTAAAACGCGAGGTCGACCGTCTCGGCAGTCGGATTGCTGGGATAGTTGACGATCAGGATCGAGGGGGCCGGCACGGTGAACGCCATCGCGCGCTCCAACGCGCGGAAATAGTTCTCATCGGGCGTGGTCGGCACCGAGCGGATCGTCGCTCCGGCGATGATGAAGCCGAAGGTGTGAATGGGATAGCTCGGGTTGGGCGCAAGCACCACATCGCCCGGCGCGGTGATCGCGGTGGCCAGGCTGGCGAGGCCTTCCTTGCTGCCCATGGTCATCACCACTTCGGTCTCGGGATCGACCTCGACCCCGAAGCGGCGGCCATAATAATTGGCCTGGGCCTTGCGCAGACCCGGGATGCCCTTGGAGGCCGAATAACCGTGAGCATCGGGCTTTTGCGCGACTTCGCACAGCTTTTCGATCACGTGCGCGGGCGGGGGCAGATCGGGGTTGCCCATGCCCAGGTCGATAATGTCGCGGCCCGCCGCGCGCGCCGCTGCCCGCATGCCGTTGACTTCGGCGATGACATAGGGCGGCAGTCGCTTGATGCGGTAAAATTCCTCGGACATCGGACCTTTCCATTGCTTGCGCGAAAATGCCGCGCCGCAGTCTTATCGGTGATCGAACGGGCTAGCGCCAGTGCGTTTGAGAAAAATCGCGGTTGCAGCAAGCTGGCAGCAACCGTCCAGACAACTTGCCCAGATTCCACGGTGACTATCTGCGGACTGGCAATGCGCGTTGCACCGCGCAGTGATTTGCGCCACGGCGTGACTTCGGGAGAGAAACCAATTGCCAACCGCCGGGAGGACGCCTCCCGCGCACAGGAGCCTGCCCGATGAGTGAACGGTCCAGCCAGGACACTGCCCCCGCTGACATTTTCGCCGCGATGATCGAGGCTCCGCAGAAGCTGTTCACCCAGTTCATGCCCGGCGGCGAAGCAGCAGCCGGCGCTCCGGCGGCGGGCGATCTGGCGCAGTGGACCAGCGTTGCCCAGCGCTTGCAGGCGATGTGGCTCGAATTCCAGCAGGGTCAGGCCGCAAACGCGGGCGCGCAGTGGCCAGCGCTGCTGACCCAGCCCGGCGGCTTTGCGACGATCATGCAAAGCTGGATGAAGATGCTGCCCTTGGCCCAGCCCGAGGTTCAGAAGAAGCTGTGGGATGACAGTCTGGCACTGTGGGAAGGCGTGCTCAGGCAATACGGGATCGGCCCCAAGGCCGGCGCATCGGGCGAAGAGAGCCCGGCGCTACCGCGCCAGGATCGCCGCTTCAAGGACCCCAAGTGGCGTGCGCAGCCGTTTTATGCGCTGGTCCACCAGACTTACCTGATGCTCGCCGAGCAGATCCTGGCCATGGCCGATGCGGTCCCGGCCACCGACGCTGCGCGCGCCGAGCAATTGCGGTTTGCCGCCCGCACCCTCGTTGAAATGCTCAGCCCGGCCAATTTCCCGCTGACCAATCCGGTGGTGATGGAAAAGGCGGTCGCGACCAAGGGCGAGAGCCTGGTCAAGGGCATGCAGCACTTGCTCGGCGATCTGCAGCGCGGGCAGCTCACCCACGTCGATCCGCAGGCCTTCACGGTGGGTGAGAACATCGCCACCGCGCCGGGCAAGGTGGTGCACGAAACCCCGCTGTACCAGCTGATCCAGTACAGCCCGACCACCCGGCAAGTGCTCGAAGTGCCGCTGGTGATCTTCCCGCCGTGGATCAACCGGTTCTATATCCTCGACCTCTCCCCGGAAAAGAGCTTCATCCGCTGGGCGGTCGACCAGGGGCTGAGCGTATTCGTGGTCTCATGGAAATCGGCCGATGCTTCGATGGCCGAGCTGGTGTGGGACGATTACATCCGCGCCGAAGTCGATGCGGTGGACACGATCCGCGAACGGCTCGGGGTCGAGGCCGTGCACACCATCGGCTATTGCGTGGCGGGCACCACGCTTGCTGCAGCCTTGGCGATCCTCGCCCGGCGCGGCGAGGCAGCCAAGGTCAAGAGCGCAACCTTCTTTACCGCGCAAGTCGATTTCGAACTGGGCGGCGAGCTCAAGGTGTTTATCGACGACCAGCAACTGGCGGCGGTGGAAAAACTGTCGCAGCAAACCGGCTACCTCGACGGCCGGGTGATGGCGGCGACTTTCAACCTGCTGCGCGGGACCGACCTGATCTGGAACTACGTGGTCAACAATTACCTGCTCGGTGGCGACTATCCGGCGTTCGACCTGCTGCACTGGAACGGCGATGTCACCAATCTGCCCGCCAAGTGGCACATGTCGTACCTAAAGGACCTCTACCGCGACAACAAACTGATCGTGCCCGACGCGATGCAGGCCGATGGCACCCCGATCGATCTGACCCGGATCGAAACCCCGGCCTTTATCCAGGCGGGCCGCGAGGATCATATCGCACCGGCCGAAAGCGTCTGGCGGATGATGCACCACTTGCGCGGCGACAAGACCTTCGTGCTGGCCGGATCGGGGCATATTGCCGGGGTGGTCAATCCGCCGGCAGCCAAGAAATACCAGTACTGGACCAACCTTGCGCCGGTTGACGGCTTTGCCGAATTTGTCGCCGGAGCCGAGGAAACGCCCGGCAGCTGGTGGCCGCACTGGAGCGAGTGGATTCACCATCAGGATGACGCGAAAGTGCGGGCAACTGGCAAGCGCGTGCCCGGCAGCAAGGGTGACAAGGTGATCGAGGACGCCCCGGGACGCTACGTCAAAACACGGTAAGCCATTTACCTGGCAGCATAATCCCTGGCCTATGCTGCACTGCAACAAAACCCTTGACTTCGCATCTGCAATAACTATTTTGTGCAGTGCAACATGGACTGTGCCGACAGGCGGCGCTGGTCCGGATGCGAAGGATGATGACAATGGCCACTACCCCCGTCACCGGGCCCGAAGCCAAGATCGATACCAAGATCGATGCGGCGAAAGCCGAAGCCGCAGCCGAAAAGGCTTATGCCCAAGCGTCTGCAAATTCTGCCGCCGATACTGCTCCCAAGGCTGAGCCCAAGATTGCCGCTGCGGTCGCAGCACCGGTCGCCAAGGTTGCCGCTCCGGCGGCCAAGGCCCCTGCCAAGCTCGCTGCACCCAAGAAGGTTGCCGCCAAGCCCGTTGCCAAAACGGTTGCGGCCAAGCCCACGCCCAAGAAAGTCGCCGTGAAGAAGGTTGCCGCCAAGACCGCCGTCAAGGCCCCGACCAAAGTTTCCCCGATCACCAAATTCAAGGATACCATCATGACCAAGACCAAGACCACCACCGAAGACTATACCGCCAAGATCAAGGACGCGATGACCACCGCGCAGGACAAGGCCAAGGCCGCGTTCGAAAAGACCTCGGCCTATGCCGCCGACTATGGTGACTTCGCCAAGGGCAACCTCGAAGCAGTCGTCGAATCGGGCAAGATCCTCGCCGCCGGCCTGCAGGACATGGGCAAGGCTTATGTCGCCGAAGGCAAGAGCGCGGTCGAAACCGTGACCGCCGACGTCAAGGAAATCGCCGCGGTCAAGACCCCGGCCGACTTCTTCAAGCTGCAGGGCGAAATCATGCGCCGCAACTTCGACGCCGCTGTTGCGACCACTTCGAAGAATTCGGAAGCCATGGTCAAGCTGATGGGTGAAGCGTTCGCGCCGATCTCGACCCGCGTCAGCCTGGCCGTCGAAAAGGTCAAGCAGGCCGCCTAATCCGCGGGTTGCTCCCCGCGCGCCCGGCACCCCCCTCTCCGCCGGGCCGCGGGCTTTGATCAGGGCTGGACAGCTTGGGCTGTCCGGCCCTGATCATTTTTGCTAAGGTGTTTGCCGCAAGAGGCTCTAACAGCCCTTGTTCTTTGCTGCTCGGATACGATATTTTGCTGCCATGCTTAGCCTGAATGACCATGTTCTGACTTCCCCCTTCGCCTCGGACGATGAGCGCAAGGGCGGTGACGTCGATGGGCAGGACCAGCTCGGTGTCGCCACCAAGACCCGGACCAAGCCCAAGAAACCCAGTCAGTTCAAGGTTCTGTTGCTCAACGATGACTACACCCCGATGGAATTCGTGGTGATGGTGCTCAAGCGGTTTTTCCAGATGGACCTCGAACAGGCGACCCGGGTGATGCTCCACGTCCACCAGAAGGGCGTCGGCGTGTGCGGGGTGTTCACTTACGAAGTGGCCGAAACCAAGGTCAATCAGGTGATGGATTTCGCCCGCCAGAACAGCCACCCGCTGCAATGCACGCTGGAGAAGGCCTAATTTGATGGGTGCGGACAGGCCTTTCGGCCTGTCCCTTGCAAGCTATTCGCGGATCCCAATCGCGCACCTAACCAACTGCAGTCCCGAACAGGCTGCCAATCAGGTACGTCGCGGCCATCGCGATCGCGCCCCAGAATGTCACCCGGATCGTCCCGCGCGCAATCGGCGCGCCGCCAGCCTTTGCGCCGATCGCGCCGAGCAGCATCAGGAACAGCAGCGAACCGATCGACGCGCCGAGCGGGATCGAGCGCAGCGGCAGCAACACCGCAGCGAGCAACGGCAGCGCCGCGCCGACCGAGAAAGTCGCCGCCGAGGCCATGGCCGCCTGCAGCGGCCGGGCCCGGTGCATCTCGGCGAGACCCAATTCGTCGCGGGCGTGTGCCCCCAGCGCGTCGTGCGCGGTGAGCGCCACCGCCACTTGCTTCGCCAACCCCTCGTCCAGCCCGCGCTTGCGGTAAATCTCGGTCAGTTCCGCGAGCTCGAACTCGGGCTGGGTGGCGTGTTCGCCGCGCTCGCGCGCCAGGTCGGCCGCTTCGGTATCGGCCTGGCTTGAGACCGAAACATACTCGCCCGCCGCCATCGACAGTGCGCCCGCGACCAATCCGGCGATCCCCGCAACCAGCACTTGCGGCTTGGCGCTGGCTGCTGCGGCCACCCCGACGATCAGGCTGGCGGTGGAAACGATCCCGTCGTTGGCACCGAGCACGGCGGCGCGGAGCCAGCCGATCCGGTCGACCGCATGCTGCTCGGCCGACATTATTGCAGTATCGGGCACGGCAAATCCTTGCTGCTCGGGAACAGCCGCCAGACTAAGCCGTTATCAGGCCGCGCGCCACAGCTTCCGGGCCGGGCCGTTTCCGCTTTCGCCTTTCTGCCGCGCCGGTTATGGCAAGCGCACTCCGCCCGTCAGCTTCCGCCTCAGCAAGGCTCCTTTTGAAATTCATCCCCGCCATTGATCGTTACATCTTCCGGCTGGTGCTGATGCCCATGCTGGCGGTGTTCCTGATCGCAGCGTCCTTGATGATGCTCGACAAGATGCTCAAATTGTTCGAATTTGTCGGCAATGAGGGCGGGCCGATCTCAATCGTGTTCAAGATGCTGGCGAACCTGCTGCCCGAATATGCCGGCCTCGCAATCCCGCTCGGACTGATGCTCGGGATCTTGTTCGCGTTCCGCAAGCTCGCCACCTCGAGCGAGCTCGACGTGATGCGCGCGGTCGGGCTCAGCTACACCCGGCTGCTGCGGGTGCCCTTCGCCATGACGATCGTGCTCGCCGGGCTCAATCTGGCGATCGTCGGCTACCTCCAGCCGTTGGCGCGCTATTATTACGAACAGCTCGATTTCGAACTGCGCTCGGGCGCGCTCGGTGCCTCGATCAAGGTCGGCGAATTCACCACCTTGCAGGACAAAGTCGCGCTCAGGATCGACCGTTCGGACGACAACGGCCGCAAGTTGACCGGCATTTTCGCGCGGTTTTCCTCGCCCAAGGGCCAGGTCGCGACCATTTCGGCGCGCGAGGGTGCGTTCCTCGCGCTCAAGGACTATCCCGACACGATCATTCTGCGGCTGACCCAGGGCCAGATCATCCAGGACGAGCCGGGCATGCCGCCCCGGGTGCTGAGCTTCTCGCGCCACGATCTGCCGATCGACCTGCCGGCGATCGAGCGGTTCCGCAACCGTGGCGGCAAGCAGCGCGAATATATCCTGCCCGAACTGCTCAAGATCGGGTGGAGCGACACCGCCACCAAGCAATTGAAGAACGAAACCCGCGCCAGCCTGAATTTCCGGCTGGTCGAGGTGGTGATGATGCTGCTGCTGCCGCTGCTCGCGGTGGCCTTGGCGGTGCCGCCCAAGCGCTCGACCTCGTCTTTGGGCGTGTTCCTGTCGATCCTGATGGTGGTCGCCTATCACAAGATCAACGAATACGGCCAGGCCGCCGCGGCGCAGGGCCGCTTCCCGCCCGAGCTGGTGCTGTGGGTGCCGTTCGCGCTGTTTTCCGCGCTGATCGTGTGGATGTACTGGCGGGTGGCCTACGTGCCCGGCGGCCAGGCGATCGGCGCGCTCGAGAAAGTATCGGCCAATCTGGCCAAGCGGCTGCGCAAGCTGTGGAACCGCGGTGGCAATCCGCCGGTCGAGGCGAGCTGATGCTGGGCAGTCTGTTCCCCTCGCGCACGCTCACCATGTACCTCGCGCGGCTGTTCATCGTGCGCATCCTGGGCGTACTGGTGATGCTGGTGGTGGTGCTGCAATCGCTCCAGCTGCTGTCCGAAAGCGGCGATATCCTGGCGGTGCCGGGCAATGGCCAGGCCGAGCTGTGGCGCTATGTCACGCTCAACGTGCCGCAGCTGATCGCGCGGTTCCTGCCCTATTCGGTGCTGCTCGCGACGCTGTTCACCTTCGCACCATTGAACCAGAACAGCGAAGTGATCGCGATGCGCGCGGGCGGGTTGTCGGCACACCAGATCCTTGCGCCGATGCTGCTCACCGCGGCGGTCGTCTCGCTGGTCAGCTTCGCCTTCAACGAGACCGTGGTCGCCCCCGCCACCGGCAAGCTCAAGCAGTGGAGCGCGCTCAGGTACCAGCCGGTCCCGGCCGATACCGGGGTGCGCAGCAACGTCTATGTCCCCGACGGGGCCAACGTGCTCGCCGCCGCCACGGTCACCGGCAGCGGGCCGAGCGTCGTGCTGACCGGGGTGACCTGGTACCACCGCGACGGCGCGGGCATGGTCACCGAGCAATTGCGCAGCCCGCGCGCGACTTATGCCGCGCCCGGCTGGCGGCTGGAGAACCCGGTCCATTTCGATGTCGCCACCACCACGCAGGTCCAGCTGCCCAGCCAGGTCATCGCGTCCAAGGCGACCCCGGCCGAGCTGGCGCTGACCAAGGTCGATCCCGACGGGCAGAACATCTTCCAGCTGTCGCGCTCGATCAAGGCGATGAAAGCTTCGGGCCGCCGCACCACCGAGCTTGAGGCGAAGTGGTGGCACAAGCTGGCCGGGCCGCTCTCGGCACTGCTCATGCCGCTGCTCGGATCGGTCGCGGCGTTCGGACTGGCGCGCTCGGGCACGCTCTTGATCCGCGCGGTCGCCGGGATGGCGCTGGGCTTCACTTATTTCGTGGTCGACAATGCCGCGCTGGCAATGGGCAATTTCGGCGGCTACCCCCCGCTGGTCGCCGCCTGGGCCCCGTTCCTGCTGTTCCTGCTGGTGGGTGAGACCGTGCTGGTGCGGACCGAGGAATAAAGGCCTAGCGCCCGCGCAGCATCGTGCTCCGCGCGATCCGCCCGACCAGCGGAAACAGTCCCGGATAGTTCGCCCGCGCGTAAGTCGACCCGGTGCCCAATCGCGCGGCCAGCCGCCGATGCGCTTCGGCGAGCGAGTGGTACGGCATCGAGGGCAGCAGGTGGTGCAGCGCGTGATAGCGCAGGCCGACCGGCGCCCACAGCTCGGCCCAGATCCCCGGCGGGGGAACGTTGACCGAATCGAGGTACTGCGCGGTGACCGTCATCGGCTCGCCGTCGTTCTGCCACAGGTGCGCCACCAGCGTGCGGATCTGGTTGAACACCGCAGTCGCCGCAACCACCGCGAGCGCAATCAGCAACGGACGCCAGCCAAGCGCTTGCGTGCTGGCCAGCACGGCCCAGGCCCATACAAACGTGGCACCCTCCTGCCAGTGGACCATCCGGGCGAAATCACCCTCGGGTGGACGGCGGCGGAAATCGGGGTTGATCGACAGCGACGAGGCGCGTTCCCACACCAGCTGGCGAAGCGGCGGGATCATCGCACCCAGCGGCACCAGCAGCGCGGCCCGGATCAGCAGGCCGACCGGCAGCAGCGCCGAGATCAGGATGAACGCGGGCAGCGACCACGGCTTCATCAGCGCCAGCGGCAAGTATTCGGGGTCTTCCGCCGTGCCATAGCGGGTCCGCGCGTGGTGCAGCGTATGCACGTTCTCATACATGAAGCTGGGGGTGAGCATGGGCACCCCGACCAGCACATTCCACGCGGTGCGGAACCCCGGCAGCGCGGTGCGGTGGATGTGGGTCAGCTCGTGGATGAACAGCAGCGCACGGTACAGCGCGAGCACCGCGACCACCGCGCAGGCCAGCGCCACCGCCCAGTTCGAGGCCAGGATCGCCCCGGCCAGCGCGCCATAGCCCAGCGCCGCCGAGAGCAGCATGTCGGGCCAGTAGATCCCGGGCCGCGCGGCCGAGATGTCGCGGGTCAGCTCGACCGCAGCACGCAGCAGCTCCATGTCGTCGGGCACGAGGCTGCTCGCCGCCGCAGGTTCGATCTTTTCCAGTACGCTCATTGCACGGTTCCAGTTTGCCCCGGCTTGACAAGCTGCGGGGACCTTATGCACTGCCCCCTGCAAGCAAACAAAGGCAGCATCGTGGCACAAGCAGAGGTAATCGTCGCCAAGGTCGGCAACAAGGCCGACTTCAATGCTTTTGTCGATCTGGCTTATCGGCTCAACCGCTCAGACCCCAACTGGGTCCCGCCGCTGCGCAGCGAAGTGACCGAACTGCTCACCCCGGGCAAGAACCCGTTCCACGAACACGCCACGATGCAGCTGTTCCTCGCGCGGCGCGGCGATGCGGTGGTCGGGCGCATTTCGGCCCACATCGATCACCTCGCGCTGACCCAGCCGTCCGCACAGGGGATGGGCCCGGGCACCGGCAATTGGGGCCTGCTCGAGGCCGAAGATGAAGCTGCGGCGCACGCCTTGATCGCGGCGGCCGAAGACTGGCTGCGCGGCCAGGGCATGACCCGCGCGCTCGCGCCGCTCAGCCTGTCGATCTGGGAAGAACCGGGCCTGCTGACCAAGGGCCACGATCACCCGGCCACGGTGATGATGGGGCATGACAAGGCGGAGTATCAGGGCTGGATCGAGCATGATGGCTATACCCTGGCCAAGACGCTGGTGACTTACGAGGTCGATATCACCGAGGCCTTCCCGCCGCTGATCCAGCGCATCGTGCAGTCGGGCGAGCGCAACGCCCGGATCCGCATCCGCCAGGTCGAGCTCAAGCATTTTGACCGCGACGCCCAGATCATTATCGGCATCCTCAACGATGCCTGGTCGAACAATTGGGGCTTCGTCCCGTTTACCGAGTCCGAAATCGCGCACACCGGCAAGAAGCTCAAACCGCTGGTGCGCGAGGACCTGATCCTGATCGCCGAGTACGATGGCCGGCCAGTGGCCTTCATGATGACCCTGCCCGATCTCAACGAGGTGATCCTCAAAGTGCGCGGCAAGCTGCTCCCGTTCGGTTGGGCCAGATTGCTGTGGTGGCTGCGCAAGCCGCGCGGCCGGACGATCCGGGTGCCGTTGATGGGGGTGCTCAAAGAATACCAGTCCTCGCGGCTCGCCAGCCAGCTGGCCTTCATGATGATCGGGGATATCCGCCGTACTGCGGTGCAGCATTATGGCTTCACCCGCGGCGAGATTGGCTGGATTCTCGAGGACAACCAGGGGATGGTCGCGATTGCCGATGCAATTGTAAGCCACAAAAACCGCGAGTATTCGATTTACGAGAAGGCGCTTTAGCCGGGTTCCACGCTCGTTCGGTCAACTGCGGAGGTTACCGCGACGTCCATCGTCACGTTGGCGATGGTGCGCATCAGATCGGGCAGCATCTCGACCGCGACCAGCAGGCCCAATGGCGCAACCGGCACCCCCATCGCCATCGCGATCGGCCCGACCGAGACCACGAAGCTGATCGTTCCGGGGAGCGAGACAGAACTCAGCGACACGAGGAAGGCGACCACGATCCCGGCGGCCAGCGCCACGGGCGTGAGCGTGGTGCCAGTTAGATGCGCGGCGTAAATCGCCACCGCGAGGTTCATCGCCGGACTGGTCGCGCGGAAGATTGCCACCGCCAGCGGCAGCACGAAATCGGCGGTTGCCTCGCGCACCCCGAGCTTTCGGGTGGCAACCAGCATCGCAGGCAGGCAAGCGAGCGACGACTGGGTCGAGATCGCCACCGCATGGACCGGCAGCATCGCGCGGGCAAAGTCAGTGAGCTTCTGCCCGCCGAGCGTCAGCGCGACCGCGAAACCCGAGACCAGCACCACCAGCCCGGCGGCGCTGACGATCAGGATGTAATGCGCCAAGGCCCCGACCGCGTTGCCGCCCATCTTCGCGCCGAGCGCCATGGCAAGCCCGAGCACGCCGATCGGCGCGAGCATCAGCACCCAGCCGACGATCACCATCATCGCGCCCGCCAGCCCTTCGAACACCGAGCCAAGCGCGCGGCGCGGGGCTTCTGCGAGCCTGGTCGCGGCGAGCGCGAACAGCGCGACGAACAGCACCATCGGCAGCATCGCGCCCGCAGCGGCGGCGGCGAAGATGTTGGCAGGCATCATCGCCGAAAGGATTTCGGCCACGCCGGGCACCGTGCCTGCCGCGTCCGCGCTGCCGCTCAGCGCCGCCGCCGCGCTGGCGGGGATCGGGAAAATCCCCAGCAATCCGGTGCTGAGCAGCGCCGACATGGTCCCGCTGGCGAGCAGGATCACGCAGAACAGCGTCACCGCGCGGCGCGCCATCGCGCCCCCGCTCGCCGCCGCGAGCGTTTGCGAGATGCCGGTGTAAACCAGTCCGATCACCAACGGCAGGATGGTCAATTGCAGCGCGCGCAGCCACAGCGTGCCGGCGGGTCCGGCCACGGCCAGCACGGGCACTTCAAGCGGTGTCCCCCGCAGCAGCGCGCCGATCACAAAGCCCACGATCAGCGCAGCGAAAGTCAGCGCGGCGGGAACCTTGATCTCGGGGAAACCCGATGCTGCTTGCTGCTCTGCCACTGATGACCCCCATTTGATTGCCGGGTGACAATAACGCGGCGGTGCGGCATGGCAATTTGCGAATGCGCGGCAAGCCGCGTTAGAGGGTTCGAGGGTCTATGGGACGGCAATATTTCGGCACCGACGGGATCCGCGGATTGACCAATGCCGGGGTGATGACCGCCGCCATCGCGATGAAAGTCGGGCAGGCCGCGGGCACCCATTTCCTGCGCGGCGCGCACCGTCACCGGGTCGTGATCGGCAAGGACACGCGGCTGTCGGGCTATATGCTCGAAAACGCGCTGGTCGCCGGGTTCACTTCGGTGGGGATGGATGTTGTGCTCTTGGGCCCGTTGCCGACCCCGGCGATTGCGCTGCTCACCCGCGAACTGCGCGCCGATGTAGGCGTGATGATCTCGGCCAGCCACAACCCTTATCAGGATAACGGGATCAAGCTGTTCGGCCCCGATGGGTTCAAGCTATCCGATGCCGACGAGCTCGCGATCGAGGCCATGCTCAGCCAGGACCTGCCGCTGGCGCCCGCCGCCGCCATCGGGCGGGCGCGGCGGATCGAGGATGCGCGCGGGCGCTACATTCACGCGGTCAAGGGCTCGCTGCCGGACGATATCCGGCTCGACGGGCTCAAGATCGTGGTCGATTGCGCCAACGGCGCGGCGTACCAGGTCGCGCCCTCGGCGGTGTGGGAACTGGGCGCCGAAGTGATCACCGTCGGAGTGACGCCCAACGGCACCAACATCAACGACAAATGCGGCTCGACCAGCCTTGGCCTCGTCAGCGAGACGGTGGTCGCCAGCGGCGCGCATATCGGGATCGCGCTCGATGGCGATGCCGACCGGCTGATCGTGGTCGACGAACGCGGCCAGACGGTCGATGGCGACCAGCTGATGGCCTTGATCGGCACCCAGCTGGCCGACCAGGGGAACCTGCGCGGCGGCGGGGTGGTGGCGACGGTGATGTCCAACCTCGGGCTCGAACGATATCTCCAGGGGCGCGGACTGACGCTCGAGCGGACCAAGGTGGGGGACCGCCATGTGCTCGAAAAGATGAAAGCCGATGGGTTCAATCTGGGCGGCGAGCAATCGGGCCACATGATCCTGCTCGACCATGCGACCACCGGCGACGGGACCATTGCCGCGCTGCAAGTGCTCGCCGCGCTGGTCAAATCGGGCAAGCCGGCGAGCGAGCTGCTCCACCTGTTCGACCCGGTGCCGCAATTGCTGCGCAACGTGCGGTTTGCGGGCGGCAAGCCGCTGGACGATGCCAAGGTGCAGGCGGTGATCGCCGAGGCCGAGGCCCAGCTGGCGGGCAGGGGCCGTTTGGTGATCCGCCCCTCGGGCACCGAACCAGTGATCCGGGTAATGGCCGAAGGTGACGATGCCGGCGAGGTTGAAGCGGTCGTCACCGCGATCTGCGACACGGTGCAGGAGGCTGCGGCATGAGCCTCGAGATGCGGCCCGATTGCGAACGCTGCGGCGCCGATTTGCCGGCCGAGGCTCCCGGCGCGTTCATCTGCAGCTTCGAATGCACCTTTTGCGCGACTTGTGCCGACCAGCTCGACGAACGCTGCCCCAATTGCGGCGGGGAATTGCTCGACCGGCCGACGCGGGCAATGGATCTGCTGGCCAAGCAGCCGGCTTCGACAATTCGGAAGTTTAGGGACTGAACCAATACCCAAGCCCCGTTCGCATCGAGCGAAGTCGAGATGCCGCGCGCGAGTGTCTCGACTTCGCTCGACACGAACGGAACCAGGGGGGTAGTGGGTAGAATGGCAATTCCCCGCATCCTCTCCATCGCCGGGTCGGACAGCTCGGGCGGTGCCGGGATCCAGGCGGACATCAAGACCATCACCGTGCTGGGCGGCTATGCGATGAGCGCGATTACCGCGATCACCGCGCAGAATACGCTGGGAGTGAGCGCGGTGGAGGTGCTGTCGTCCGAGCTGGTCGCAGCGCAGATCGATGCGTGCATCGGCGATATCGGGGTGGATGCGGTCAAACTCGGGATGCTTGGCTCGCCCGCGATTGCGGCGGTGGTGGCTGACCGCATTGCTTCGCTCAACGTGCCGGTGGTGTTCGACCCGGTGATGGTCGCGACCAGTGGCGCCGCGCTGGCCGATGCCGATACCATCGCCGCGTTCGAACGGCTGATGCAGCTCGCCACGCTGACCACCCCCAATGTCGCCGAACTGGCCGCGCTGGGCGGGCACGATGGGATGGCAGCGCGCGGGGTCGCTTACCTCGCCAAGGGCGGTGACAGCGAGGGCGAGCGGATCGAGGACGTGTTGGTGATCCCTGGCGAGGCCCCGCTCGTGATGGCCGGAACCCGGATCCACACCCGCCACACCCACGGCACCGGCTGCACCTTGGCGAGCGCGATCGCAACGTATCTGGGCAAAGGCTTGCCGCTGCCCGAAGCGGTTGACCGCGCGCGGCTGTTCGTCCGCTCCGCGCTGCGCGCCGCGCCCGGTTTTGGGCAAGGCAGCGGCCCGCTGGGACACGCTGACGCGCGCGGTTAGGTCCAGCCGCTCAACAATCCAAGTCGTAGAATTCCTCGATCTTGGCCCAGGCATCCTCGGCAGTTTCGACCCAGTGGAACAAGTCCAGATCGGCGTGGTTGATCACCCCTTCTTCGGCCATGGCTTCGAAGTTGAGCACCCGGTTCCAGAATTCCTTGCCAAACAGCAGGATCGGGATCGGCTTCATCTTGCCCGTCTGGATCAGGGTCAGCAGCTCCATGAATTCATCGAGCGTGCCGAACCCGCCGGGGAACACTGCCACCGCCTTGGCGCGCAGCAGGAAGTGCATCTTGCGCAACGCGAAATAGTGGAACTGGAAGGCGAGGTGCGGGGTGACGTACTTGTTGGGGGCCTGCTCGTGCGGCAGCACGATGTTGAGCCCGATCGTCTCGGCCCCGGCCTCGAAGGCGCCGCGGTTGGCCGCCTCCATGATCGACGGCCCGCCGCCCGAGCAGACCACGAACTGGCGCATACCCTGCTCGACTATGCCGCAGCTCGAAGCGATCCGGGCCAGCTCGCGCGCCTGCTCGTAGTATTTGGAATTGGCCACCAGCCGCTCGGTCACCGCTTTGCGTTCGGGCGTGGTCGCCGCCGCCAGCGCCGCCTCGGCCATCTCGGGCGAAGGGATTCGGGCCGACCCATAGCAGACCAGAGTCGAGCCGATTCCGGCCTCTTCGAGCAGCATCTCGCACTTGAGCAATTCGAGCTGGAAACGAACCGGGCGCAGTTCCTGGCGGAGCAGGAAGTCGGTGTCACGGAACGCCAGCTTGTACGCCGGATCGCGGGTTTGCGGGGTCGAAACGACGTGCGCTTCGACGAACGAGGCCTCTTGCTCGGCCTTGTAGAAGCGGCCGCGATGGAGACGTTTTTCGGGAGGTTTTTCGGTCATTTCAGCCTTTTCGCGGGTTGGCGCACGACTGTCAAAGCTGAAACGTCCCGCCGCTTAGGCCGGTGAGCTAGCGCTTCGGTTTGCGTGGAAAACTGGATGCCCGACGAGGATTCGAACCTCGATTAACGGTGTCAGAGACCGTTGTCTTACCTTTAGACGATCGGGCAATCAGCCGGGTGCCTCTAGGTGTGAGCGGACCTCGCGTCAAGGCGGCGCGGACAGCGCGCTTGCCCCGCGCGGCGCGCCGGGCTATTCCCGGCGGCAGGTACCTGCCGCGTGGGGCAGGCATAAAGATAAGAGTGTACATCGCCATGGCGGATAATTCCCCGCCGGTGCAGCGCGAACTGGAGGTGACTGGAAGCGACGTTTCAAGCGGCCTGGGCGAGGAGCCCACTGCCGCTCCGCTTTCGGAAGATCCCTCGCGCCGGCCCGGTGGCCGTAGCATGACTGAACTGCCCCGCGCTGGCGCGGCCGCCACCGGCTGGCAATCAGGCAGCGCCAATCACAGCGCCGAAGGGGTCAATCGGAGCGCCGAAGGCGCCAATCGAAACGTCCCGTTCCACCGCCAGGCCTTCGCCGCGATCGATCTTGGGACCAACAACTGCCGCCTGTTGATCGCGCGCCCGGCGGGTGACCACTTTACCGTGATCGACGCGTTCAGCCGGGTGGTCCGGCTCGGCGAAGGGCTCGCGCAAAGCGGGCGGCTGAGCGATGCCGCAATGGACCGCACGCTCGGCGCGCTCAAGGTCTGCGCCGACAAGCTCCAGCGCCGCAACGTCCACCTTGCCCGCTCGGTCGCCACCGAGGCGTGCCGCCGCGCGACCAACGGCGGCGAATTCATCGACCGGGTGGCGCAGGAAACCGGCATCCTGCTCGATATCATCAGCGCGCAGGAAGAAGCCCGGCTCGCGGTGATCGGCTGCCACTTGCTGCTTGAAGAAGGCGACGGGCCGGCGATCATCTTCGACATCGGCGGCGGCTCGACCGAGCTGGTGCTGGTCGAAAATCGCGCCGGCTTGCCGCCGCAGATCCACGATTGGCAATCGGTGCCGTGGGGGGTGGTCTCGCTGACCGAGAGCTGCCCGCCCGAGCCCGAGGATGCACTCGGCCGGGCCGAACGCTATGATCTGATGTGCCAGCTGGTTCGTGACAGCCTGGCGCCGTTTGCGGAGCGGATGCGCGATGCGGTGGCCAAGGTCGCGCCCGGTGAGGCGCTGCGGCTGCTCGGCACCAGCGGCACGGTGACCACGCTCGCCAGCCTCCACCTGGGTCTGCCGCAGTATGATCGCCGCGCGGTCGACGGCCTGATCGTCGCCTCGGACGAGATGAGCCAGCTGTGCCAAAGGCTCGCGCTGATGAGCCCGGCGGAACGCCGCGCTCAGCCGTGCATCGGGCGCGAACGCGCCGACCTGGTGGTGGCGGGCTGCGCGATCCTCCAGACAATCTTCGCGCTGTGGCCGGCGACCCGGCTTGGCGTCGCCGACCGCGGCATCCGCGAGGGCATCCTGCGCTCGATGATGGCCGCAGGCGGCGCGGGCGACAAAAGCCGCGCCGCGCTACGCAGCGCACGGCGGGGCCCGATATGAGAAATACTGGCAAAGGCCCCGAGCGGCTCAAGACCGGCAAGAACCGTTCGGCCAGCAGCGCGCGCTGGCTGACCCGGCAATTGAACGATCCCTATGTGCGCCAAGCCAAGGCCGACGGCTGGCGCAGCCGCGCGGCGTTCAAGCTGCTCGAGCTCGACGAGAAATTCCACTTGCTGCGCGGCGTTCACCGGGTGGTCGACCTCGGGATCGCGCCGGGCGGGTGGAGCCAGGTGGTGCGCCAGCGCGCGCCGAACGCGGCGGTGGTCGGGATCGACCTCCTGCCGACCGAAGCGATCGAGGGCGTGACGATCTTAGAGATGGATTTCCTGGCCGATGCCGCCCCCGCCGCACTGGTCGAAGCGCTCGGCGGCGCGCCCGATCTGGTCGTCTCGGACATGGCCGCCAACACCGTCGGGCACAAGCAGACCGATCATTTGCGCACGATGGGTCTGGTCGAGACCGCCGCGCACTTCGCGATCGAACAGCTCGCGCCCGGCGGCGCGTTCATCGCCAAGGTGCTGGCGGGCGGGACCGATGCGGAATTGCTGGTGCTGCTCAAGAAGCATTTCACCACGGTCAAACACGCCAAGCCGCCATCGAGCCGCAAGGATTCGTCCGAATGGTATGTGATCGCGCAGGGGTTCAAGGGTTAAGCGCAGGTGGCTGCGGGTGCACTTGCACCGTCGAGATAGATTATATCAACCCATTGTAACATGACGCATTTTTAGTGTTTGCCGGGGTTCTAATCTGCGGCAGCGGCGCTATTGCGCGCATCAGCCGAGACGAGCGCACGTCCCGGCACCAGCCAACTTGGCCATCAGGGGAAACCGATGGAACCTCGATTTAGCAACAGGATCCGGACCGGTCCGCTCCGGCACGGCTAAGGCCGCGCTGCTGCGCTCGTACGCTGCCGGATCATTCACCCGCGATCCGGCAACAGGCGAAAGGAGCTCGCCATGACCAAGTATTTCACCCGCGCGGAACTCGCCGTCCGCAAACAGGCCGCGATTTGCGCGCCTGGCGCTATCTTGCGCAAGGGCGGCGAGGGACATTCCGATGAGGTGATCGGCGCCTTCGGGCGGCTCCCACGCGGGGGCTCGCTCGCCGCCTCGCCGTGGCGGCGGCGGCTACTGACCATGCTGGCGATTATCGGGCCTGGCCTGATCGTCATGGTCGGCGACAACGACGCCGGCGCATTCGGCACTTACACCCAGGCTGGACAGAATTATGGCACTTCACTGCTGTGGGTACTGCTGCTGCTGATCCCGGTGCTGTATGTGAACCAGGAGATGGTGCTGCGGCTTGGCGCGGTGACCGGGACTGGCCACGCCCGGCTGATCTTCGCGCGGTTCGGCAAGTTCTGGGGCGCGTTCAGCGTGATCGATCTGTTTCTGCTCAACGCCCTGACCATCGTCACCGAATTCATCGGCGTGGAGCTGGGGGCAAGCTACCTCGGACTCTCGACCCGGTGGAGTGTGATATGTGCTGCGCTGGGCCTGATCGCGGCAACCGCAACCGGCAGCTTCCGCCGCTTCGAGCGATTCATGATGGTGCTCGTGCTGGGGAGCCTGCTGCTGGTGCCGATTGCCATAGCGGTCCATCCCGCGCCCGGGCAGATCGCGCACGATTTCCTCGTCCCGCACCTCCCCGCTGGCAGCCCGCTCGCCGACGTCGTGCTGCTGATCATCGCCATCGTCGGGACCACGGTGGCACCGTGGCAGTTGTTCTTCCAGCAAAGCTATATTGTCGACAAGCGCATCGGGCCCGAATTCGTCGCTTATGAGCGGGTCGATCTGTGGCTGGGCATCGTGGTCGTGGTCATCGGCGCGGCAGCGATGATGGCCTTTACCGCAGCAGCCTATGTCGGCACGTCCGGTGCGGGGCATTTCACCGATGCCGGCGCAGTCGCGCACGGGCTGGCGGCCCGAGGCGGTTCGCTGCTGGGCAAGCTGTTCGCACTGGCGCTGATCGACGCGTCGATCATCGGCGCGGCCGCGGTCTCGCTAAGCAGCGCTTACGCGTTCGGCGACGTCTTCGGGATCGAACACTCGCTGCACCGCGCGCCGCGCGAGGCGATCGGTTTCCAGCTCGTCTATGCCGGGCTGATCGCGCTGTCGGCGCTGCTGGTGCTGATGCCGGGAACCCCGCTCGGGCTGCTGACCAACGCGGTCCAGAGCTTGGCCGGAGTGCTCCTGCCCAGCGCGACGGTGTTCCTGCTGCTGCTGTGCAATGACGCTGCAGTGCTGGGACCCTGGCGCAACGGGCCGTGGCTCAACCTGTTCACTGGCGCCGTGATCGCGGTGCTGATCGTGCTCTCGGTAATCCTGACCGCTGCGGTGTTGTTCCCGGGGATCGGAGCGGGGACTATTCTGGCCGCGCTGGGCAGCGGCGGCGCGCTTACGCTGGCAGGATGGGCCGGGGTCCGGCTGCGCGGCGTGCGCCCCATCCCGGTCGATCGCACCGGCCGCAGCAACTGGCGGATGCCCGCGCTGGTCGATCTGCCGGCAGCCGACCTGACGCTGCGTGAACGGGTTTGGCTGGGCCTTCTGCGCGGCTATCTGGCAATCGCGGCGGGGCTGGTGCTGGTGCGGATCATGCGGCTCGCGCTGAGCGGCTGAACCGACCAAAAAGGGCGGAGCCTTGCGGCCCCGCCCTTTAAAATCGAAGCTCTTGAAACCTACTTCGCGGTCTTCAAATACGCGATCACGTTGGCGCGTTCCTGCGCATCGGTCAGCCCGGCAAAGCTCATCTTGGTGCCGGGGACATAACCGCTCGGGTTGGTCAGCCAGGCATCGAGGCTGGCATCGTCCCAGACCCCGCCCTTGGCCTTGAGCCCGTCGGAGAAGGCAAAGCC
Source organism: Sphingomonadaceae bacterium (assembly GCA_025359425.1). GTDB lineage: Bacteria > Pseudomonadota > Alphaproteobacteria > Sphingomonadales > Sphingomonadaceae > Novosphingobium. The sequence goes on from JANYGC010000069.1 coordinate 27,305, forward strand.
GCCGCGGCCTTCACCCTTTTTGTCGCCGTAGATCCCGGCCAGGTTCGGGCCCTGGCCGTTCGGGCCGCCCGGCGCGATGGTGTGACACGAGGCGCACTTGGCGAAGCTCTTCTGGCCCTTGGCGGCATCGCCGACCAGCGCCACGGTCGGAGCAGCGGCCGCACCGGCGGCTGGCATTGCCGGAACCGGCGGCAAGGGCAGGTTGGAGCCCTTCGAATTGAGATAGACCATCACGTTGGCGCGTTCCTGCGGGTCGGTCAGCCCGGCGAAGCTCATCTTGGTCCCGCTGGCGAAGGCGCTCGGGTTTTCGAGCCATGAATTGAGGCTGGTCCAGTCCCACTTGCCGCCCTTGGCCTTGAGCGCATCGGAGAACGCAAACCCGCCGCGGCCCTGCGCAATCCCTTCGCCCAAAACGGCGTAGAGGTTCGGGCCCTGCCCGTTGGCACCGCCCTGATCGATACTGTGGCAGCTCATGCACTTCTTGAAGCTGGCTTCGCCCTTGGCCACATCAGCCGTGGCGAGGAACGATTCGAACGGAGCCGCCGCTGCGCCGCCGCCCTTTTCTTCATCGTCCGAGACGCCGGCGATCTTGTAGCCGGGCTTCTCGAGCTTTTCGAACTTGCCGGCCTCGAAATAATGGCCGGCGATGCTCGACAGCCCGAGCGCGACGATGCCCGAAAACAGCGTCCAGCCGGCAATGGTATTAAAGCGGTCTGCCATCCGATAAGCCCCGTTGGGAAATGCACCTGTGCGTTCGCGCGCCGCTCTAGTCAGGCGGCGCGCGGCTTGCAAGGGGCATTGCGGCGCAGCCTAATGCGCTCTAGCCATTGCCCCCATGTTTTCCTCACTCCTGATTGCCAACCGCGGCGAAATCGCCTGCCGGATCATCCGCACCGCGAGGGCCATGGGCCTGCGCACCGTCGCGGTCTATTCCGATGCCGACGCCAAGGCGCTGCATGTGCGGCAGGCGGACGAGGCGGTGCATATCGGCGCATCACCGGCTCGCGAAAGCTACCTCGTCGGCGAAAAGATCATCGCTGCGGCCAAGGCCACCGGGGCGGAAGCGATCCATCCGGGCTATGGGTTCCTCTCCGAAAACGCCGAATTCGCGCAAAGCGTGATCGACGCCGGGCTGATCTGGGTCGGCCCCAAGCCCGCCAGCATCACCGCGATGGGGCTGAAGGATGCGGCCAAGCAATTGATGCAGGATGCGGGTGTGCCGGTAACGCCGGGCTACCTCGGGGCGAATCAGGACCCGGCGAATCTGGCGCGGGAAGCCGCCAAGATCGGCTTTCCGGTGCTGATCAAGGCGGTGGCGGGCGGCGGCGGCAAGGGGATGCGGCTGGTCGAGGCTGCGGGCGATTTTGCCGATGCCTTGCAATCGTGCCAGCGCGAGGCCGCCTCTTCGTTCGGCAATGATCATGTGCTGATCGAGAAGTACATTCAGCGCCCGCGCCATATCGAGGTGCAGGTGTTCGGCGACAGCCACGGCAATGTCGTCCACCTGTTCGAACGCGATTGCAGCCTCCAGCGCCGCCACCAGAAGGTGATCGAGGAAGCCCCCGCCCCGGGGATGGACGAAGTGACCCGCGAGGCGCTGTGTGCTGCGGCGGTGAAAGCGGCCAAGGCGGTGGACTACGAAGGCGCCGGCACGATCGAATTCATCGCCGACGCTTCAGAAGGACTGCGCGCCGACCGGATCTGGTTCATGGAAATGAACACCCGCCTGCAGGTCGAGCATCCGGTGACCGAGGAAATCACCGGGGTCGATCTGGTCGAGTGGCAATTGCGGGTGGCAGCGGGGGAGGTGTTGCCCAAGCGGCAGGATGAATTGGCGATCAACGGCTGGGCGATGGAAGCGCGGCTTTATGCAGAGGATCCGGCGAAGGGGTTTTTGCCGAGTATCGGAGGACTCAACAATTTCATCCTACCAGATGACGTGCGCGTTGATACGGGTGTCGAAGATGAAGACGAAGTCACACCGTTCTACGATCCCATGATAGCAAAACTCATTGCCCATGACTCGACCAGGCAAGCAGCGCTTCGGAGACTTGCCGACGCATGTGGCAAGGTAGAAGTCCAACCTGTGCGGACCAACGCTTGGTTTCTCAAGCGTTTGCTGAATGACAGCGAAGTGCAGCTTGGAGCGGTCCACACGGGGTTGATTGTCGAAAAGTCAGATGATCTTTTGGAGCCGCCGAAGCCAAATAGCTTGGGTTTACAGATCGCGGCAACATCGTTGGGCAATGATCGTTTCGTAGGTGGTAAGCGGGGTGACTTAGCGTTTGAGATGATTCGCCAGATGCGTGGATTTCGCGTCAATGCGGACGCCCAACGCCGATATCGCGTCACAGTCGATGGGCAACCGCATACGGTGGTTGTCGATCATTCGGATGAAGAGTTGGTCACCGAGAGTTGGCGACGCAAAAGACAGCTTTACGGTGACGGCGAAGTCATCATCATGGAAGATGGCGCAAACTTCCAAGTCGCATTGGATGAACCTCGAGGGAGTGGCCACCACTCCGCCCACGACGGCGACATCCTCTCGCCCATGCCGGGCAAGATCATCGCGGTCGAGGTGACGGCGGGGGATGCGGTGGTGAAAGGGCAGAAGCTGCTCACGCTCGAGGCGATGAAGATGGAACACAGCCTGGTCGCGCCGTTCGACGGGGTAGTGGCGGAGCTGAATGCGGTCGCCGGGGCGCAGGTGCAGGTCGAGGCGCTGCTGGCGCGGATTGATCCCGTCGCTGGAGAAGCGGCATGAATCTCCCCTCCCCGCGGGGAGGGGCCGGGGGTGGGGGTTCTGCGGTCGCGGGTGTCGTACACCCATCCCCCGACCCCTTCCCTCAAGGGAAGGGGAGCAGATGACCTGGCAGCCTGAAATCGACGAACTCCGCGCGCGCGAACAGCTCGCCGAGCAAATGGGCGGCGCCGAAAAAGTGGCGCGGCAGCATGGGCGGGGCAAGCTCGATGCAAGGGCGCGCATCAATGGCCTGGTCGATGCGGGCAGCTTTCGTGAGATCGGCAAGATCGCCGGGACCGGCACCTACGATGCAGACGGCAAGCTCACCAACCTCGCCGCGTCGAACCTGATCTTCGGGCGGGCGAATATCGAGGGCCGCCCGGTGGTGGCCAGCGCCGACGATTTCACCGTGCGCGGCGGCGCGGCGGATGCGGCGATTGCGCGCAAGTTCGCCCAGTGCGAGCAGATGGCTTACACGCTCAAAATCCCGTTGATCCGGATGATCGACGGCACCGGCGGCGGCGGCTCGGTCAAAACGCTCGAAACGATCGGCGCGACGTACATTCCCGCAGTGCATATGTGGGGCGATGTCGTTCGCAATCTGGCGGCGGTGCCGGTGGTCGCGCTCGCGCTCGGGCCGACCGCAGGCCTTGGCGCAGCGCGCGTCGCGGCGAGCCACTATTCGATCATGGTCAAAGGCCTGTCGCAATTGTTCGCCGCTGGCCCGGCGGTGGTCGAGGCGATCGGCGAAAAGAGCGACAAGGAATCATTGGGCGGGAGCGACATCCACACCCGCAACGGCGTGGTCGACGAGGAAGTCGCAAGCGAGGCGGAAGCCTTTGCGACCGCGCGGCGGTTCCTCTCGTACCTGCCCAGCCACGTCGGCGCACTCGCCGCGCGCACCCTTAACACCGACCCCACCGACCGCCGCGAACACTTCCTGATCGACCTCGTCCCGCGCGAGGCCAAGCAGGTCTATTCGATGCGCCGGGTGCTGGCGGCGGTGTTCGATCGGGGCAGCAGCTTCGAGATGGGCAAGCAATGGGGCCGCGCGGCGATTACCGCCTTTGCCCGGCTCGATGGCTGGCCGGTTGCGGTGCTCGCTTCGGACCCCAGCTTCCTCGGCGGATCGTGGGAGGCCAAGACCAGCGAGAAGGTCGAACGGTTCATCAAGCTGGCCGACCAGTTCCGCCTGCCGGTGGTCCACCTGGTCGACAACCCCGGGTTCATGATCGGCAATGCGGCGGAGACCGCCGGCACGATCCGCTACGGGGTGCAGGCGATGAACGCGATTTATGCCGCGACCGTGCCGCTGTGCTGCGTGGTGGTGCGCCGCGCTTACGGGATCGCGGGCAGCGCGATGAGCAACGCCGATGCCTTCCAGTACCGCTTTGCCTGGCCAAGCGGTGATTGGGGCAGCCTGCCGATCGAGGGCGGGATCGAGGTTGCCTACAAAAGCGAGATCGAAGCGGCGGCGGACCCGGCGGCGCGGCTGCAAGAAATCCGCGACCGGCTGAACCTGCTGCGCAGCCCGTTCCGCACCGCCGAGAAGTTCGGGATCGAGGATATTATCGACCCGAGGGATACCCGGCCGTTGCTGTGCGAATTTGCCGACCTGGCGTGGCGCAGTTTGGGGGCGGCTTAGCCTTAGATCCTCTCCATTTTCACGAAGTGCAAATGGGGAGGTGGATGGCCCAAAGGGCCAGACGGAGGGGTATCAAGGCCCGCGTCGATACCCCTCCGTCAGTGCTTCGCACTGCCACCTCCCCATTTGTCCAAGGGGAAAAATGGAGAGGACCTAAGTAGCCAGATACTCCGCCAGCGCCGACTGTTGCCCGGCATCAAGCCGCAACCCCAGTTTGCTCCGCCGCCACAGCACGTCCTCGGCGCTGACCGCCCATTCCTCCTGGCGCAGGTAATCGACCTCCGCCGCGCTCAAACCGCCGCCAAAATCGCGCCCGAGCGCCTGCCAGCCTTGGGCTTCGCCGAGCCATGCCCGTGCGCGGGTGCCGTAAGCCCGCGCAATCCGGTCGATGTCGTGAGCGGCAAGGAAGCCGTAATCCGCTGCTAACCCCGCCTTTAGCGCCTCTAGGCCGTCGATCGCGAAGTCGCCGCCGGGCAGCGCGGCACTGCGGGTCCAGGCCTTGCCCGAGAGCGCCGATAGTCGCGGTGCCAGCAAATCTACCGCCTCTTCCGCCAGGTGCCGGTAGGTGGTGATCTTGCCGCCATAGACGCTGAGCAGCGGCGCGCCCTGCCCGGTTTCCGACAATTCCAGCCGGTAGCCCCGGGTCGCCGCCTCGGGCTTGCCCGAACCGTCATCGACCAGCGGGCGCACCCCCGAATAGGTCCAGACCACATCGGCGGGAGTGATAGCAGTCTTGAAATAGGTGTTCGCACCCTCGCACAGATAGGCGATTTCTTCGTCGCTGGCCTTGATCGGATCGCCCGGTAACTGATCGCGGTCGGTGGTGCCGATCAGGGTGAAATCGCGCTCATAGGGGATCGCGAAGAAGATCCGCCCGTCGGCAAGCTGGAAGAAATAGGCATAGGGGTGCTCGAACAATTTGCGCACCACGATGTGGCTGCCGCGGACCAGCCGCATCCCGTAATCGGGCGCATCGCCGAGCGAATTTTCGACCTCGAGCACTTGCGGCCCGGCGGCGTTGACCAAAGCCTTGGCGCGGAAGGTTCCGCCGCTGGTGGCGATCGCCCAGACCTCGCCAACGCGCGTGGCCCCGGTGACTTTGGTGCGAGTACGCACCTCGGCGCCGCGCTCCGCCGCGTCCTTGGCGTTGAGCAGCACCAGCCGCGCATCGTCGACCCAGCCGTCGGAATATTCGAACCCGGCAGTGAATCCCGGTTTGAGCGGAGTGCCCGCCGGGTGGCGCTGCAAATCGATCGTGCGGGTCGCAGGCAGGCGCTTGCGCCCGCCGATATGATCGTAAAGGAACAGCCCGAGCCGCAGCAGCCAGCGCGGACGCAGGCCCTGCACATAGGGCAGCACGAAGCGCATCGGGTGAATGATGTGCGGGGCGATGGCCCACAAGGCTTCGCGCTCGGACAGACTCTCGCGGACCAGACCGAACTCGTAATGCTCGAGGTAGCGCAGGCCCCCGTGAATCAGCTTGGTCGAGGCCGAACTGGTCCCTTGCGCCAGATCGCCCGCTTCGAGTAGCAGCACCTTGGCCCCGCGCCCGGCGGCATCGCGCGCGATCCCCGCGCCGTTCACGCCGCCGCCGATTACCGCGAGGTCGAAAAGCTGGTCCATCGTTGCCCCTGCCTAGTGCTGCGGATCGGGTACCGGGCGCGGCGCACCCGGTGGGGTCAGGCGGCGAAACAGGCGGCCGCGTTCACTGTACAGAATCAGCCCCAGCGCGGCCAGCCCGCAGCCGAGCAAGGCCCACGACAGGGGCCGCGCGCTATTGTCATAAGCTTGCCCCACAATCACCCCCAGCGCCGATCCGCAGGCCATCCGCAGAAACGCCTGAAGCGACGATGCTGCGCCGGCAGTCCGGGCAAACGGCTGTAGCGCAATCGAGCTGAAATTGGCCCCGGTAAACCCGATCATCGCGCAATTGAGCGTCATCAGCGGGATGAATTGCCACAGCGTCTCGCGTTCCTGATGCGCGAACCAGACTTGCGCCGCGCTGATCGCGATGAACGCCAGCAGCGCGGCGTGGCTCACCCGGCGCGCGCCGTATTTTTCGACAATCTGCGTGTTGGTCAGGTTGGCGAGCGCGATTCCTGCGGCCATGACTGCGAACAACAACGGAAACCACTCGCCTGCACCCATGTGTTCGCCGATCAGCTGCTGCGCCGAATTGAGATAGCCGAACAGCCCGCCGGTGAGCAACGCCCCGCCCAGCACATAACCCATCGAGGCGCGGTTGCTGGCAGCCTGCCACATATTGGCGGCAATCGTCCGCGGCGCGATCGGCTGGCGATATTCAGGGTGCAGCGTCTCGGGCAGGCGCAAATAGGCCCAGCTTCCGACGATCACCACAAGTGCCGCCATGATCAGGAAAATCCACCGCCATCCGGCCACCAGCAGCACCGCCTGGCCCAGGCTGGGGGCGAGCATCGGCACCGCCATGAACACCACCGAGATGGTCGACATCATTCGCGCCATGGCATCGCCGCTGAACCGGTCGCGGATGATCGCGCTGGGCAGAACCGCGAGGCCCGCGCTGAACAGTGCCTGGAACGCGCGCAGCACCAGCAGCATGGTAAAATCGTGGACTGCGGCGCAGGCCAGCGACAGCACGAAATAGCCTGCAAAACAGACGAACAGCACCGGGCGGCGGCCATAGCGATCGGCCAGCGCGCCGGGGAGCAGCGAGCCGAACCCGGCGGCGAACAGGAACACGCCGATCACCAGTTGGCGGCGGTTGGGATCGGCCACTTGCAGTTCCGCCGCAATCTGCCCGAGCGCGGGCAGCATCGCATCGATGCACAGCGCCTGCAGCGCCATCATCATCGCCATCAGACCGATGAATTCCCGCGGTCCGGCGCCGAATTCGGCAGAATGGGGGGCAGGCAGGCGCATGCCCAGCCCCATGACGCGTCACCGGCCAAGAGGCCAGACCTTTTCGTATGCACCCGATTGGCGCTATCCTGACCGCGATGAGCGAACCCGATAGCCCCGACGAACTGTGCACCGAGGAAGCCAGCGGACTGCGCAAGATCATCCATGTCGATATGGATGCGTTCTATGCCAGCGTCGAACAGCGCGACGATGCGGCGTTGCGCGGGCTGCCGATCGCGGTTGGCGGGGCGGGCCCACGCGGCGTGCTGACCACCTGCAGTTATGAAGCGCGCAAGTTCGGCTGCCGCTCGGCCATGCCCTCGGTCACCGCGCGGCGGCTTTGCCCCGACCTGATCTTTCGCCCGCCGCGGTTCGCGGTTTACAGCGAAATCTCGCACCAGATCCGCGACATCTTTCTCGATTACACCCCGCATGTCGAACCCTTGAGCCTCGACGAGGCGTTCCTCGACGTGACCGAGGACTTGAAAGGGATCGGCTCGGCGGTGCGGATTGCCGAGCTGATCCGGGCGCGGATCAAGACCGAAACCGGGCTCACCGCCAGCGCCGGGGTATCGTACAACAAATTCCTCGCCAAGCTGGCGAGCGATCAGCACAAGCCCGATGGGCTGTGTGTGATCCGCCCCGGCGAGGGTGCGCAATTTGCCCAGAGCCTGCCGGTGCGGCGCTTCTTCGGGATCGGCCCGCGCGGCGCGGAGAAGATGGCCGGTTTGGGAATCGAAACCGGGGCGGACATCGCCCAGTGCGACATTGCTTTCCTGCGGCGGCATTTCGGCAGCCAGGCCGATTACCTCTACCGCGCCGCGCGGGGGATTGACCTGCGCCGGGTCAAAGCGGGCCGCGCGCGCAAGTCGGTCGGGACCGAGCGCACGCTCGACAAGGATATCTCCTCGGGCGCGGCGCTGCGCGAAGTCCTGGCGCGGATCATCGAGCTGACCTGGAGCCGGATCGAAAAGTCGGGGAGCCACGGCCGGACGATCACGCTTAAGCTCAAACACGGCGATTTCAGCCAGCTGACCCGCGCGCGCTCATTGCCCCGCCCCGTCGCGACCAAGGCCGAATTCACCGCGCTCGGCCATGCCCTGCTCGACGAAGTCCTGCCGTTGGCGCAGCCGGTGCGGCTGGTCGGACTGACCTTGTCGGCGCTTGATGACAAGCCCGACGAGGGAGTGACCCAGACCGGAGCAAGCCAGGGCTCGCTGCCGTTCTAGGGGCGTTGCTGTCGCTTTTTTGCAAGAAATCGCGCTGGCAGTCAGGATGGATCGGTCAAGGTCGGGTCGGGCAGGCAGATTGGCGCGCGCTTGTCCCGGCACAGTCCAGATCTGCCGGTCCGTCCGTTCAGTTTCTGGCAAGCCGAAAGAGCCCAGCAGGTCCGCCAAATCGGCGGTTTGCTGTCCAGTTGCGGCCCGCGAATGACGTGTACTTTACGCAGCCTGGGTCCACGCCTGCGCCGCTTCAACAGGGAACGATCATCATGAAGCTCAAATTTGCAGCCGCAACCGCAGCCCTCGTCGCCCTCTCGCTGCCGGCCATGTCGAGCGCGGAAGACAAGCTGAAATACGAGGACTTGGTCCACTGTGCCGCGACCAATCAGGTCATCGCCGGGGTGTTCAGCCTCGATGACGGCGCGACCAAGAACAAGACCCAGATCGAGACCTACAACAGCCAGGCCACCGCGCTGCAAGTGATTGCTGCGGTCGGCTCGAGCAAGGACGCCAAAATGGTGCTCGACGATACCTCGAAGGAAGTCGACGTGATCATCGCCGTGCTGGGCAATGCGGACAAGAGCAAGAGCAAGGCCTTCATCGAAACCGAAGTCCCCAAGTGCAATACGCTTGGCCAGGCTGCGGTCGAAGTGGTCAACGACGCCAAAGCCAGCAAATAACCCGGCGGCCAGTTGTGCAACACCCGGAACGGCCCGGGGCAGCGACGCCCCGGGCCGTTCTGCGTCGCCGTTCTGCGTCAATCCGCCGCCAGTTCGAGCCATCCCGCGAGATGCCGGGCGAGCTGCGGTGAGAGGTTGTCGGGCCAGTCGCCGGGCGCAAAGAACCGCGCCTCGATCACCTCGCGCCCGTCGCAGCGCAGCGCGCCCTGGCCCGTCCCGGCGTAGAGGTGGACGCGGTTGACCGTGCCGTAGAGCGGTTCCTCGAGCACCGCGAGGCAGCGCGGATCGGTCAACGTCAGCGCGGTCTCTTCGGCGAGTTCGCGGCACGCGGCAGCCAGCGGCACCTCACCCCGTGCGATCCCGCCGCCGGGCAGCAGCCAGTTACCGCTGCCGTAGGAATGGCGGATCAGCAGCACGCGGCCCTGGCGGTCGAAGGCGAGCACCCGGCACCCTTCGAGCCGCACCCGGGCGATCCGCCACCAGCGTCGCCGCACGCCATGCGCCGCGCGGAGCGCGAGCCGGTGGAGCGGCGCGGGATCAGGTGAAGCATGTTACCGGCTGATGCGCTGCACCGAGCAGCCGCGCCACCGGCAAGTCGTTCTCCCCGCGCCGCGCCGCCGCGAACAGCGCGGCTTTGTCCGCCCCGCGAAGCACGAACAGCAGGTGCTCGCTATCGAGCAGCGCCGGGATGGTCAGGCTGATCCGGTCGAACGGGGCTTCGGGCGGGAGCGGATCGGGAGTCAGGCGGCGCACCGGCTGCGGATCGTCCACTTGCGGGTCGGTATTGGGAAACAGCGAGGCAATATGACCGTCGCCGCCCATGCCGAGCCAGGTCAGCGCGAAATGCGGCGGGCGTGCAGCTTCGCCCAGTGCGACCACCGCAGCCCCGAGCGGTGCGAGCGCGGCGCGGATCTTGCCGACATTGCTGGCCGGGCGATCCTCGGGAACGATCCGGTCATCGCCCGGCCAGACCGTGATCCGCGCCCAGTCGAGCGCGCTACCGTGCAGTTCGGCGAGGATCGGGAACGGGGTCGATCCGCCGGGGATGGTGATCGCGATCGGGCCTTCGGTAGCTGCCAGCGCGCGCGACAGGTGCGCCTCTAGCCATTCAGCTATGTCACTGTCGCTGGCCCCGGAGCGGATCGTAATGTGCGTCATCCATGGGCCAATAGCACCCCCACTAGCTGCGCGAAACGGTCAGCCCAACAGCGAGGTCAGAAACCACACGCGTTGCTCGGCCTGATCGGTCCAGTCGTCCGCCGCGCCTTCGGTGGCATTGTCGCCGGCCGCTCCGGCCAGCGCCTTGGCTTCGCGCACAGCAGCGATCAAGCTGCGGTTGTCCTCAGCCAATTCCGCAATCATCACCTCGGCAGAGAGCGCGGCGCTGTCCTGATCGGCGATCCGACTGCGGCCGGCAATCGCCCCGATCGAGGTCAGCGTGGAGCCGCCGTTCTTGCGCACGCGTTCGGCGATCAGGTCGGTCAGCGCAAACAGTTCGGTCGCCTGCGCGTCGAACAGCAGGTGCAAATCATGAAAGCGCGGCCCGGCCACGTGCCAGTGGAAGCTCTTGGTCTTGAGGTAGAGCGCAAAATAGTCCGCGAGCAGGCGGTTGAGGCTATCGATCAGCGCCTTGCTGGCATTGTCGGTCTTGGTCATCGGGAAGCTCCTCGTGCTTCCCGCCTATGACCACCCGACAAATCGCTCAAGCAACGATTAGTCGCAACTATGATCGCCTAAACCGATTAGATGACCACAAAGACTGCGATGGCCGCGAGCAATACACCCAAGGCACGGCGCACGGCAGTAAGCGGCAGTGCCGCCAGCCGCTCACCACCGCTCCACCCAAGCACCGCAGTGACCGCACATCCAATCATCCCGCCCAGCACCGCGAATTGCGGCACCGCGCTGCTCGCCGCGAGCGCGAAGACCAGCAGCCGCGCCGCGTCGGTCACTTGCTGCGCGAGCAGCACCACGGCCAGCGCGCCGAGCGAGGCTGTCGGCTCGGCCGGACGGCACCCGGGGCGCAAGACCAGCAGCTCGAGCGCGGCGAGCCCCAGCGCCAGCGCCACCAGCAGCACACGCGCAGGCGGCACCAGCTGCGGCGCGGCAAGGCTCCCGGCCCACCCCGCCAGCCCTGCACTGAACAGCGCGACGCCGATTGCGGTGACCAGCAGCCCAACCCCCGGCCCTGACTTTGCCCCGGGCCGCGCCGCCATCCACGCCACCAGCATCTGATCGCGCGAACCCACCCCAGCGGCCAGCGCAGCGAGCAAGGTGAGGAGGAATGATGCCATGGCGGCGTGGTGGACGGGGAAGCGCTGCGCGGTCAAGCGAGAGCTTCGATTCGTGATTCCGCTGAAAAACTGGAGCGGGCGAAGGGATTCGAACCCTCGACCCCAACCTTGGCAAAATGCCCAGGTAGTAACACCGGCTCTACGCCACCCCTCACCAACATGGCCTAATACACTGTTTTAACGTCTATAATATCATCGCAACACACGCCGAACTTAGCCCATTCTACGCCATCGTTTGTTCTCGTACGCTTACATTGTGCGTACATTGCCAAGGACTCCGGCTTGTGTAAGCAGAATGCCGGAAAGGAAGACCGGCATGGGCAAGCTCACTAAGCGCGCTGTCGATAGTATGGCGATCCCCGGCACGGGGCAATCATTCCTGTGGGATGACGAGCTTCGTGGCTTCGGGGTCCGTGCCATCCCATCAGGCCTGAAGGCCTTCGTTCTCCAATATCGGAACGTCGAAGGCCGCAGCCGCCGGATCGTCCTTGGCCGCTTCGGCATCCTGACAGTCGAGCAGGCACGTTCGCAAGCACGGATCAGATTGGGTGAAGTGGCTGGCGGTAGTGACCCAGCCGAAGTGCGCGCCCAATCCCGTGCCGCGATCACAATCCGCGAAGTCTGCAACTGGTACCTGGAGAACGCCGAGGCAGGCATCATTCTCGGTCGCAAGCATCGACCGATCAAGGCATCGACGCTGGCCATGGACCGGAGCCGGATCGAAACACACATCAAGCCGCTGCTTGGCAACCGACAGGTTCGAGCACTGCGCGTGTCCGACATCGAGAAGATGCAGATGGACATTGTAGCAGGCAAGACTGCCAAGGCCCGCGACGGCAGCAAGCGAGGCGGGAGGGCATCTGGCGGCCCTGGCGTGGCTGGTCGAGCGGTTTCCACGCTGCACAGCCTTCTGGCCCATGCGATGCGTTACGATCTGGTCGAGAACAATCCGGCCGCAGGCGTGCGTAAGAT
>JANYGC010000082.1 GCA_025359425.1 Sphingomonadaceae bacterium
AACAGGCGAGAAGTTTGGCGAACCTCGGGCCCGCGCGATTGGGCCAACGCGGAAAGCGCCGCTTTGATCGCCGAGGCGAAGTAATCAGGATTTCTCTGGTGGGCGCTGACGGGCTCGAACCGCCGACCCTCTCGGTGTAAATCTTGAATCTATACTTACAAGATACTACAGGGATATACTTTAGTACGGGGTTGCGCCCCGTTTTTACGCACCACACACAAATCTATATTACACGTGTATACAAGCGCTATCGCCACGACACGAGCCCTGGGGATACACAGCTGGATACACAGCGAGTCCTACTCAGGCGAAGTTTCGGGCGGCGAAGCTGTGTATCCACTGTGTATTCAACCAACTCCTAACTAGCTGATCTGCTTTAATATTTCAGCCACGCTCGAGCGCCGCCTTGCGCCGGCGCCTATATCTCTAAGATATTGATAATAAACGTTTTTTGTGCTATACCGTGTATCCGCCCAACCGCTGCTGTGCAGGGGCAGGAGGGCGCGCGGTAGTAAACACAAGGGAGCAACTTCGATGGGCGCATCAAGACTGAGGGCACTGACCATCAAAGAGGTGGAGAAACTGACTGCCACAAGGCCAACAACGATCAAGCACCGGTCCCTGGGCGGCGTGCCGGGGTTCGTGCTGGTCCACACCCCGGCTGGCCACACCAGCTACGGACTCATCTACCGGGCCAACGGCGAGCGGAAGAAGCTCACCTTGGGCAGCACGCGGGCGCTATCGCTTGCGGAGGCCCGCATGCTTGCCGGCAGGCATAGGGTTAGCGTTGAGACCGGCGGGGACCCTCATGCAGAAAAGCTCGAGCAACGGCGCCGCATTCTCGAAGAACGGCGCAATGAAGTCGAGCGCGAGCATTTGGATGTCGAGCGCATGTGGGTCAAATACATGCAGCTGGTTGCGAGCCACTTGCGCACGCGGGGAGAAAAGGATCGCGTGTTCCGGAAACACATCTTGCCCGTGGTCAAGGGGCTGTGCGTGACCGAGGTCACCAAGACCCATGCTCTGACCATCGTCGATACCTTGGTGTCCCAAGATAAGCGCCCCATGGCAGATAAGGTGCGGCAGGAAGGGTCGGCATTCTTCGCGTGGCTGATCGAGCGCGACCATGTGGAGCGCAACGTCTTCGCCCGCATTCGCAAAACGAGAATGGGATCGAACATTCGGACCCGGGTTTTGGATGATTACGAAGTTGGAGCAATTTGGCACGCCTGCGAACCCGAGGGCAACTGGGCTGATTGGATGAGACTGCTGATCCTGACCGGTTGCCGGAATATGGAAGTGCGCGGCGCTCGCTGGTCAGAATTCGACTTTGAAGAGCGGCTGTGGACCATTCCAGCAGCGCGCTACAAGACCAAAAAGCCGCACACCGTCTACCTAACCGATTTGATGCTTGAGATCCTGGAAGGTGCCCCAAAAATTCGGCACTCAGATTTGGTTTTCCCTGCTCAAGGCAATTTGTGCCAGCCGATGTCCGGTGACCAGAAGGTGAAAGATCGCATCGACAAGCGGATGCGCGCCTCTTTGCACGGCACATATGCTAAGGAGCCAGAGAACTGGTGCGTCCACGATTTCCGGCGGACCATCGCCACGGGTCTACAGCGCTTGGGGTTCCGCCCCGACATCGCCGACCAGGTTATTGGACACGTTGGCAGCACTCGGTCTGGTGCCGGCGCGCACTACCTCCACCACGGTTATGAGGCCGAAAGGAAAGAGGCCCTCACAGTTTGGTCGGAACATATTGCAAAAGTGTGCGGAATTTAGCCGAAATCATCGCTGCTCGCGCCGGCAACCAATCTTGTCGTGGGCAACCGAGCCTGCCAACCGCTATGGCCGAAGGCCGCTAACTTCGCCCTAATTGAAGTGCGATTAGCGAGTTAGTTTGTGACACCACTAAGATAGCCGAGGACGGCGTTGCGGACTAAGGGCGCGCTCTAGCCAGGGCCTGATTCATTCCTTGTCGCCACTTTAACTCCCCATTGCTATCAGCGAGCAGCGTTCGTTACGGGCGATTGGAGACCAATCAATGGATCATTCGGACACTCGCTTCGAATATACGATGAATGACTATCTAGCTGATCATGTTCCCCGTCAGCACCTATGGCACAGATTTGAGGTTGTGATTTAAGGAGAGATTGGGTCTCGTCGTAGTGACGAAGGAACGAAGATGAGACCCAATCTCTCCAAATCAAAATCGCCAGCCAAGCGCCCTGCCGAGCAGGT
>JANYGC010000039.1 GCA_025359425.1 Sphingomonadaceae bacterium
CCGCCGACATCGTAGCCGGTCTTGCTGTTAAGCGTGCCGAAACCCGGGCTGACCAGGTTCTGCATGTCTTCCACCAGCATGCCGCCGGCATCGCCTTCGATATACCACGAATCGTCGCGAGCCAGCGCAGGCGTCGCAAGCGCCGAGGAGGCTAAAGCCATCCCAATGACGAGTTTGCGCATTATCGTATTCCCCTTTTAGTGTTTAGGATTGAGCCACCGAGTACAGGAAACGTCTATCTCCTGCCGATTGTTCCCGCAAGCTGTCAAAAACTTCCGACTGTGACAATAATGTCGCTAAAAGGTCTGTGAGCCACGCGAATTGCCCGATATTTGGGGTGAAACGAAGCCAATCGCCACGCCGGCTGTGTCATTTGTCCGTTTGCGCTCAGCTTGCGGGAACGATTCCGGCGGTGGTCAGAGCGGTCAGAATGGCGGAAATGGCGCTTCGGGCCTCGCTGTCGACCACCGCTCCGGTGCTCGGCACTGCTGGCCGCATGGCGACTTTCCAACCGCCCGAGAAGCGGATTTCCTGCCCGGTCGCCCGGTTGAGCAGCTTCATCCCGTCGCGCGGGGCAGCAAAGAGCCAATTTCCGGCCTGGCGTGCGGCGATCTTGCCGGTCTGGCCGGTCCAGTCGCCGGTTGCGCCAGATGCGACCAGCCAGGCTTGCCCGTCTACAGGGGAGGCGGGCGGCGCTGCCTGCTCGCCCTCGATCGCAAGGTGCAGCAAGGTATCGACCCGCGCGGCCATTTCGTTGACGAAGTTTTCTTTCTGGGCCTGGCCGGCGAAGAGCAGCGGCAGGTCGAACCGCGCGGTGCGGCTGTCAAACAGGGGATCGGGCATAGCGGTCTCTCCAGCGAAATCAGGACAAGGTGATGGTGAGGGGTTCGGAAATGGCGCGATCGCCGCGTTGGCGGATCGCGAAAGTCCCGTGTGGCGCGAGGGCGGTCAAGGCGGTGACCTCGCCTGCGCTCAGCGACAGAGTGCTGCCCGGCAGCTCCCAGCTGGCCAGCACTGCGGCGCTGTCGTTGTACGTCACCGCATAGGCTTCGCTTTGCTCGTTGAGTGGAAGATCAACCCCGTCGGACCAGCTCCAACCGCCGCGCGCCCGCCGCGTCCAGCGCAGCTCAAGCCGGCCGTCCGCGCCGCGCGTCAGCCGCGCATGGACCGGCGTCAAGGGCCGAACGCCGATCCCGCGCAGCCCGATCGGCGCGGTTACCGGGTCTGGGTCGGCAAGCCCGATCGCGGCGATTACCGCGCCGGGGACCTCACCCACCGCTGCGGGATCGAGCGTGATGCCGGTGCCGTCGAGCAGCACGAAGCGTTCGCCCGGTGCGTGGCCGGCAATCGCCGCTTCGGTGCCGCCGCGTCCGCGCCACAGGCCCGACAGCTTCCATTGGCCACCGCCCAGCGGCTGCGCGCCGGCAAACTGGATGATTTCGCTGCCCAGCACGGCGCGGTTCGCGCCCATCGCCAGCTGGCGCATGGTCGCATCGAGCAGTTGGAGGTCCGCGCCGACCAGCCCAACCGTTACGCTGCGGTGCCGGTCGAACAGCAATGGCGAGGCTGGTACCAACGCACCCAGTGCAGTGCCGATCGTCGCCCGCGTCCGCCCGGTCGGGCCGAGCAGCTGCAGCGCGCCGTCACCCTGGTCGACGTAGAGGCTGGCCCCGTTCCACGCTGCGCTGGGTGAGGAGGCGGCAGCCAGCAGGCGCGGCACCGGGGTGGCGCTGTTGCCGTCCCACGGCAGTTCGACCGCGGCCAATGCCGTCGCGGCAAGCGCTTCGTCGGGGGCCGGACTGGCGCGCCCGGGATCGGCCGTGCCGGTGCTGGCCGAGATCGCCGACAGCCGGGTCAGGCCAAGATCGATCCCCTGATCGTGCCATTCCCACCCGCTGATCCGCCACAGCCCGGGATGACCGGGCAGGGTTACGGTGGCACCGGGGCGCACGGCCGGGTCGAGCTGGGTCACCCGCCAGGAAACGGTTTGGCGGGCCCATTGCGCGCGCTTGGCGGCTTGCTCGACCAGCTGGCGAGCGGCGGTGGCAGCGAGCGCGGCGGGCAGTTCGATTGTCCGCGGCTGGCCAGGCACCGGGCGGCCCGAGGCGCGCTGCGCACCGGGCTGATAATCGCGGTCGGTATCGTAATAGCGCAGCACCGCAACCGGCTGTTCGGTCGCGGCCGAGCGTTTGCGGGCAAAGCCGGCATTGCCACCAAAGTCTTCGCGCTTGGTCGAGGTGGCCGCCTCGGGCAATGCAATCGGCGTGCCTTGCAGCCGATCGGGCTGGATCGTGAGCAGCGTCCCGCAGGCATCGCAATCGACTGGAAAGAGCGGGTCGAGCGCGCCGAGCAATTCACTCAACGCGCCTTCGTTTGAAAGTCCGCTGAGCCCAGGCAGCGCGACTTTGGCATCGACATCGCCGATCACGCCGCCCAGCAGCATCGCGAAATCGAGCGCGCCGTCGTCGGCAATGACTTCGAATGACAAAGTCGGGATGCGGTTGCCGAAGTCGCTTAATTGCAGGTCTTCGAACACGGCATAGGCAAGGCTGCGATAGGCCGGACAGCGATCCGCGCCTTCGGCGGCGGCGAGCAGCGGGTCGGCGGGCTGGTCGCCGGTGCCCAAGTAAAGCCGGAAGGTGCCGCCCACTTTCAGGTCACCCGCCGCCCCGCGGACCAGTTTGCCGTCGGCCCAGATCCGCCCGACCGACACGATCGGCCGGCTGGCGAGCGCCACCGCAAAGCTCGCAGTGTAGGTGTAGTTGATGGTCGCGGCGTTGCCCTTGCCGTTGCCGTGCTTTTCGCGGTGTTCGATCAGGTCGGTCGCCCAAACGATCTGCCCGGCGACCCGCATCCGCCCGAAATGGCGCGCGATCGGGACGCCGTAGCTTGAGGTGGTTACTTTGAGCTCGGTCAGCCGTGCGCCTTCGCGGTCGCCCGGCTTGAAGATCAGGCTGTCGATCTGCCGCCCGACCAGCGCGCCGATGGTCGAGCCGATCTGGCCGCCGAAGTATTGGCCGACTGCGGAGAGGATTAGTGTTGCCATGCTCTTACTTCCGGGTTCGGCGCAGGCGCCAGTGAGCGGCGATCGTGCCAGCTGGCAGTGCAGCATCGCGCACCACGCGGCGCAGTCCGGCGTGGGCGTGGACCCAGCCCAACATGTGGTCGGCAATGGCGAGGTGAAATTGCGCTGGGCCGGGCTGAAGCAGCACGACATCGCCGGGCCGGAAAGCGCTCAGCGCTTTGCCGAAACCCAGTTCCGCCGGGTCGGGAAGCCATTGCGCCAGTTCACGCAGCCGCAGCGGGTACCCGGTCGGCAACGCGATCGGCGCGCCCCCAATCGCCATGGCTGCCGACAACAGACCGATGCAGTCGAGCCCGGTCTCAGGGTCGCGCCCGTGCAGACGGAAGGGCACGCCGACCAGACCTTCGGACGCGCGTGCCAGCTGAACGGGGCTCACTGGCTCGGCACCGGGTAGCGGGTGATCAGGTCGTTGCCGGGCAGGAACGGCTCACCCTGAAAGTTGACTGCATTGCCAAACCGCGTCGCGCAGGTTTCGAGCGTGCGGTCGCAGCCTTCGCGCAGTGTGACGCGGGTGCCTGCTGGCGGTGCGCTGTCGAGCGGAATTTCGAGCAGCAGGCGGCCTGCGTCCACCCCGGCAATCCCGCAGGTCTGTCCGGCGTAAGGGCCATCGAGCCAGCGCAAGGTTCCGCCGGCCAGGTTGGTCACGGAGGCATTGGTGGTGACCGCCGCGCCGTTTCTGGCGAGGTCGAACGAGGCCAGCACGCCGGCATGGGTGAACCGCGCGGCAGACAACGTGCAACCCGGCCCGCAGAACGATGCGCGGCAGGAGGGGCTGGTGCGCGGGACGGGGTCGCGCTGCAATTCGGCCTTGCGGCTGACCAGATCGGCGGAGAAAGTGCCGGCCTGTTCGGTGACGGAACCGATCGATCCGCGGTAGATCACGTGGCGCTCAAGGGTTTCCCAGTCGACCACCCCGATCAGCACCCGCGCGCCGTCGAACCGCCCGGTGGCGAGATCGAACGCCCCGATCGAATCGTGGCTCAGCGCACCTTCCACCTCGGCGCTGTCGGCTTCGAACCCGGCCGAACGGCGGATCGCTGACGGGACCATGCCGGGGGTGGCGCGGTGCGTTACACCATCGAACCACAGATCCTCGTCATGCGTGGTGAAGCCGAGCGCAACCCCGTCGCGGCGCAGCACACGCCAGAAGGTTGCGGTGGTCTCGAGCTGCTGGCTGAACCAGATCCGGCTCACAGCGGGGCCTCGCGGATTTCGATGACCGGCACGCTGGGCGCTTCGCCCGCAGCGAACACCGCGCCGGCCACTTCGAGTTTGTCTTCGGCGAAGCGCACCGGGACGTCGAAGGTAAAGCCTGCGCGCACCGCCTTGCCCGCCGCAGGCGGCGCGGCAAACCGGACCACGCCGCCATCCGCCAGTGTCCAGCCGTTGCTGGTCACGCCGTCGATGCTGACTGTGACCGAGGCCGGATGCGGCCGCGTGATCCGCCGCGACTGGAGCGCGTCACCTGCGCCGTAGTGTTTGACCAAGGGGAAGCTCGCATTGAGCCCGTCGCCGGTGCCGAGCACCTGGTCGCTGCTGGTCGGCGCGGCGGTCATCGCGTTCGAGCTGTAGTCGGTCGGATCGCGCAGCCGGAAGCCCCGTGCGGCACCGCGCCGCGCGCGGAAGAAGGCGAGCAGCACGCCGAGCTCCGTCTCGGAGCGGATCCCCGGCCCGACATCGAAGCGCAACCGCGCGTTCGACCACAGCGAATTGCGCCGCTCATAGCCCGAGGCGGTGACGGCCACGCTGGTCGAGAATTCGGGCATGACCGTGGCGTCGCGGCCCAGCGCGAGCGGATAGGGCAGGTCGTCAAAGGGCAGCATTGGGTCCTCGTCGCTGGCAGGAGGGAGGCGGACAAAGCCGTCGCGGCAAATCTGCGGGAGCGCCCAGACGAAGCGCTCGTGCACCCCGCGCGACGCCGCCTCATCGAGCCCGGCGTCGATCCTCCGCCAGGCGAGGCTGTCGCCGGGCAGGGGCACGTAGCCGCCGAGATAGTCCTGGTTCACTGGCAGGTAGCCAAGCCGCGCATTCACGGTAGCATAGGCGGCACGGCGGAAAGCTTCGGCTCCGCTGGTCAGCCAATCGTAATCCTCGACCTGCAAGCGATCGAAGGCCGGGCTGGCCCAGCCGGTGGGAAGGTTGGCGCGCCGGATTTCGGGCATGCGCGGATCGAGCACGGTGGGGAGGAAGGTGAGCAGCAGCACTTCGGCGCTGACGGGTGAGGCCGCGCTGCGCACCTCATCGCGCAAGGAGGTGGTCGAACTCGCGAGCAAGGCCCCTGCGGTATCGAGCAGGCTGAGCTGCGCGCCGGTCAGGCTCGCCTTGAGATCGGCGATAACTATGGGATTGCCGCCGAGCGCTGCCTTGGCAGCATCGTCGTAGAGGCACGGACGGCCATCGGCCATCACCCACCACCACGGCTCGCCGATCTGGAAGCGGACTGCCGCTCCGGCTTGTTTCATTAGTGCGACGAAACCGGCAGCGGCTGCGCGCAGCCACGTCATCGCTGCATTGTTTGCGGGGGGAGAGAAGTGCTGAGGGCGGGTCCCAAGCCGTGCGCGCGGCCGTGCCGTCGCTGGCGCGCTGCTGCCAGGCGTCGGGGCAATGCTGCGCGAGCAATTCGTAGCTGAGCGAGGCAATTGGCGAAAAGCCGGCGGCCTTTGCTGCGGCAAAGAAATCGCGGTGCCAGGCTTTGGCCGGCGTACACAGCGGCTCGCCGCTGCCGGGAACCAGAAAGCCGCCGCCACTCGCCACAAGCCGCATGAAGTGGCTCATTCCGACGTAGTGAAGCAGACTACCGCGATAGCCGAGCTGAAGCACATTGCGGATGAGCCGCGCGGGCGCCTGGTTGCAGCAATCGTCGTAAGCGGTCGCCACTGCCAGTCCGTGCGGCGGAACCATGACGTCGCCGATTTCGAGCAGCGCGCCGCGACCTTCGCAGCGGATCTGGGTCAGCTCGGCCCAGCCTTCCGCAGGAGCGGCGAGTGGTGCGGTGCTCGCAGCGACATAGCCCGGCGCGACCAGCGAAATGAACATGCGGTCGATCTGGCCGGGGTGCACCGGATCGGACTCGCCCGGCAGCACATAGCCGCCGACCAGAGCGGAGAAATCGAGTGTGATCTGCGCGTCGGCGGCACTGCCAGCGGCATAGTTCCACAGCCGCACATACCAGCTGCGGGGCAGCCCGGCGGCATCGCGGCCCTCGATCGTCAGCGTCGGGCCGTTGACTGCATCGAGCGCAATGACCCCGGCCGAACGCCAGCGAAAGCTTAGCGTGGTGCGCGAATAGTCGCGATCGGTCGGATAAGCGGTGAGCGGGTGATCGAACCGGTCGACCGAATCCCAGATGATCCCGGCCAGGTCCCCTTCGCGCAGGAACACCGCATCGACCCGCAGCGCGTCGGGTGCCGTCGTGGTCAGCGCGGCCATCATCGGGCGCGGGAAATTGACCGTCCAGAAGCGCGGATCGAAGCGCTGGATCCAGTCGCTGTCCTGCCCTTCGCGGGTTTCGGCGAGCCAACAGGCCATCAGGTTTTCCTCAACTGTCGGCGAGCGCGCGGCGCACTGCGCTGGCGACCTGGCGGCTCGAGCGTTGCAGCGCTTGCGGGGCGCCGGTGCCGGCGGGGGCGGTGATATTGATCGAAACCTTGACGTCGCGCCGGCTTCCACCCAGCCCCGGCTCGATCCGCCCGGCGCTGCTTGGCATGAACAGTTCGGGTCCGCGCTCGCCGACCAGATAGCCGCGCCCGGGCGAAACGGGGCCGCCGGTCGCGCGGCCGGGTGAGCCCAGCAGCGAGCTAAGCAAGCTGCCGATCGAGCCGATCAGATTGCCGGTGTTGCCGCCGTTGCCGCCATTGCCTCCGCCCAGCCCAATCGAATTGAACAGGGTGTTGAGCGAGCGCGAGGCGATCTGGTCGATCACGCTCATCGCGATCCGGCGCAAGTCCTCGAACCCGATGCTGCCCTTGCGCAGCGCGCTCAGCAGCCCGCGTTCGAGCACGTCCCCGGCGCGGGCAAACCCGTCCACCAAAGTGCCATCAAAGCTGCCGCGCATCGCGGCGACATCGCTGGCGAACGCTTGCGTGTTGGCGCGCACGTCGAGGGTCAGGGTATCGACTGTGTCAGCCATTGTCTTGCTCCATCAGGCGGTCGAGATCAGTGCGCGCGAGGGGCTGATCGGCGCTGGAAAACGGGGCGAGGATTGCGGCCAGTTCGGCCGGGGTCGCGCTCCAGAAGTGCTCCGGCCGCCACCCGAGCAGCCGCGCCGCCAGCCCGCCCAGCCGCGCTGCACCCGGACCGAAGGCGTGGCTCATGCGCTGTCGCCGGCCTCACCCTGGAGGATCTGGCCAAGCAGCGCGCGCAAGGGCTTGCTCGCTTTGGCGAGGCCCTGCTGGAGCACTGCATTGCCCACAACATCACGGTCCAGATCTTCGCGGTCGGTCAGGCAATGCCAGAACAGCGCGGCCATTTCGGCGAGCCGCAGCTGCCCGGCCCCGGCGCGCTCGACCAGCGCGAACAGCGGGCCGAGTTCGTCCTCGGCAGCGACCAATGCGGCGAAGCTGGGGCGGAGCAGGCGCGGCACACCGGCGACGACCAGTGAAGCCTCGCCGCGATAGGGATTTGCCGGAGAGTGACTCACGCCGCAGCCACCGCGCCCGAGCTTTCGAGCTGAAGTGTGTAATTGCGTTCGCCGTTGAAATCGCCCGAGTAGTCGAGCTTCTGGACGAGGAACTGCCCGTGGAGCTTTTCGCCGCCTTCGAAGCTCAATTCGTAGTCGTCGATCGTGCCCGACATCGCGTTGGCGCGGACTTGCGCTTCGGCCGCGCTGCCCAGGAAAATCCCCGCCGCGCTGACCGAGACCGAGCGCACTCCGGCGCCCGACAACAGCTCGCGCCAGCCGACGCTGTCCTTGCTGGTGATCACCACCGCATCGCCGGCAATCGACATCTGGGTGGTGCGCAGGCCGGCGACGGTCTGGTAGATGGCGGGGCTTGCGCCGTTCGAAATCTTGAGCAGGAAGGCGCTGCCTTTCTGGGCGGTCATGGGTTTCTCCTTGTTTTGGAACGGGACTTAAGCGGCGAGTACGCGGAAGCGGTATTCGAGCAGCACCGCGCGGGTGTTGGCGCTGCGCATCTCGGCGCGGGCGCGCAGGAAGGTGATCGAGACGACTTGCAGCCCGGCTTGCGCCGGAGGCAAAGCAGCGATGCGTGCCTCGATTGCGGCAACCAGATCGGCCGCGGCACCCGGCTGGTCACCGCGGCAATGCAGCTCGAGCCCGACCCGGACCTCGCGGCCCGTCACCTCCTTGGTGCTCCAGTCGGCACTGGCCGAGGCAGCGACCGCGAGCCACGGCAGGGCGGTGCGCGAGGGTGCTTCCTCGGCCAGTGCATTGAGCTGCGGACCGAGCCCCGGATCGGCTGCCAGCCAGGCCAGCAGCGCGGCGCGTAAGGGGATTTCCATGGGCAGCTATCCTTGGGTAAATCGCGGCCAGAGCAGGCTCGCCTTGCGCCAGCGTGCGGCCGGGTCAGTGCGGGTGAGTTTCAGTTCTTCGAGGTGGGCGGCGGCGAGCGTTTCGGCCTGCGCCAGCAACCGCGCCACGACCTCGGCAAACGACCCACTCATGTCAGCCGCAGCCTGCGCCATGGCCGCCACAGCGCGGCCACTGCCGCCGGGGGGAGCGGGCCGGGCGCAGCGCTGTCCTCGCGGCTGCGGTACTGGAACGCGGCAAGGCGCAAGACGCCGTGGCGCAAGCCGTCGGGCAGGCTGGTCCAGCTGGCCGCCAGCCCGGCGGTAAACCGCACCATGATCCGCCCGGCACTGCCCGGATTGCTGACCCGGATAGAGCCGGTGCCGTCGGCGCCGAGATCGACCGCGTAACTGCTCACCGGCAAGGCGAAGCGCGCCCCTTCGGCGGGGAGGCCGTCAATCCCGGCGATCGCCTGGACCGGCCGCGCGGCGAGCGCCTGCCACTCGGCGCTGATGCCCAGCATTTCCTCGCAGTCCTGCTGCAGCGGCATCGTGCCGGTGAAGTGCTCGCAGGTTTCGAGCCCGGCGCGCAGCAGCGCGGTGAGCTGGGCGTCGTCGCCCGCAGTGGTGATGCCCAGCCAGTCCTTGAGCTCGGCAAGCGCCGCAGGGGTGAGGGCCGCGGGCGTAACAACGGTCCGCTTCATGCGCGTCCTCCGTGTGGAATTTCAGGAAACGAAGGTGGGGCCGGCAGGGGAAGCGCCGGCCCCAGCCAGGTCAGAGCGAGATTTTCAGGAGCTTGATCGCGTCGCTGTCGAGCACCTGCCCGCCGATCCGCTTGGTCGCGTAGAAGTTGACGTAGGGCTTGTTGGTATAAGGATCGCGCAGGATCGAGGTGGTCTTGCGCTCGGCGATGATATAGCCGTTGCGGAAGTTGCCGAAGGCGATCGGCAGAGCATTGGCCGCGATATCGGGCATGTCTTCGGCCTCGATCACCGGATAACCCAGCAGCCTGGCCGGGGCATTTTCGAAGATTCCGGGCTGCCACAGGAAGGTGCCATCGGCGGCCTTGAACTTGCGCACGGTGGCCAGCGTCTTGGTGTTCATGATGAACACCGCGCCCTGGCGGTGCGCGGCGCGCAGGCTGTGCACCAGATCGATCAGCTTGAGTTCGGGGGCCGTATCGAATCCGCTGGCATTGCCGGTGACCACATGCTGCAGCGTGCCAAAAACACGGGCCGCATCCGCGGTCAGCGCGGTCGGTTGCTGAAGGAACCCCTTGGGCTGATTGGTGCCGCTGCCATTGATGAAGGCGGTGCCTTCAGCGCGGGCAAATTCGGTCGCGATCTCGTCGGCGAGCCATGCCTCAAGGTCGAACCCGGCGTCGTCGAGCATCGCCTGGCTGGCCGAGGGGTTGGCATACAGCTCGCCCATCGGCGGGACGATTTCGTTGAACTTCGAGGTCAGCGTTTCAGGCCGCGCGCCGGTTTCGCTGACCCAGCCCGAATTGGCAGTACTGTTGGTGATCAGCTTACGGTAGCCGGCGGTCCCGGTCTGGACGATCTGCGCGACCCCGCGGATCGGGCTGATGGTTTTGAGCTGTGCGGCGATGAGCGCGTCGATTTCGCGCGGGACGGCAAAGCCGCCGTCGCCCGCCACCGCGCCGGTGACCGACTTAAGCTCGCTGGTCCGGCCCAGCCGCAGATAGCCGTCGACGAAGCCCTTGAGCTCGGGGCTGACCGGGGCCGAACCATCGAGTGCGGGCCGGGCCTGACGTGCGGCACGGTCGAGCCGGCCTTTCACTTCCTCGACGTCGGAGCGCAGCGCGCCGAGCATCTGGTCGGCCGCATCCTGGCGGGCAACGATATCGAACGAGGCGTCGAGCGCCTGATCGGGCAGTTCATGATCCATGGGGGACTTACCTTTCTGGGGGAGACGGTCGAGCGACCGCCGGGGAGGCACTGGGGTATTCAAATAACTTGGAGTGTTCAGGCAATCAGATGGACGCGCGCGCCGTGCTGCATCGGGTGCGAAACCAGGCTGACCTCGAACAGATCGACGTCGGTCAGGTCGCGGCCTTCGACGCTGCGGCTAAACCCCCGCGCGCGGTAGCCGAACGACAGCCCGGTCACCGCGCCGCGCTTTAGGGCCGCCGCAGCACCGCCTTGCGGGTTGTCGATTGAGGCGATGACCTTGAGCCCACGATCGTCCTCGGCCACCTCGTCGATCCAGCCGATCCGCTGGTCGGGTCGGTGCTGCCAGTAGAGCGGCAGCGGGTCCTTGCGTTCGGCCAAAGTGCGCGTGAACGCCCCGGGGCGGATCGTGTCGCGCCCGGCATCACGCTTGTCGAACAGCGCCGCATAGCCGGCGAATTTGAGCGCGGTGCCCGCCGCCGCTTCGCTCACTTGAGCAGGTCCGTCGCGCCGGTGCGGATGACGATGCCGAGCAGCAGCAGCGCCAGCGCGCCGCGCACCAACCAGGCGACCACCGCCTTCCACGCGCTGGCCTTGGCGTCGCGCCACGCTTGCAGAAGCTGGCGCAGCTCACCCAGGTCAGCCAGCGCCGCGGGGTCATCCAGCCCCATCCGCAGCAGCACCCGCTCGGCGCCGAGCTCGCTCGCCTCCTCGATGATCGCGCGCAGCGTCACCAGATCGGCACCCTCGTCCTCGGCCTGCCCGACCAGCCGGGCGACCATTGCATTTCTGTTCATGAAATGTTCTTTCAAGCTTGGGCCGCAAGACCGAGCATCGCCCGCTTCTCGTCATCGCTCAGGAAGCTCGCGCCGCTGACCTGCGCCCACAGTTTCTCGCGGTCCTCGGCCAGCGCGGGAACCCGGTCGAGATCGATCGCCAGCGAAGCATCCGGAAACCAGGTGACCAGGCCTTCGCGCAGCGCGGCAAAGATCTTGGCGGCCAGCGGCAACAAAGTAAGCCGCCACAGCGCGCGGTTGGCCTCGCGGTAATTGGCGTAAGTCGCGTCGCCGGGCAGCCCGAGCAGCATCGGCGGCACCCCGAAGGCGAGTGCGACATCGCGCGCCGCAGCGGCCTTGAGTTCGGCGAAGTCCATGTCGGCGGGCGAGAGGCTGAGCGCCTGCCATTTGAGCCCACCTTCGAGCAGCATCGGCCGCCCGGCATTGGCGTGCCCGGCATAGGCTTCGGCGAGTTCGGTCTTGAGCCGGTCGAACTGGTCTGGCGACAGCCCGCCGCCATCCCCGCCATCGTAAACCAGCGCGCCCGAAGGCCGCGCCGCGTTTTCGAGCAGCTGGCGGTTCCACAGCCCGGCGGCGTTGTGCGTCGCCACCGCTTGGTCCGCCGCAGCAAGGCAGCCCGCGCCGTAATGATCGTCGGCCGGGTGGAACGACTTGATGTGGATCAGGTTGGGCGAGGCGTCTTCGTCCAGCAACGGGATCGACAGGACCTTGTCGCCCAGCTTGTAGCTATAACCGCTCGGCCAGCCGTCGCTCCCGGCGATGACGCTGATCCGTTCCGGCCGCAGCGCGAACAGTTCCGCCGGAAGCCCCGCCCCGTCCTTGATCACCTGGACATAGGCATTGCCGTGGAGCAGCAACTGGCTCGCCAGCGTCTCGAGCAGCGATTGCCCCGCGCTGGTCGCCTTGACCAAAGTGTTCAGCTCAGGATCGTCCGCGACCAGCGCCGCCCCGCCAATCCCCTCGGCGACCAACCGCACTGCGCGCTGGGCAACGGGGTTGTCGAGGTAAGCGCGCTTGACCGCCAGGTTGTAATCGAACGGACTGCGCGGGTTGCCGAGATCGCCGAACAGCCACGGCGAAGTAAAGGAACGTGCGAGGGGCACGCGGCTGTCCGCGCCCTTGAAGGCAGCGGCCAGCGACTGGAGGAAGGACATTCGAATACCTCTCATAATCAAAACCACATCCGTTCGTGTCGAGCCCTTCGGCAGGCTCAGGGCTCGACACGAACGGACTTCAGTTAGCCAAGCAGAATTCGGGGCGTTGTGCGCCGCCCCAGCAGCAGTTCGCTCAGCCCCCAGACCAGCGCGTCGGCGCGGTCTGGCGACCTTCCGGGGCCTTCGTAGCGGCCGCCCGCGATCAACCCGCACAGCTCGTCTTCGAGTTGGGGGAAGATCCCGGCGTGGCGGACGCGGCCTGCCTCATAGAGCGCCGCGACCGGTTCGGCCCGGGCGACTTTGCCGCGGGCCGCGTGGACCAGCTTGAGCGGCAGCGAAATTTCGGCGGCGCGCAGCACGCTGGCGACCATTGCGCCGCCCTGGTTGGCTTCGGCCACCACGCGGTCGGCGGACCAGGCCTGCGCGGCACCCGCCACCGCCCGCGCCCAGGTTTCGGGGCTGGCTTTCTCGACCGAGCAATCGGCCAGCACCCGCGCGATCCCGTCCTCGCCCAACGCGCAGACCACGATCCCGCAGGCATCGCCAGTGGCCGAAGCAGGCGGATCGACCGCCACCACCACCCGCACCGGCGGGCTGGAAGCAGCGTTTTCGCGGCAGGTTTCAAGCATCGCGCGGGTCCACAGCGCACCTTCGATGTCCTCGATCAGTTCGCCGTTCAACTCCTGCCGGCCAAGCGACGTCTGACCATACTGCTTCTGCACCGAGCGGATGAACCCGCGCGCCAAATTGGCTTTGTTGGCGAAGGTCGAGCCGCGCGTGGTGACCACCTCGTCATTGCCCAGCAGCCGGCGCAGAAGCGGCACCGCACGCGGAGTGGTGGTGACGACGACGCAGGGCAAATTGCCCAGCCGCAACCCGAGCTGCAGATTGTCCCAGGCCGCTTCAGCGCGGCCTCCGACCTGCGGCCATTTGGCAAGCTCGTCGCACCACGCGTGGCTGTGCTGTGGTCCGCGCAGTGATTCGGGCTCTCCCGCCGAATAGAGCATGGCCTGCGCGCCCGAGGGCCAGACCAAGCGCCGCCGCGAAGGTTCGAACTTGGGCCGCTTGCCGCGCGGGGCGATGGCGAGCAAGCCGCTGGCCCCCTCGACCATGACGCTGCGCGCCTCGGGCAGCGAGGCGGCGACCAGCGCGATCCGCGCGGCTGGATCGGCTTCGGCCACCGCGCGGACCCATTCGGCCCCGGCGCGGGTCTTGCCAAAGCCACGCTCGGCCAGGATCAGCCACACGCTCCATGCGCTGGGGGGGGGAAGCTGCCCCTCGTGCGCCCATAGGTGCCAGTAATGGCGCAGGCGTTTCTGCTGAATGATCGACATCTTGGCGAGGAGCGCGCGGCGCGCGCGCGGCTTGAGCGCGATCAGGTAGGCTGCGCGTTCAGCTGCCGTCTTGCGCATCGCCAGCCTCCGGCAGCGCCCGGGGGGCATCGTCCGCCAGACTGCGCTCGCGCATTTCGTCGATCATCCGGTCAATCGAATCGAACACTTCCTGGTCGTCCTCTTCGTCGGCGGGCGCGGCGCGCGTTTTTTCGATCGATGCCTTGTGAGCGGCCAGCAGGCGCAGCGCGTTGGCAATGTCGAATTTGCGATCCGGGCTGGGATCGCGCAGGAAGCCAAGCGCTTCCATCTCAAGGTGCTGATAACCCTCGACCAAGGCGGCATGCCACGCAGCAGCAAACCGGGCATCCTCGCGCCGGGTCTTATAGGCGCGGCTGGTCGCCACTCCGGCCGCCGCCGCGCTGGCAGTGACGTTCGAGGTTTCGGCCAGCTTTTGCAGAAAGTAAGTGCGCCAGTGCTTGTCGATCTTGCCTTCGGCCTCGTGCGACCGCTGCTTGGGAGTCAGTTTGGTGGGCTTGCGCCGAGCCGGGGTGCAGGACTTCTGTTCCGATTGGCGCACGGGTACGACCAGCGCGGGCGTGGCTTCGCTCATTTACAAGGGTTCCGATGTTGGGGTGCGGGCCGGACTGCGGGGGAGGCCCCGACTCGGTTTTTCGCGATGTTCCAGTTATGT
>JANYGC010000043.1 GCA_025359425.1 Sphingomonadaceae bacterium
CCGCCGACATCGTAGCCGGTCTTGCTGTTAAGCGTGCCGAAACCCGGGCTGACCAGGTTCTGCATGTCTTCCACCAGCATGCCGCCGGCATCGCCTTCGATATACCACGAATCGTCGCGAGCCAGCGCAGGCGTCGCAAGCATGCTCGAAGCGAGCGCCAAGCCCACCATCATCGTCTTTTTCGTCATAGTGATGTTCCCACCTGTCTTGGATGAAACTGCAGCGAAAGGTCGCTCCAATTCGAACATCTTGTCAACCCTTACCCAGCCAATGCAAGCAGATACAGCGCCCCTGGCAACCGTTTCATTGCCAGGCGTTGTATTTTTGCAAGGTTGGCGCGGGCCGGTTCAAGCCGCAGCGGGCAACAGCCGCCGTTCGCCGCCGATCCGCAGCATCGCTTTCTGCAGCTTTTCGAAGGCGCGGACTTCGATCTGGCGGACGCGTTCGCGGCTGACCCCGTATTCCTGGCTCAGCTGTTCGAGCGTCTGCGGATCGTCGGTCAGGCGGCGCTGGGTCAGGATGTGGCGTTCGCGTTCACCCAGACTGTCCAATGCTTCGACCAGCAGCGAGTGGCGATTGCGCGCCTCTTGCGCTTCTTCGACGATCTGGTCCTGCAGCGGGCCGTCGTCCGAGAGCATGTCCTGCCACTGACCTTCGCCATCCTCGTTGAACGAGATGTTGAGGCTGGCATCGCCGCCCATCATCATCCGCCGGTTCATGTTGACCACTTCGGTCTCGGACACGCCCAGATCGGTCGCGATCTTGGTCACATGATCGGGATGGAGGTCCGAATCCTCGTAAGCGTCGAGGTTCTTCTTCATCCGCCGCAGGTTGAAGAACAGCTTCTTCTGCGCCGCAGTCGTGCCCATCTTGACCAGGCTCCAGCTGCGCAGGATGAATTCCTGCATGCTCGCCTTGATCCACCACATCGCATAGGTCGCGAGGCGGAAGCCGCGATCGGGCTCGAACTTCTTGACGCCCTGCATCAGCCCGATGTTGCCTTCGGAAATCAGCTCGGCCACCGGCAGGCCATAGCCGCGATAGCCCATCGCAATCTTGGCGACGAGCCGCAGGTGGCTGGTGACCAGCTGCTTGGCGGCTTCGGGATCCTGGTGTTCGGCATAGCGCTTGGCGAGCATGTATTCCTGCTCGGCGGTGAGCACCGGGAACTTGCGGATTTCCGCCAGATAACGGTTGAGGCTCTGCTCTGGGCCCAGGCTGGGCATCGCGCTGCTTGAACGTGAGGGAGTGCTCCGCGCGGGCAGGGTCTTCTTGGCTTCAGGCATGATCTTCATTCGCCCTTTCATCGTCGGCGTACTCTTAAGGGACCCTTTAGAGGCATCCCTCGGTGGCAGCCACATGGGATATATTTATAACACAATCGATCAGCTATTGTTCCTCAAATCGACCAACAGCCCTGCCATATCGGCAGGTAGCGGAGACTCGAACCGCAGCTGCTCGCCCGTCACCGGATGAACGAACCCCAGCACCTTGGCATGCAGCGCCTGCCGTTCGAACTTATGCTCGGCCAGCAGCGGCTTCAGTTTGGGCGGCGTCCGGCCATAAGCGGGATCGCCCAGCAGCGGATGCCCGAGCGAGGTCATATGCACCCGTACCTGATGCGTCCGCCCGGTTTCGAGCCGGCATTCGACCAGCGCGGCAGCAGCGAACCGCTCAAGCGTGGCAAAATGCGTCACCGCATGTTTGCCGCGTCCATCGGCAACCAGCGCCATCTTCTTGCGGTTGGTATTCGACCGCCCGATCGCTCCGGTTACAGTTCCCGACGGCGGCATGGGATTTCCCGCGACCAGCGCCAGGTAAGCGCGCTCGATCGAATGGTCCTCGAACTGCCGGGCGAGGCCTTCGTGCGCGACGTCGCTTTTGGCGACGACCAGCAGGCCGGAGGTGTCCTTGTCGATCCGGTGGACGATCCCGGGGCGCGCAACCCCGCCGATGCCGGACAATTGGCCCTGGCAATGGTGCAGCAACGCATTGACCAGAGTGCCGTCGTAATTCCCTACAGCGGGATGGACCACCAGCCCGGCCGGCTTGTCGATAACGATCAGGTGCTCATCCTCGAACACCACGTTCAGCGGGATATCTTCGGGCTGGGCTTCGTCGGGCGTGACTGCGGGGATCGAGATCGCGAAAGCGGTGCCTTCGGCCGGCTTGAAGCTGGCCTGCGCGGTCACTTTGCCATCCAGGGTAACCCGCCCTTCGCCCATCAGCGCCTTGACCCGCTCGCGCGACAGCCCGCTTGCCTCAGCCAGCGCCTTGTCGAGGCGCTGGGCTCCATTGGCGATCACGCCGGAAACTATGGATTCCCCCCCATTCATCGCTAGGCAGATGGGGATGGAGATCGGTGTGACAAGAGGCGTAGCGGCAACACTGCTTGAAGAAGCGGTGAAAGCCCATCCGCACGAGTGTTGCGGGCTGCTGCTGGGGCAGGACATGCGCGTGCAAAGCGTGTTGCCGGCACCAAACGTGCACCCCGCCCCGCACGACCATTTCGAGATCGATCCCGCCACGCTGATCGCGGCGCACCGCGCGGCGCGCGCAGGCGGGCCGCAAGTTCTGGGTTATTACCATTCGCACCCCAATGGCCGGGCCGAGCCTTCCGCAACCGATCAGGCGCAGGCCAGCGGCGATGGCCGGATCTGGGCGATTGTCGCGGCGGGCGGGGTCAGCTGGTGGCGCGATGGGCCGCATGGTTTCGAAGCGCTTCCCACGCGAGTCGCGCCGGGTTAAGGAGCCTGCCATTCGCAAACAGGATTTTACATGACCGATAGTGCCGTCGACCCAACCTCCCTCGATCTCGCCGCCCTGCTCTGTTCGCGCCTGTGTCACGATCTGCTCAGCCCGGTCGGCGCGATGAGCAACGGGCTCGAACTGCTCGCCGAAGAGCGCGATCCCGAAATGCGCAAGCGCTGCATGGAACTGCTCGAACAGAGCGCCAAGGCCAGCGCCGACAAGCTCAAATTCTTCCGCCTCGCGTTCGGCGGGGCGAGCGGGTTCGATTACGCGGTGCCGGTCGATGAAGCGCGCAGCGTGATCGACGCGCTGGTTGCCGGGAACGAGCGGATCACGATTGCGTGGAACCTGGGGGTCGACGCGCTGCCCAAGCCGGCGGTCAAGGTCATGCTCAACCTCGCGCACATCGGGATCGAAGCGCTGGTGCGCGGCGGAACGCTCGATATCGGGGTGGAAAGCCGTGGCGGCGCGAGCGAGATCGTGGTCCGCGCGGCGGGGCCAAAGATCGCCTTCGACAAGGACGTCGGCCGCGCGCTCGATGGCTCGCTGCCGATTGCCGACCTGTCGAGCCGCACGGCGCCCGCGTGGATGCTGTGCCAGCTCGCCGCGCAGCAGGGCGGCGGGCTGCAATTTGCCTTGAGCGATGAAGCGCTGGTGATGGGCGCGGTCCTGCCGGAGGTTTGATGGTCCTTCGCTTCCCCTCAATCCTCCCCTCTTGGGGGAGGTGGCAGCGCGAAGCGCTGACGGTGGGGGCTTGGATCGGCGACGTGCTGCAACGGGCAGGCCCCCTCCGCCTCACTTCGCTCGGCACCTCCCCCAGCGGGGGAGGATTTTAGAAGTGTCCGAACTGATCCACTCCGAAACCCCATCACCCAACTGGAACCAGCGCCAGCTCCCGGTATCGATGGTGGTGATGCACTACACCGGCATGCGCACCGGGGCCGAGGCGCTCGAGCGGTTGTGCGACGGGACCCACGCCAACCCCGTATCGGCGCATTACTGCATCGAGGAGGACGGCACCGTCCACCGCCTGGTCCGCGAGGATCGCCGCGCCTGGCATGCCGGGCGGGGGTTCTGGCGCGGGATCAGCGACATCAATTCAGCCAGCGTCGGGATCGAGCTGGTCAATCCCGGGCACGAGTTCGGCTATGTCCCGTTTCCCGACGCGCAGATGGAGGCGCTGCTGCCCTTGCTGGCTGAGATCGTCCAGCGCCATGACATTCCGCGCGCCAACGTGGTCGGCCATTCGGACATCGCGCCGACCCGCAAGGAGGACCCCGGCGAGCTGTTCGACTGGGACCTGCTGGCGGCGCACCGACTGGCGCTCAAAACCCCGCGCGTGCGGATGCCCAGCCCGTTCGAAAACGACGGCGCGTTCTTCCTCGCGCTCGAGCGCTGGGGCTACGACATCAGCGACATGCCCGCCGCCATGCGCGCCTTCCAGCGCCGCTGGCGCCCGCACATGATCGATGGCGAGGTCGATGGAGAATGCTCGGCGATGCTGTTTTCGCTGCTGCTCGACCGGGATAGCGGGAAGACGCGTTAGGGTAACTAGATGGCCGTACTGGGTAGAAAACGAGCTTCCAGGGATGACACCCAGCGATTTCGCCGCACGGAAAGTCTTGTTTGTGCTCGCGCACAATCCATGACATTCTCACAGTAGCAACAGGGGAATGCGATATGCTGAAAGCTAAGTATGCTTTTGTGCCCGGTTTGAGCATGCTGCTCTTAGGCTGCGGGAGCAACGCCGGTTCGGAGAAGCCAACCCACAACGACGCCGCTGTGAACGAGCAAGCTATACGCAAGACCAATGAGAAATGGCTCGCACTCATCCGTGATCACGATGCGGCTGCGGTATCCAAGCTGTATGCCTCTGATGGTGCGATGATGGCATCAGGCGCTCCGATCGCACAAGGTCAGCCGGCGCTTGAGAAGGCTTGGGGCGGGCTTATGAAGACGCCGGGGTTCGGGCTGACCTTCAAAGCCGATCAAATCGTGGTTGCTTCAGGCGGCGACATGGCTCTGGATCGAGGGACCTATCTGCTGTCGCTCGCTGGTCCCAATGGCCCGACGAAAGACATTGGCAAGTACGTCGTGGTCTGGCGGAACATCGACGGCCAGTGGAAGGTCGCAGCAGACATATTTAATTCCGATGGTGCTAAAACCCCGTAGTATTGACTAGCCGCTACACACGCATTCCGAATAGGTGGCTTCGTCATTCGCGCGGATTTCCGGACAGTCGGTTACGGAAAGGCGGCATACGGGTCGATTCCGGATATTTTGCATTCCGCGGGTTACCCTCAAAACTTGCCACCCATCCCCCCATCCCCTACATCCCGCCCCGCCAGGGGGCCGGGCAGCCGCGTCCTTCGCAAGAAGGCCGAGGAAAGTCCGGGCTCCACGAAACAAGGGTGGCGGGTAACGCCCGCCGGGCGAATGGGCCGGTTGCAAAAGCGGGTCAGGTCGTCAAATCTGTCCCTGCGCCACCAGTTTCCCCAACAGTGCGTTGACGCGGGTCTGCCAGCCCGGGCCGCTGCCGCGCAAGTGTTGCACGACCTCCGCGTCGAGCCGGATTTTGACCTCTACCTTGGGGCTTTCCAGCTTGGGACGGCCACGGCGCGAGGGCTTCATTCCAGCAAGGAAGGCGGCGTCCAGCGGCGGATTGTCGTCGTGAATCTTCGGGTCAAATTTGTCCATAATAGAACCTCGTTTCATGCTTCTCTGCCGGGCGCAGGCTGATGACCCGCACTGTGTCGTCATCGGAGCCCTCGGAGAAGGCCATCACATAAAGCCGGGCCTCGATCAGTCCGATAGCGACGAAGCGGACTTCTCCGTAATCGAACCGGTCATCTTCGCGTTCGAGGGCCGTTTCCCATTCAAAGTCGCTTGCAGCCTGCAAAGAAATGCCATGCTTGGCTTGATTGATCCCGTCTTTGAGCGGATCGAACTCGATCTTCATTTGATTTATGTGCACCCATTAAATTGCATTTGCAAGAACCGATTTCCGCCAACCTTGCGCGCCCACGCGCCATCCCCTACATCCCGCCCCGCCAGGGGGCCGGGCAGCCGCGTCCTTCGACAAGCTCAGGATGAGCGGGTGCGAAGGCCGAGGAAAGTCCGGGCTCCACGAAACAAGGGTGGCGGGTAACGCCCGCCGGACGAGGGACTTGCTCCCGAAGTCCAGGGAAAGTGCCACAGAGAGCAGACCGCCTCTTCGGAGGTAAGGGTGAAAGGGTGCGGTAAGAGCGCACCGGGTTGCTGGTAACAGCAGCCGCACGGCAAACCCCACCCGGAGCAAGACCGAATAGGGGCGGCGCGCTGATCCCAAAAGGATCAGCTGGTGTGTTTCGCATCGACCGCCCGGGTTGGTTGCTTGAGCCATGCGGCAACGTCTGGCCTAGAGGAATGGCTGCCAGTACGGGAGTGGTCCGCAAGGATACCGACCGTGCTACAGAACCCGGCTTACAGGCCCCCTGGCGAATTACCGATGTTACCGACAATTCATGGAACCGGCAGCGTCGCCGGGCCGTTCTACCGGCACTACTTCAAGCGCGCGGGGGCCTGATGGACAAAAAAGTCGATTTCGTGGTCGATCGGATCGATCGGGTAACGATGACCGGCAATGCGCTGGTCTCGCAGCGTGATCTGCTGAGTCCCTATGTCTGGCAGTCCGCGCCGGGCCAGTTCGCGATGCTGGTCCGGGCGGTCCCGCATCCGGGTGAATGCGGTGATACCGGGACGATCTGGTATGCCGCGAGCGGGGACGGGCTGGCGTTTACCGCGACTGACCAGCCGGTGCTCGCGCCCGGTCCCGGGCCGGACGACATCGGCGGTTGCGAGGATCCAACCCCGGTCTTCGCGGCCGATGGCAGTGTGGTGGTCTATTACACCGGGGTCGATGCCACCCGCACCCACGGCGAGATGCTCCATGCCTGCGGGCCGTCGATCGACCGGCTCGAAAAGCGCGGAATCGCGATGCCCGGCGCGCCGTCGGAGGGCAACCTCAAGGAGGCCACGGTCGATCGGACCGCAGACGGCGGCTGGCGGATGTTTTACGAATATGCGCGCGACGAGGCATCGCTGATCGGCCTGGCACTGGGCGATGATGCGGCTGGCCCATGGCACCACCTGCCGCAGCCGTTCACCCCGCGCCCCGATGCGTGGGACGCCTGGCACCTCTCGCCCGGGCCGCTGCTGACCACCGCCAAGGACCAGCCGGTGATGTTCTACAATGGCGCGACGCACGATGCGCGCTGGCGGATCGGCTGGATCGCGTTCGATGCGCAATACACCCGCGTGACCGACCGCTGCATCGAGCCGCTGATCGTCCCGCCGCCGCAGGGCCAGCGCACCGATACCGATATCGCCTTTGCCGCCTCGGTTGTGGTCGTGGCCGGAGAAATCTGGTTGTACTATTCGATCGAGGACACCGCCCTTTACCGGGCGATCATCCGGCAGGTTTGACGAACCGCGCCACGCGCACCCTTGGCGCATTGGCTGGCAATCAGGTATTTGCGTCCGGCCCTGTTCGCGCTAGCTTTGCCCCGGGCAAGCGGAGGGCGGTAAATCATGGCATCAGTCGAGCGAACGCGTGGGCGGGTTCCGTCCAGGTTTTTCTCGCGGTGCGCATTGCTGATGCTGGCGATGGTGCTGATCGCCTTTCCATTCACCTATTTCGGTCCAATCGTCAGCGGGTCGCGCCAGTTCGCGCCGGTTTATCACATCCATGGCCTGCTGTTTTTTGGCTGGATCGCGCTGTTTGCGTGGCAAACTCATCTGGTCGCCACCGGACGAACCGCCCGCCACCGCGAGTGGGGCCTGGCCGGCATTGCCATCTCGGCACTGATGCTGCCGCTGGGCGTCATTCTGGCGATCGAGGCGATCCAGCGCCGCACTGCCGAGGGCAATCAGCACCCGTTCGACAACACGCTTTATAACGTCATCGACATTACCAGCTTTGCGGTGCTGATGATTGCCAGCATTTCGGCAGTGACGCGCCATTTCGAATGGCATCGGCGGTTCACGTTCGGAGCCGCCATCGTCCTCGTCGGCCCGGCGATTTCGCGCTGGTTCTTCAACCCGTGGTTCGTCACCATTCCGCAGCTTTCGCCGCTTTCGGACATGGCCCCAAATCTGACCGCAGATGCATTTCTGATCGCGCTGGTGGTGCATGACCGGCGCACGCTTGGCCGGATCCATCCAGCAACGCTGTGGCTCTGCTTTACCTTGGTCCCGATCCACGTGGTCACGCCGTTTTTGGCAGCAACCGATTGGTGGCGGGGATTGGCTCAGTTCATCACCAAGCTTGGCTGATCACGGCCGCCCGACGCTCGAGTAGGCAAAGCCCTTCGCGCGGACTTCGGCGGGATTGTAGACGTTGCGCAGATCGACCAGCACCGGGGCCTTGGCGATGCGCTTGATCCGGTCGAAATCGAGCGCACGGAAAGCGTCCCATTCGGTCACGATCACCACCGCGTCGGCGCCTTCGATCGCGGCGTAAGTGCTGTCCGCCATGGTCACCTCGGGCATCAGCGGCCCCGCCAGCGCCATTCCCTCGGGATCGTATGCGGCCACCTCGATCCCGGCATCTGCCAGCGCCAAGGCAATCGCGATCGAGGGCGAATCGCGCATGTCATCGGTGTTGGGCTTGAAGGTCAGCCCGAGCATCGCAACCTTCTTGCCGCGTGCCGCATCGGTCCCGCCCAGCGCCTCGATCACCTTGCGGCCCATCGCGCGTTTGCGGCTGTCGTTGACCGCGACCACTGCCTCGACAATCCGCGTCGGGGCTTCGTAATCCTCGGCAGTCTTGAGCAGCGCCAGCGTGTCCTTGGGAAAGCACGATCCGCCATAGCCCGGCCCGGCGTGGAGGAATTTGGAGCCGATGCGCCCGTCCATCCCGATCCCGCGGCTGACATCCTGCACGTCCGCGCCCACTTTTTCACACAAGTCGGCCATCTCGTTGATGAAGGTGATCTTGACCGCAAGGAACGCGTTGGCAGCGTATTTGATCAGTTCCGATGTCCGGCGCGAGGTGAACAGGATCGGCGCCTTGTTAAGGAACAGCGGGCGATACACTTCGGTCAAAATGCCGCGGGCCCATTCATCTTCGGTGCCGATCACGATCCGGTCGGGGTGCTTGAAATCGGCGATTGCTGCGCCTTCGCGCAGGAATTCGGGGTTGGAGGCGACCGCAAATCGCACCCCGGGCGCGGCCTCGGTCAGGATCCGCTCGACCTCGTCGCCGGTGCCGACGGGGACGGTGCTTTTGGTCACCACCACCGCATCGTTCTTGAGCGCTTGGCCGACCTCCTCGGCCACTGCATAAACGTAGGACAAGTCAGCGTGGCCATCGCCGCGGCGGCTGGGGGTGCCGACCGCGATGAAGATCGCAGCGGCCCCGGCGATGCCTGCGGCAAGATCGGTGGTGAACGACAGCCGCCCGGACTTGGCATTACCGGTGACCAGTTCGGCCAGGCCCGGCTCGTAGATCGGCATGATCCCGGCCTGAAGGCTTTCGATCTTGGCCGGGTCCTTGTCGATGCAGATGACATCATGGCCAAAATCGGCGAAGCACGCCCCCGAAACCAGCCCGACATAGCCCGAGCCGACCATTGCGATCTTCATGCGATACTCCCGATTGTCATGCCAAGTCCCGTGTCGAGGCGCTGATGATGCCGTCCAGGTCCTGCGCCTCGATCAGCCAGCGTGCGGTGCCTTGCAGACCCAGCGCGGTCAAGCGGCCCGAGCGGTAAGCCCCGGTATCGAGCCCGATCCGGTTGTGCCGGATGTGCGGCTTGTCGGTGATCGTGTGGCCGTGGACCACCACCGGGCCAAAGCTGCCGGGGTGCGACAGGAACGGTTCGCGAATCCAGCGCAGATCGCCAGTGCGCTGGGCATCGAGCGGCGTTTCGGGATCGATCCCGGCATGAACGAACAGATAGTCGCCCACCGCGATCGTATCTTCGAACGAGCGGATGAATTCGAGGTCGTCCGCGGGGATGGCAGCCTCCATCAAGGCGCGCGCCTCAGCCAGTTCGGCGCGGTGGTAAAGGTCTGGTTCGGCCAGGTACGATAGCACCGTTTCGCGCCCGCCAAAGCGCAGGAAGTGGCGCATCACCTCGTCGCTGTCGAGCGCGCGGAGCAGCATTTCCTCATGATTGCCGAGCAGGATGCGCACCGCGCGGCGCTCGCCCCAGGCGCGCGCCGCGGCGATCACCCCGGCGCTGTCGGGGCCGCGGTCGATCAGGTCGCCGAGCAGGATCACCGTGGTCTGGGCCGGGCGGCACGCTGCATCGTCGGCCTCGATCGCTGCTATCGCCGCTTCGAACAGGTCGAGCCGCCCGTGGATGTCGCCCACCGCATAGACGCGCTCGCCCGGCGGAATGGCGGGTAGCGGGCCGCTGGGAGCAGGGCCGAACAGGGTGCGAAGGCGGTTCAACATGGCGTTGCAATCTTGCCCGCGCCTATAGTGCGGGGTATCTGAATGAACAACTACGGCCCGGTTAGGTTGCATCGGGCGTGACCCCAAAACCACACTTGCCGGGCGATGCACACCGGTTGCTGCGATTTGCTCTTGTGCATTGCAGCAAAGTTGTGCAGTCCATCGTTGCGCAGCATGATTGTTTCCATGTCAAGAGAAACAGCGGCCGCGCGCAGGTGGGACGAAGCAACCGCAATCGCTTAAGGAAGATTGATATGCTCACGTCCATGCGCGGCCTGATTGCCGCTTCGCTGATCGCCGCCACTGCACTTGTAGCCACTCCCGCTTTCGCCGATGAAACCGATCCGCCCAGCGACATCACCGTCACCGGCACCGCGGCGATCGTCTCGCAGTACCGCTTCCGCGGCCTTGCCCAATCGGACAACCGTCCGGTCGTTCAGGGCGCGATTACCGTCAGCCATTCGTCGGGCTTCTACGTCGGCACCTGGGGCTCCAGCGCATCGGCAGGGTCTGGTCCGATCAACATCGGCGGGACCGAGATCGACGTCTTTGGCGGCTATACGCGCGCTTTGGGTTCGAGCGGCGTGACCGTCGATATGGGGGTTTACGGCTACATTTATCCGGGTGCGACCACCGGCAATTATTATGAAGTCTATGGTTCGCTGGCCAAGACGATGGGTCCGGCGACCGCCAAGGTCGGGGTGTACTATGCGCCGGCGCAGAAGGTGTTCAATTACAACTTCACCTCGCCGACTCGCCACAACACCTACGTTTACGGTGACCTGTCGAGCGGCATTCCGGGCACGCCGATCACTTTCCATTCGCACCTTGGCCATACCGGCGGCGGGTTCGATTACGGCAAGCAGTACCTCGATTACAATGTCGGGCTGACGTACAAGATCCGCAACCTGTCGTTTGATGCCTCGCTGGTCGGCACCGATCTCAGCAAGAGCGATATCAACACCGGGTTCGGCTGCGGCAGCAACCCCGGGTGCTTCAACTTTTACCACCGCATGGCAAAGCCGGTTGGCGTGTTCTCGGTAACCGCCAGCTTCTGATCGCTGCGGTTGGACTAACGATCAGGGCCCGCGCCGGTTTGTCCGGCGCGGGCCTTTCGTTTGTGCGGCGTCTGCGC
This sequence comes from Sphingomonadaceae bacterium, assembly GCA_025359425.1. Classification (GTDB taxonomy): domain Bacteria; phylum Pseudomonadota; class Alphaproteobacteria; order Sphingomonadales; family Sphingomonadaceae; genus Novosphingobium. The sequence goes on from JANYGC010000043.1 coordinate 11,328, forward strand.
TAGCCCATGCGGCATGACCAAATTCCTCCACACCATGATCCGCGTGTCTGATCCCGCGGCGACCATCGCCTTTTTCGAACTGTTCGGGGTGCACGAGGTGCGCCGCTTTTCGAGCGAGCAGGGCCGGTTCACCCTGATCTTTCTTGCCGCCCCGGGCGAGGAAGGCGTGGCCGAGGTCGAGCTGACTCACAACTGGGACCCGGAGGCTTATGCTGGCGGGCGCAATTTTGGGCATCTCGCGTACCGGGTCGATGACATCTATCAGACCTGCGCCGCGCTGCTGGCGGCGGGCCACACGATCCACCGCCCGCCGCGCGACGGGCATATGGCGTTCGTCAAGTCGCCCGATGGCATCTCGGTCGAGCTGCTGCAGGACGGCAACCTGCCCCCGGCCGAGCCGTGGGCCTCAATGCCCAACGTCGGCAGCTGGTAAACCCGTTTTCCCGGACTTGATCCGGGACGACGTTCGGAGAACGGCGTAGCCAATCAATCCAGCCAGCAGCGATCCACCGAGCACGCCCAGCTTGGCATCTTCGACCAGATCGGGGCTGGCGGGAAAGGCCAGCTGCGCGATGAACAGGCTCATCGTGAAGCCGATCCCGCACAGCGCGGACAGCCCCAGCACCTGAAGCCAGCTGGCCCCGGCCGGACGCTGCGCAAAGCCGCTGCGCTCGGCCCAGAACACCGCACCGAAAATTCCCACGGTCTTGCCCAGCAGCAGCCCCAGGGCGATGCCCAGCGGCAGCGCCAGCGCCGGACCCTGGGGGAGCGCCAGCGGGATCGCCACCCCGGCATTGGCCAGCCCGAACACGGGCACGACGACATAAGCGCTGATCGGGGCCAGCACATGTTCCATGCGCAGCAGCAGGCTTTCACCCTGGCGGTCGAGCGCCAGCGGCACGGTCATCGCCGCCAGCACCCCGGCAACGGTCGCATGGACGCCCGAATGCAGCACACATAGCCACAGCGCCAGGCTGCCGATCGCATAGGGCAGTCCATGCTTGACTCCGAACCGGTTCAGCGCCGCCATGCCCAGCAGAACGCCGCCCGCCGCGGCCAGCCACGCGGTGTCGAGCCCGGCGGTATAGGCCAGCGCGATGATCACCACCGCGCCCAGATCGTCGACGATCGCCACCGTCAGCAAAAACAGGCGGAGCGATGGCGGCAGCCCCTTGCCAAGCAGCGCGATCACTCCAACGGCAAAGGCGATGTCGGTGGCTGCCGGGATCGCCCAGCCGCGCGCCAATGCCGGAACATCGCGCGTCACCCACAGGAACACCAGCGCCGGAACCGCCATGCCCATGGCTGCGGCCAGCACCGGCAGTCGGCGCTGCGCGGGATGGGCCAGTTCGCCGTCGAGCACCTCGCGCTTGATCTCAAGCCCGATGATGAAAAAGAATGCGGCCATCAGGGCGTCGTTGATCCACAGGTGCAGATTGGAAAGCTTGGCCACCGGCGTCCACGGCAGCGGGTGATCGAACACATCGTGATAGGCCGCCGCCCAGGGCGAGTTGGCCAGTACCAGGGCGATCAGCGCCACCGCAATCAGCAGCAGCCCCGCGCCAGCTTCGCCGCCAAACAGGCGCACCACGGACTTGGCGAACAGCGAGATCGGATGGCGGCGCTCAATCATGTCCGGGTGAATCAGACAAAACTTGCCATTGTTCAAGTTTATCCGATCAATCGCTGTCGACAGTGCCTTAATGAAATATTTTGCAAGAAACCACGTGGGCTTAGTCAATCGCGTTGACAGCCAATGCTTAGCCGATAGGCTGTTTTTCTTGAGTCTGCGCAAAGGGGCAAAATAGTCGCATGATTGAGGGGGCAACAGGGGCATGGACAGCATTGGATTGGCTGTTGCTGGTCGAGCGGGAGCTACTCGCCTTCGCGGCGTTCTGGTTTTGCGTGGGGCTGCTCGATGAACTGGCGATCGACTTTGCCTGGCTCGGGCTCAAACTGACCGGCAAGGCGCGCACCCCGCGGCTGCCGGTGGGCTATGGTGCGGAGCCGCTGTCGGGTGCGGCGGCGGTGCTGATCCCGGCTTTCCGTGAAAGTCAGGTGATCGGCGCAACGATCGCGCATATGCTGGCGGTCTGGCCGCAGCGCGAGCTGACGATCTACGTCGGGTGCTACCGCAACGATGCCGCCACACTCGCCGCCGCGATGGCCGCAGCGAGCGCCGATCCGCGGGTGCGGCTGGTCACGCTGGCTGCAGCGGGGCCGACCACCAAGGCCGATTGCCTCAACCGGCTGTACCGCGCGATGGCTTGCGATGAAGCGCGCACTGCGCGGCGGTTTGCCTCGATCGTGCTCCACGATGCCGAGGATATGGTCCATCCCTGCGCGCTGCAGGCGCTCGACGCGGGGCTGGTGCTGCGCGATTTCGTTCAATTGCCCGTGCGGCCCGAACAACAACCCCATTCGCGCTGGATTGCCGGGCATTATTCGGATGAATTTGCCGAAAGCCATGCCAAAGGGTTGGTGGTGCGCGGTGCACTGGGCGGGGCCTTGCCGGCCGCCGGGGTCGGCTGCGGGTTCTCGCGCGCGGCGCTCCACGATCTTGCCGCCCGCCGCGCCGCCGATGGTGAAGCGGGACCGTTCGCGCCCGAGTGCCTGACCGAAGATTACGAGCTTGGGCTGGTCATGTCGAAGGGCGGCCGGGGCAGCGCGTTCCTGCGGCTGCGCGACGATGCCGGAGCTTTGGTGGCGACCCGCAGTTATTTCCCCAACACGCTCGACGCGGCGGTGCGCCAGAAGACCCGCTGGGTCCACGGCATTGCTTTCCAGGGCTGGGACCGGATGGGCTGGAGCCTGCGCCCGGTCGACATGTGGATGGCGCTGCGCGACCGGCGCGGGCCGTTAACGGCGCTGGTGTTGGCGTCGGCTTATCTGTTGCTTGCGCTTGATGCGGTGCTGCTGGTGCTGCGCGAGTTGGGCAAGGTCGATGTGCTGCCCTTGTCGCAACCGCTGCGCTGGATGCTGCTGGCAAGCTTTGCCGGGTTTGTCTGGCGCGCCGCCTCGCGCGCGTTGTTCACGACACGGGAGTACGGCTGGCGCGAAGGACTGTTTTCGATCCTGCGCATTCCCATCGCCAACATCATCGCCATCATGGCCGGACGGCGTGCCCTGGCGGCCTATTTCCGCTCGCTGCAGGATGGCGTGGTGGTGTGGGACAAGACCGTACACGATGCCCACCCGGCGACCGCAACCACGGTCCGGCCGGTGCCGGCACTGCAGGCGCTGCAGGCTTGAAACCGCGCAGCCAGGTCAGGCGCAGGGGGCAACCCCTGATCGCGTTGGTGCTGGTTATGGTCAGCTGGGTCGGCGCTCGCGCAGCCTTGTGGGACAGTTCGGAGCTGGGCACGCCGCCAGCACCCGCAACCGCGCCTCAGCCCAAACCTCGCGTCGCCGCGGTGCCGCAGCGGGAACGCAGTTTGGAGCAGCCTGGCTGGTCCGGACGCGCGGCGCCCGCGCCGGTCATCCGTCCGACCTTCGAGGCGCCGCCTGCGCCGCTGGCTGCGCCCACCACCACGCCGCCGCCGCTTCCCGCCCCGGGCGAGCTCAGCCCCGCGCTGCCAGTGTCACCCAAGGTGGCGGCCGGGCATCAGCTGCTGTGGCTCGCGGCGATGGACCTGCTGCCGGCCGATCCGGCGCTGGCCATGGCGGCGCCCGCGCCGCTGCGCCCGATCCCGCTCGCCGCGGCCCGGCGCAGCGCGGCGCACTGGTCGGCCGATGGCTGGCTGTCGCTGCGCGCAGGCGGCAACATGTTCAATGCCCCCGGTGCCGGACTGCCCGGCGCGGTCATCCCGGCGGGGTTCTATGGCGGCAGCCAGGGCGGGTTGATCCTGCGCTATTATCTCGCTCCAGGCAGCCGGATGAACCCGGCGCTGTACCTGCGCGGGTCAAGCGGGATCGAACGTCCGCGCGGCGAGGAAGTTGCAGTGGGGTTCTCGTTCCGCCCGATCCCGGGGCTGCCGGTGCGGCTGATGACCGAGGGCCGGGTGACCCGGACCAGCTCTGGCACGATCATTCGTCCGGCTGCGGCACTGGTCAGCGAACTGCCGCCGGCGCGCCTGCCGCTCGGCACGCGGGCCGAAGCTTACCTCCAGGCGGGCTATGTCGGCGGACGCGGATCGACCGCATTTGTCGATGGGCAAGCCCGGCTGGAAAAGCCGCTGGTGCGCGCCAGCAGCTTCGAACTGCGCGCTGGCGGCGGGGTCTGGGGCGGGGCGCAGCGCGGTGCGAGCCGGCTCGATGTCGGGCCGACCGCGACAGTATCGTTTCACGTTGGGCCGGTGGGGACCCGGCTATCGGCCGACTACCGCTGGCGGGTTGCCGGCAACGCTGCACCGGGGTCCGGACCGGTCGTTACGCTTTCCGCCGGATTCTAGAACCACCGGCCTTCTTTTCGCCGCTGTAGTGGTCTAGTCCCATAAACCACGCATGGATGTTTACCTTCCGATCGCCAACCTTTCGGTCAATGGCTTGGTCATCGTCACGCTGGGCGCGCTGACGGGCATCCTGTCGGGCATGTTCGGGGTCGGCGGCGGGTTCCTGACCACCCCGCTGATGATCTTCTACGGCATCCCGCCGACCGTCGCCGCCGCCTCTGCCGCGAGCCAGGTCACCGGGGCCAGCGTTTCGGGCGTGTTCGCCCATTCGCGCCGCGCCGGGGTCGATTACCTGATGGGCGGAGTGCTGGTCGCCGGCGGGATCATCGGCACGGGGATCGGCGCGGTGCTGTTCAGTCTGCTCCAGGCCTGGGGCCAGATCGATGTGGTGATCAACATTCTCTATGTGGTGCTGCTGGGTTCGATCGGCGCGCTGATGGCGCGCGAAAGCTGGCAGGTGATGCAGGCGCAAAAGGCCGGGGTGCCAGTCCCGGCGCGCAAACGCCGCCACCACCCGATGGTCGCGAGCCTGCCGCTGCGCTGGCGGTTCTATCGCTCGGGGCTGTACATCTCCCCGCTCGCGCCGCTGCTGCTGGGGGTGTTGACCGGCATCCTGACCATGCTGATGGGGATCGGCGGCGGGTTCGTGCTGGTCCCGGCGATGCTCTATATCCTCGGGATGAGCGCCAATGTGGTGGTCGGCACCTCGCTGTTCCAGATCCTGTTCGTGACCATGGCGACCACCATGATGCATTCGCTGACCACCAAGGCGGTCGACATCGTGCTCGCGGTCTTGCTGCTGATCGGCTCGGTTTCGGGCGCGCAGATCGGCGCGCAGCTGGCGCAGAAGCTGCCCGCCGCGCGGCTGCGCTTCGTGCTCGCGGCGCTGGTGCTGGTGATCGCTGCGCGGATGGTGCTGGGTCTGGTGTGGCGGCCCGACGAGATCTATTCGGTGATGCCGTCATGAAGCGGCTGTTCGTGCTCCTCGCGCTGCTGCTTCTGACCGCCGCGCGCGATCCGATTCTGGTGCCCGAGGTGTCGCAGCACGAGGTCCAGGTCCGCCAGGGCTTCCGCGGCACCGAGCTCTTGCTGTTCGGCGCGATCCTGACCCCCGAGGGCACCCGCGCGGGGCAGGACTATGATATCGTGGTGGTTCTGAAGGGGCCGACGCGCTCGATCGTGCTGCGCGAAAAGAGCCGCTTCGCCGGGATCTGGGTCAACGCCGACAGCGCCGAATTCCGCTCCGCCCCGACCTTTTTCGCGGTTGCTTCGTCCAAGCCCATCGCCAAGATCGTCGATGACAAAACCGCGGCGATTTACGAGCTTGGGCTGCCGTGGTTGCAGCTCTCGCCGATCGGGTCTTACGATCCCAAGGAACAGGCGCGAATGTCCTCGGGCCTGGTTGATCTGATGACCCGCGAAGGGCTTTACAAGCAGGACCAGCGCGGGGTCAGCATCAGCGAGCAGGTACTTTACCAGGCCCGCATCGCGCTGCCCTCGTCGGTTCAGACCGGGACCTATACTGCTGAAACCTTTGCGATAAATCACGGCCGCGTGGTCGCCTCAGCGATCAGCCGGGTGGTGGTGAAAAAACAGGGGTTCGAGCGTGTCGTGGCGCAGTTCGCGCAGGATGACGGGTTTTTCTATGGCTTGCTGGCGGTCGCGCTCTCGGTCGGGATGGGTTTCTTGGCCGGGCGACTGTTCGCGCTGGTCTGACCTTCCCCCCACCTGGGCGCTCAACTTAGGCCAATCTTAACCGCTCTGGCTTACCAATCCGGGGTCAGCAAACGACGCTGGCGACCGGGGGCAAGTCGCAGTGATGAACGAAACGAGCGGACACGGATTTGGCAGCGCACGACCGGCAGAGGCCGCGGAAATCCCGGCGCAGGCCGCTGATGCCGTGCAGCAACTCGACAATGCCCGTGAACCGATCGGGATCGTGCTCGAAATCGCCGGCTCCGGTTCGGCGATCGCGCTCGACTTGCAGCGGCTGCAGGAATGCACCGCCGATGATGACCCCTCGATCGCGCTGGCCGGGCAAGTCGGCAGCCAGGTCAAGATCCGGGTCGGCAAAGGCTGGCTGCTCGCCTCGGTGCGCACCCAGCGGCAGGATGCCAAGACCCCCGGCGGGATCATGGCCAATATCGATTTCCTGGGCGAAGGCGATGAAGAACGGCTGACCGGCCGCATCCACAGCTTCCGCCGCGGCGTGACCCGCTACCCGATCCCCGGCGCGCTGATTTATCCTGCGACCAGCAACGACCTCAAACAGATCTACGCCAGCGATGGCCGCACCTCGATCCAGGTCGGCACCGTCTTCCCGACCAAGGACATCCGCGCGGGGCTTTACGTCGATGCGATGCTGGGCAAACACTTCGCGCTGCTCGGTTCGACCGGCACCGGCAAGTCGACCAGCGCCGCGCTGATCCTCCACCGGATCTGCGAACATGCCCCCGAAGGGCATATCGTGATGATCGATCCGCACGGCGAATATTCGGCGGCGTTCAAGAAGACCGGCATGATTTTCGACGTGTCGAACCTGCAGATGCCGTACTGGCTGATGAACTTCGAAGAGCATTGCGAAGTGTTCCTGACGTCATCGGGCAATGACCGGCAGGAAGACATGGACATCCTGTCCAAGTGCCTGCTCGCTGCGCGCTCGAAAAATCGACTGGCGGAATCGATGGGCAAGATCACTGTCGATTCGCCGATCCCTTACCTGCTGTCCGATCTGACCAACATGATCCTGACCGAAATGGGCAAGCTCGACAAGGCGACCTCATCCGCACCGTTCATGCGGGTCAAGACCAAGATCGACGAATTGAAAGCCGACCCGCGCTACCAGTTCCTGTTCTCAGGCATGCTGGTCGGCGATACGATGGCCGAATTCATCGCCAAGATTTTCCGCATGCCGAGCAAGGGCAAGCCGATCTCGATCATCGACGTCTCGGGCGTGCCGTCGGACGTGACCAGCACCGTCGTCGCGGTGCTGAGCCGGCTGGTGTTTGATTTCGCGATCTGGTCGCGCGACGAAACCACCCGCCCGGTGCTGCTGGTGTGCGAGGAAGCACACCGCTACGTGCCCAACGAGAAGAACTCGGACGGCTCGTCGGTCGGCAAAATCCTCAGCCGGATTGCCAAGGAAGGCCGCAAATACGGTGTTTCATTGGGCCTGATCACGCAGCGTCCGTCCGATCTGGCCGAGGGCGTGCTCTCGCAGTGCGGCACGATCATCTCGATGCGGCTCAACAACGACCGCGACCAGGCCTTCGTCAAGGCGGCGATGCCCGAAGGCGCGCGCGGCTTCCTCGATTCGATCCCGGCGCTGCGCAACCGCGAATGCATCATCTGCGGCGAGGGCGTGTCGATTCCGATCCGCGTCAGCTTCGATGAGCTCGAGGAAATGAAGCGCCCGGCCAGCGCCGACCCGTCGTTCTCCGACCTGTGGAACAGCTCGGGCGGCGAAGAGGAAATGGTCCACCGCACCGTCCAGCGCTGGCGCGCGCAGGGGCGGTAAGTCAGCCCATCGCGATGCGTTCGCGCATCAGTTTGCGCCAATTGCCGGTGAAGTAAGCGAGCAAGGTCAGCGCCATGGTCGTTACCGAACTGATAGTGAGCGACCACCATAAAGCGTCGGGCCCCAGCTGCGGGTAAAGCAGCGCATAGACGCCCAGCCGCACCGCATACATCGCGAAGAACAGGATCGCGATCTGCACGAACACCACGCCGTAGCTGCGCAGCGTACCGAACAGCACGATCGTCACCCCGAACGGTATATAAGTCCAGATCGCCATGGTCTGGATGTGCAAGCTGACCGGGATCGCCGGGCTGTCCGAGCCGAGGAACAGCGACAGCAGTGGGCGACCGAACACCAGCATCAGCGTGATCAGCGAGAGTGTGATCGCTGTGTTCGCACCCGCCCCCGACCAGCTGATCGCATCGACCCGCGCTTCACGCCGCGCGCCGATATGCTGCGCGACCATCGCGCTGACCGCTGCGCTGAGCGCGAAGCCAGGCATCTGGATGTAGTTCCACAGTTGCAGCAACGCGCCATAGCCCGCAGCGTAGTCGATCCCTTCCCTGTTGATCAGCCCGATCATGATCAGCCCGGCGCCCGAAATGACCAACATCTGAAAGCCCATCGGCACGCCCTTCGTGATCAGGAAAGACAGCTCTGCGCGCGCCGGCCACAAGTATGACAGCTCGCGGCCCTTCAATCGGATCGGCAGGTCGCGCCAGTAAATCCAGCCCATCAGTCCGGCGAGCCCGGTCAGTGTGGCGATTGCGGTGGCGACCGCCGCGCCGATAATCCCGAGCCGGGGGAACGGACCGATCCCGGCGATGAACAGCGGGTTCAATCCGATGTCGAGGATGACGGTGAGGATCTGGAAATACAGCGGCGTGCGCGAATCGCCGCAGCCGCGCATCGCGCTGGAGACGAGCACGGTCAGGGTCATGGTCGGCACCACGAGGAAGATCACCCGGAGGTAATCGAGCGCGAAATGGAACGAGCTTCCAGGCATGTTGAGCAAACGCAGCAGGCTGGGAGCAGTGAACCAGCCGACGAGCGCAATCGCTGCCGAGAGCATCATGCAAAGACCCAGTCCTGCACCGAAGCTCTTGCGCATCTGGTCGAGATTGCGCGCGCCGAAGTACTGTCCGACGTGGACCGTGGTCGCCATGCTGATCCCGAAAATTGCGGCAAAGACGAGAAAGATGACGATGTTCGAACTCGAGGTCGCGGCCAGCGCATCCTCGCCCAGCAGCCGCCCGATCCACACCGTATTGACCGAGGCGTTGAGACTTTGCAGCACATTGCCGAGCAGCACCGGGAGCGAGAACAGCGCGAGGGTCTTGAACAATGGGCCTTGGGTCAGGTCGCCGCGCCGGGGCGGGGCGGGTGGAATATCCTCGATCATGTCCCGCGCGTATCCCCGTAGAGATGAATGTGCAGCCGGTCGCTGAACCCCAGCCCGTGGTCAAGCGCGAGGGGCTCCAGCCAGGCGCTGCGGGCACGGATGGCTGCGCTGCTGGTCCCTTCGGGCATCAGCTGAATGCGCTTGCCCGGGATGGCGTAGGCGGCTTGCAGTTCGAGCACTTCGACAAGGTCTTCGGGGGCCGAAATCACAAACTTAAAGTTCGCTATAGGTTCGGTTGACCACGCTTTGAGTCGATCGGAAAGCAGAGCAATTTCAGCAGGATTGCCCGAATGTTTGAGTTTGGGGCTGACGTTGTATTGGCCGACCAGCGGGGCAAGCGCAGCGTGCGGGGCAACGGTGCCGTTGGTCTCGATCTCGATCGCATGGCCCTCCAGCAGTGCCACCATCCGCGCCAAAGCCGCACCTTGCAACAAGGGCTCGCCGCCGGTGATCACCAGCCGGTTGCCGCCCAGCGTCATGATCCGCGCGGCGACCTCGGCTGCGCTCAGCACGACCTGATTGGCCTTGCGATCGAACGTCACCCCGTCGCGGTGCGGGCGATTGTCGCCCTCGAACCGCCAGGTATAGGCGGTGTCGCACCAGCTGCAGGCAAGGTTGCAGCGCGACAGCCGCACGAAGGTGCACGGCAGCCCGGCCGAGCGGCCTTCGCCCTGAAGCGACGCGAAGATTTCGGGGTCGCCGGGGGTGGTGGTGGCAAGGGTTAGCATCCCTAAATCCTCCCCC
>JANYGC010000056.1 GCA_025359425.1 Sphingomonadaceae bacterium
GATTGGCAGCGTGCCGCACGCGACGGCGGCCGACCTCGACCGCGCACTCGAGGCGGCGGAACGCGGCTTCAAGACCTGGCGCAACACCTCGGCCGACCAGCGTACCGCGATCCTGCTCAAGGCCGCCGGCCTGATCCGCGAGCGCGCCGCCGCCATCGGCGAAGCGATCACCCGCGAACAGGGCAAGCCGTTGAAGGAAGCGATCGGCGAAACGATCTACAGCGCGATGCTGCTCGAATTCTACGCGCAGGAGATCAAGCGCATCTATGGCCGCACGCTGGTGCGGCCCGCCGGGCAGCGGGTGGAGGTGCAGTACCACCCGGTCGGCCCGGTCGCCGGGTTCGCGGCGTGGAATTTCCCCTCGCTCAACGTCATGCGCAAGATCGGCGGCGCGCTCGCTGCGGGGTGCTCGACGATCGTCAAGCCGTCGGAGGAAACCCCTTCGGCCGGGATCGCGCTGGTCCAGGCCCTGATCGATGCGGGCGTGCCGGGTGACGCGGTGCAGTGCGTGTTCGGCGTGCCCGACGAAGTCAGCCGCCATCTGCTCGCCTCGCCGATCATCCGCAAGGTGACCTTCACCGGTTCGACCGCGGTGGGCAAGCATCTCGCCAAATTCGCCGCCGAGGACCTCAAGATCGCGACGATGGAACTGGGCGGGCACGCGCCGGTGCTGATCTTCGCCGATGCCGACATCGACGTCGCGCTCGATACGATGACCGCCAACGCCTACCGCAACGCGGGCCAGGTCTGCGTCAGCCCGACCCGCTTCCTGATTGAGGAGCCGGTGTTCGAACGCTTCTGCGACGGGTTCGTCGAACGGGCAATGGCGATCAAGGTCGGCAGCGGGTTCGACAAGGACACCGCGATGGGCCCGATGGCCTCGGCACGCGGGCTCGAACGGATGGAGCAGATGATTGGCGACGCAACCGCCAAGGGCGCCAAGCTCCTCGCGGGCGGCGAGCGGATCGGCAACCAGGGCTTCTTCCACCAACCGACCGTGCTGGCCGAAGTGCCGACCGACGCCTCGATCATGAACGACGAGCCCTTCGGCCCGGTCGCTCTGCTCAACCCGATGAAGGGCGAGGACGCGATGATCGCGGAAGCCAACCGCCTGCCCTACGGCCTCGCCGCCTATGCGTGGACGAAGGACGCTTCCCGCCGCCGCCGCCTTGCCGCCGAAGTCGAGGCGGGGATGCTGGCGCTCGACACCGGCAGCGTCTCGGCCCCCGACGCGCCGTTCGGCGGGGTCAAGTGGTCGGGATACGGCAGCGAGGACGGCCGCGAGGGCGTGATGGCGTGCATGGTCCCCAAGACCGTCCACGAGGGGTGACATCACGATGGTCCCGGGCTTCAGACAGACAGGCGAACCCTCCGTGCAGATAAACCGCAGCTCTTGGCCGACAAGGCTGGAGGCAGATGTCGCAGCCGGCTTCATCAAGAGCGGGCAGTGGAGGGGTGTCACACTCCTTCATCAGGCGGCATACCAGGCACGAAGTCGTGGCACCGCGACAGCTGTAGTCGACGTTGAGACGTCACGTACTTTTGCTGAAGTCATGCAGGAATCCCAGCTGCTTGCCGGTTGGTTTCGTCAGGTCGGTCTAGTCCCCGGGGAGGTCGTAAGCTTCCAGCTACCGAATTGGTTGGAAACAATCGTGATAAATCTAGCCGCATGTATTTGTGGAATAGTAGTAAATCCAATTGTGCCAATATACAGAGACGCCGAAGTTGGATATATCTTGAGTAATTCTCGAACCAGGATACTATTTATTCCTGAAACGATTAAAACGAGAAATTATGTCAAGATGGTCGAAAATCTTCGTTCATCGCTGCCGGATCTCAGAGCTGTGGTGGTCGTACGAGGCAAAGCGAACCAAAGCGGGGTTGTGCGCTATGGCGAATGGTTTGAGGACGCTTCCATAACCTCTCCCGCCACTAACATCGCAGAGAGGCCTCAGGATCCAAACGCCGTAAAATTGCTGCTCTACACCTCTGGTACGACGGGTCGGCCCAAGGGCGTTCTTCACAGCCATAATACAATCCAATCGGAAATCGACGCAGTAGGGAAATTCTGGGGCATTCAATCTACTGACGTCATACTGATGCCTTCCCCGGTCACCCACATTACCGGGTATATCTACGGCATCGAGATGATGTCCTCATTTGGCTGCAAAACAGTTTTTATGGACAAGTGGGATGCGGAGCACGCTGCGGATCTGATTTCGCAGCACAAGGTCACTTTCAGCATAGGCGCGACTCCGTTCCTCAGGGAGTTGGTGGGGGCACTCGAAAGACGTGGAGAAACCAGGCCAAGCCTGCGGCTGTTCGCCTGTGGTGGAGCGCCGGTTGCGCCCGACGATATCAGGCGTGCCCAAACGGTTCTGCCGAGCTGCCTTGCCTTCCGCGTGTACGGCAGTAGCGAAGCGCCGACGGTGACAGCAGGTGTAGATCCCGGGGACCCGATTGAACTGGGCGCGACGACGGATGGCTCAATAGTTAATTCTGATGTGAAGATCGTTAGCTCGGACACAGGCGAGACGGTTCGCGACGGAATCGAAGGCGAGATTCTAGTACGCGGCCCTGAAGTAATGTTGGGATACACTGAGTGGGAAGATACGGTCGAAGCCTTCGACGAAGAAGGATTCTTCCGGACTGGAGATCTCGGCTTCATCAGCCATGGACACTACCTCACGATAAGCGGGCGAAAGAAAGATCTGATAATTCGAGGCGGCGAAAATATTAGTGCGAAAGAAGTGGAAGATATTCTCCACGCACACCCGGCTGTAGCTGAAGTCGCGGTCGTTGCGATGCCTCACGAGAGAATGGGCGAGACACCATGTGCATTTGTCGTTCTCGAGAACGATGACGCACTATCACTTGAAGAAATCCAAGATTTTTTGGAAGAATCAAAACTCGCCAAGCAAAAATTTCCTGAGAAGCTCTATTTAGTCGACAGAATGCCAAAGACGGCGTCGGGCAAAATCCTCAAACACGTGCTGAGAGCACAATGTCGTGCAGATTTTTGAAAGGGAACGATAATGGCCGCTTACATCATTTTCGATCGGAGGCAGACGACCGATGCAGCTGAGCTTGCGCTTTATGCACCAATGGTCGGTGCCACCCTTGAAGGACGCGGAGCGACCAAGCTTGCCGGCGGCGAGGTTCGGGTGCTTGAAGGGGAGTCAAGTGAAGCGGCGGTCATTCTCAAGTTCCCATCTGTCGAACAAGCCAAGGCTTGGTACGATAGCCCACAATATCAGGAGGCTACCGTCCATCGTCTCAAGGGCGGCAATTGGCGTGTCATGATTGTCGAGGGGACCTGATCCCCTGGTACGCAGCAGACGTTGACGTTTCTGAGCCACTCCCGGGCGAGGCGCCGGCGTCAATGTCGAGGACGGCAGTTAAGCTCAAGCATCGCCTTCGAGGCGCGATCGCACGCTGACTGCTTGTTGAACGCCCTCCGCATACAGCCGCGGTCATGATCACCGTCCGGCAGCTGCGGCACACCGAGCATGTCGCGGCGATCGTCTATTGGTTCTTCGCTTCCTCCGCATTGGTAGGTGGTTTGCTGCTATCCTACGTAGGGAGGCAGCATGACGCAGAGACGCTGATAATTCTTGCTGGTGCGGGCGTCGCGGCCGGAATAATGCAAATCACAATGACGGAGTCGCTGCACGCGGCGCCAGTGTCGGTCCTCTCACCGTTTGACTATCTTCAAATCGTGGGAGCTCTAACACTTGGATGGTTGGTATTTTCTGAAACCCCTCCGGAGAGCAGTCTATTTGGCGTGGTTCTTATTATCAGCGGTGGTATTTATATAGCTTGTCGTGAATATAGATCGAATATCATTCGTAAGAGTGCGTTCGAATTTGATAAATAAACGACGTTCCAATCAGACCTGTATGTGACAGTATTTGGAAAGAAATGGTGCCTACAATTCACGCAATACTTTGCGTGCCGAAGCTAACGAATCGGAGATGAGAGTATGACGAGAGGACTTTTCGACCTAACCGGGAAGGTCGCCCTTGTAACGGGGGGCAACGGCGGGATTGGCCTTGGAATGGCCCGCGGACTCGCCTTGCACGGCGCGTCGGTTATCATTTGGGGCAACAAGCCTGAGAAGAACGAGGATGCCGCCGCCGAGCTTCGACAATTTGGCGGTGAAGTCCGCTGCCGGCAGGTAGACGTCGCTTCGGAAACGGCGGTGAAGGAAGGTATGGCGGCAATAATTAATGAATTCGGCCGCATAGACCAGGCGATAGCTAACGCTGGTATCGGCATACCCAGGCGGGATATGTTTGAAATCTCCGGAGCGGACTTTCAGAAGCTGTATAGTGTGAACGTTGAGGGGGTCTTCTTCACGCTCCGGGAGGCGGCCAGACATATGATCCATCAAAAAGAACAGGGCTGGCTAGGGGGCTCGCTCGTTTCAGTTGGGTCGACGTCATCGATCCATGGGGCCGCTCGCAATGAACATTATGGCGCCTCTAAGGGTGCCGTCGCAGCCCTCACCCGCGCGTTAGCTGTGGAGCTTGGGCCAAAGGGAATCCGGGTGAATTCAATCTTACCCGGCTGGACCCGGTCTAATCTGACTGAGGGATTGCAGGCGTGGGACAAATTCAATGACCAGGTAATAAGCCGGGCTCCCGTTGGCCGTTGGGCCAATGGTGACGATTTTTCGGCGATTGCAGTCTACCTGGCCAGCGATCATTCGAGTTTTCACATCGGAGACTCAATCGTTATCGATGGTGGATACACGGTCTTCTGATACCGATCCTTCAGCAGCGCTGAGAGATCAAAGACGTTGCGCGATGGATGGATTGAAGACAGTGCAAACCCTCATGTCAGCACGGTGCAGATGGCCTGCCGTATCTCGAGGGACGTGAAACGAATGATAGTCTTGAGCGGCCGTTTTGCCGTCAGGAGTGCTACGACCACTCGTACTATTTCATGACCTTCATGAGCGAACATTTCGCTTGGCATGCGTCTAGGCTGAGGCAATAGCTCCTCTGAACGGCTGCTTTTTGGGAACATGCCATTGTCAGTCGAATGACAGCTTCGGGGCGCATAGCTGCCCCATTTTATCGGCTTCGCCCGCGATCAGGCGGTGGAGGCTTCGGCGCTTGCGTATCCGGACTACTACGCTTCTTCCCGAGAATCTGCGCGTGGTGCGCCGCAAAGATTCCGGGCGTGGCATTCATGCCTTGATGCTTGTCGAGGAATCTGCGGACATCGCTTGCAAGCTCCCGGTCTTCGGCCGCCCCGGTGGCGTCTAGCGCAGCGGCAGTTCGACTGTATGCCACTCGTATCTCCTGCCACCGCTCCGTGCCACGCGCGACGAATGCCGGCAGTGTTGCCTGGCCGCGCGCTACCGCGATGGCTTGTTCGTTGGTGCGCCGATCCGCATCCGATATTTGACGGCTCCCTTCGGTTCGCAGCCGCGCCCGAATCTTGACCAACGCCATGCTCGATCCGGCGATTCCTCGCCCGCGCGCGCGCAGTTCGCGCGCAAACCGTTCACGAAAGCGGTTGAGCTGGGCCGGGCGGGGATTGAACCGGGTTCGGTCAAGCCCCTCGGCCT
>JANYGC010000094.1 GCA_025359425.1 Sphingomonadaceae bacterium
CATGGCGAGCGCAGCGGAGCAATCCAGAGTCCCGCTCGCGACGCTCTGGATTGCTTCGCTGCGCTCGCCATGACGAGAAGGTTGGGCTAACGGGCCATTTGATGTCCAAACTCTTGCTCGCCTCGATTCATGATGTCGGCCCGCGCTTCGAGCGCGAGGTCGATCAGTTGGCCGAGTTGCTGAACGGCATTCTGGATGGGCCAAAGTTTGCGATGCTGGTGGTGCCCGATCACTGGAGCGAAGCACCCTTGGCGCAAGCGAGCGCATTCCAGCGGCGACTGCGCGACTGGGCCGATCAGGGCGTCGAGATGTTCGTCCATGGCTGGTACCACAAGGACCTCGCCGAGCATTCCGGCGCGGCGGCGTTCAAGGCGAGACACCTGACCGCGGGCGAGGGCGAGTTCCTCGGCCTGAGCCGCGCGGTCGCGGCGCAGCGCATGGCCGACGGCAAGGCGCTGATCGAGGATGTGATCGGGCGGCCGGTGGCGGGGTTCATCGCTCCGGCGTGGCTTTATGGCGAGGGCGCGCGCGCGGCCCTGGCAGCAAGCACCTTTGCCCTTGCCGAGGACCACCTGCGGGTGTGGCAACCGACCAGCGGCAAGGTGCTCGCCAAAGGCCCGGTGATCACCTGGGCGAGCCGATCCAAGCCGCGCCAGCTCTCGTCAAGGTTCTTCGCAGGCCTCGCGCGCCATGCGTTGCATGTTCAGCCGGTGGTGCGCGCCGCCGTACATCCGGGCGATGTCACCGTCCCGGCGCTGCTGGGTAGCATTGCCGCGACTTTCAAGGCCTTTGCCGAACGCCGCCCGGCCGGGCGTTATGCGGACCTGCTGACCCGGTGAGCGAGCCGCTGCGCATCGCCATTCCGATCCACAGCTTTGCGCCGGGCGGGGTCGAGCGGGTCGCGCTCAACCTCGCTGCAGCGTGGCAGGCGGATGGGGCCGAAGTCAAAGTGCTGCTCGGCCGTCGCGATGGGGCGATGCGCGAAACCGCGCCAAAGCTGGCCTATATCGTGCGCGCCGAACCGGTGCCGACCGCGCGTTTTGAGACCTTGTGGATGATCTGGGCGGCGTGGCGCTGGCTGCGCCGCAACAAGGTCGATGTGCTGTTCGCGGCGGGCAACACCTATGCAATCGTCGCGGTCGCGCTGAAGCTGCTGCTTGGCCGAAATTGCCCGCCGATCGTGATCAAGATCAGCAACGATCTGGAGCGGCGCGACCTGCCGGCTCCGGCGCGGTGGGGCTATCGGCTTTGGCTGCGCATTCAGGGCCGCTGGCTCGACCGCTTCGTCGGCATGGCCGCACCAATGAACGCGGAAATTTCCGCTGCGATGCGGATTGGCGATCAGCGCATTGCGATCATCGAAGACCCGGCGCTGGAGGCTGCGCAATTCGCAGCCCTGTCAGCAATTCCGCGCAGCAAGGCGCTTCCCCGGTCCCCGCTTTATGTCTCGGTCGGACGGCTGTCCGGACAGAAGAATTTCCCGCTGCTGCTGCGCGCATTTGCAAGTCTGGACGATCCCGCCGCGCGGCTGGTGATCGTGGGCGAGGGCAATGACCGCGCGAAGCTGGAGCGATTGGCAGCGGACCTCGGGATCACCGCCCGGCTCAATCTGCCGGGCCATTGCGACCCCGCGCCGTATCTCGCCGCAGCGTCGGCATTTGTGCTCTCGTCCGACTACGAAGGCGTTCCCGCCGTAGTGATCGAAGCGCTGGCTGCGGGCCTCCCAATAGCCGGGACCGATTGCAGCGTCTCGATGCAGGCCTTGACCGGCCACGGTGCCTTCGCCCGGTTGGTGCCGCTGCGCGACACGGCGGCATTGGCGGGTGCAATGGAGCAGGTGCTCATCATGCCGTTCGATCCCGCAGCTGCGCGGCGCTCGACCCAAGCCTTCACCATCCAGGCGGCGGCAACGCGGTATCTGGCGCTGCTTGCCAAGGCAGTCGCAGCGTGAATGCCTCCCAATTCAGCCACGGTTCACCGATATTCCGCCACGGCCCGGCGCTATGTCAGGGCAATCTGTCCTTGGGCTGCAAGAGCCGGTTTCGGTGCGCGCGGTGAGCGAAGCGCCGGCAAGCCCGCCGCGCGGCAAACGCTGGGCTGCGCTTGCCAGCATGGCGGTATCGGTCGCGCTGCTGGTCGCGGTGGCGCTGCAGCTGCGCGATCTGGATCTGGCCAAGGTCCGCGCGCTGGTTCCGGCGAGCCCAATCTTCTGGGCTGCCTTCGCGGTCTATTACCTTGCCGGGCCGGTCAGCGAATGGGTGGTGTACCGGCGGCTGTGGGCGATGCCCGGGGCCGGGATCGGGGCCTTGCTGCGCAAGCTCGTCGCCAACGAATTGCTGCTCGGTTATCTGGGTGAGGCGCAGTTTTACGCGTGGGCGCGCGCCCGCTCGCGGCTGAGTGATGCTCCGTTCGGCGCGATCAAGGACATGACGATCCTCTCGGCCTTGGTCGGCAATGGGGCGACGCTGGTGATGCTGGCGCTGGCCTGGCCTTATGTCTCGGCCGGGCAGCTGGGCATGGAGGGCCAGACCGCCTTTGCCTCATTGGGCGTGGTGCTGCTGACTTCGCTTGGCATCCTGCTGTTTCGCCGTCAGCTGTTCAGTCTGCCGCGCCAGGACTTGTGGTTCATTGTCGCTACGCACTTGGCACGGATCGTGGTCATCCTGATCGCCTCGGCGGTGATGTGGCACGCGGTGCTGCCCGCGGTCGCGATCACGCTGTGGCTGGTGCTGGCGACGTTGCGGATGCTGATTTCGCGCCTGCCGCTGATGCCCAACAAGGATGTTGTCTTTGCCGGGCTGACCGTGCTGTTACTGGGCAAGGGGGCCGATGTGGCGGCCCTGATGGCGCTGATGGCGGTGCTGTTATTGGCTGCGCACCTGCTGGTTGGAACGGTTTTCGGGCTCACGGGCCTGTTCGATGCGGAGAAATTGAAATGAAGCCTTTTGCTCTCACCTTGGCGCTGCCGCTGCTGCTCGCAGCCGGGCCGACCTTGAAGAGTTCGCCCGATCTGGGCAAGGCCGAAGGGCGCTGCCGCCCGGATGAAAGCGGTCCGGCGCTGCTGGTCGAAGCGACCGGCATGAAGGATCGCTCGGGCCAGATGAAGCTCGAAATCTACCCCGGCAACGATGAGGATTTCCTCGCCGACGACAACGTGCTGGTCGCCGCGGGCAAGACCTTCCGCCGGGTCGAAGTGCCCACTCCGCAGTCGGGTCCGGTGGTGCTGTGCGTCCGGATCCCGGGGCCAGGGACTTATGCGGTTTCGGTGCTGCACGATCGCAATGCGGACCGGCGGTTCCAGTGGAAGATCGACGGGATCGGCTTTTCCGCCAATCCCAAGCTTGGCTGGTCCAAGCCCAAGGCCAAGAACTCGCGGGTGATCGTCAATGGCAGCGGAGTCTCCAAAATCTCGGTGGTGATGAATTACAAAAGCGGACTGGGCGTCGCGCCACTGAAACAGAACTAGGGTGAAACTGGTCGACGTCAGCGCGTTTTACACTCCGCACGGCGGTGGGGTGAAGACTTACGTCGAGCAGAAGATGCGGCTCGGGCCCGAATTGGGCGCAGAGGTCGTGATTCTGGCCCCGGGTGACCGGCACGAGGTGATCGAACATGGCCCGCGCGCCCGGATCGTGACGATCCCCAGCCCGCGGCTGCCGGTCGATCGCAACTACTGGTATTTCGGCGATCAGGCAGCGCTGCACGCCGCGCTCGATGACCTCAAGCCCGATCTGGTCGAAGTCGGCTCGCCGTGGCGCAGTCCGTCGTGGGTGGCGAACTGGCGCGGCACCGTCCCCCGAAGCCTGGTGATGCACGCCGATCCGATGTCGGCCTATGCCTACCGCTGGCTTGGCCCGGTGCTGCCGCGCCCGGCAATCGACGCGGTGTTCGCGCCGTTTGCGCGGCACCTGCGCAAACTTGGCGCAACGTATGACAGCGTGATCTGCGCCAACCGCGAATTGGCCGAGCGGCTTGCGGCCAGCGGCGTGGTGCATACCCGGTTCGAGCCGATGGGGGTGGAAGAAGGGGTGTTCTCGCCCGCCAACCGCGATCCGGCGCTGCGTGCTGCGTTACTGGCGGAGTGCGGCTTGCCCGAAAGCGCCGGGCTGCTGCTCGGGGTCGGGCGGCTCGCGGCGGAGAAGCGCTGGCCGATGGTGATTGAGGCAGTGCGGCTGGCCGCGCGCGAACGCCCGCTCGGGCTGGTGCTGCTCGGGGCGGGCGGTCAGGAACGCAAAATCCGCAAGGCCATCGGCACCGACCCGCACATCCGCCTGCTCGAGCCGGTGCGTGACCGCGACAAATTTGCCGCAATCGCCGCCAGCGCCGATGCCTTGGTCCACGGCTGCGAGGCCGAGACCTATTGCCTTGCCGCAGCCGAGGCCCGCGCCAGCGGGGTGCCGGTACTCGTGCCCGATCGCGGCGGGGCGGCCGACCATGCGGCCAATGGCGGCGGGCTAACCTATCGCTCGGCCGATCCGCGCGCCCTCGCCGTGGCAATCGGTGAACTGGCCGCGCGCGACTGGCCGCGCAGTCACGCCCCGGTGCCAACCATGCGCGATCATTTCGCACACCTGTTTGCGCATTACCGAGAGCTGATCGCCGCGCGTCAGGCTTGACTCCGGCGTGGATCGCAACTAGTTACATTTGCAACCAATTCACGCTGGAGCGCACTGCCATGGCCGACCTGTTCGAAAATCCGCTGGGCCTCGACGGGTTCGAATTCGTCGAATTCTCCGCGCCGCAAAAGGGTCTGCTCGAACCGGTCTTCGCTGCGATGGGGTTCAGCCGGATCGCCAGCCACCGCTCCAAGGACGTCCAGCTGTGGCGGCAGGGCGGGATCAACCTGATTGCCAATTACGAACCGCGCAGCCCGGCGGCTTACTTCGCCGCCGAGCACGGGGCTTCGGCCTGCGGGATGGGCTGGCGGGTCAAGGACGCGGCACGTGCTTATGCAGAAGCACTGGCGCGCGGGGCCGAGCCGGTCGAGCTCAAGACCGGGCCGATGGAACTGAGCCTGCCCGCGATCCGCGGCATCGGCGGCTCGATCATTTACCTGATCGATCGGTACGAAGGCCAGGCAGGCGGCGATCTGTCGATTTACGACATCGATTTCATTTATGAGCCGGACGCGGATCGCCATCCGCAGGGCGCCGGGCTCAAGCTGATCGATCACCTGACCCACAACGTCTATGGCGGCCGCATGGCGCACTGGGCCTCGTTCTACGAGCGCATCGCCGGTTTCCGCGAAATCCGTTATTTCGACATCAAGGGCGAGTATACCGGCCTCACCAGCAAGGCGATGACCGCGCCCGACGGCAAGATCCGCATCCCCTTGAACGAGGAAGGCAAGGCCGGCGGCGGGCAGATCGAGGAATTCCTGCGCGCCTACAACGGCGAAGGGATCCAGCACATCGCGCTGATCTGCGATGATCTGATCGCCACCTGGGACCGGCTCAAGGCGCTTGGCGTGCCGTTCATGACCGCCCCGCCCACAACTTATTATGAGATGCTCGAAGAGCGGCTGCCCGGCCACGGCGAGCCGGTCGACGAGCTGCAGAAGCGCGGCATCCTGCTCGACGGCTCGACCGAGAACGACGATCCGCGGCTGCTGCTGCAAATCTTTGGCGAAACTCAGATCGGCCCGGTGTTCTTCGAATTCATCCAGCGCAAGAAGGACGAAGGCTTTGGCGAAGGTAACTTCACCGCGCTGTTCCAATCGATCGAGCGCGACCAGATGAAGCGCGGAGTGCTGGGCGCAAAGGAGACCGTGTAATGGCAGCCCCAGTCCTCGAAAAGATCCACCACGTCGCCTATCGCTGCAAGGACGCGAAGGAGACGGTCGACTGGTATGCGCGGGTGCTGGGGATGACTTACACCACCGCCTTTGCCGAGGATCACGTCCCCTCGACCGGCGAGTTCGATCCCTACATGCATATCTTCCTCGATTGCGGCGGCGGCAATGTCCTCGCGTTCTTCGAGCTGCCGCAGCAGCCCGCGATGGGCAAAGATCCCAATACTCCGGCGTGGGTTCAGCACATCGCCTTCGAGGTCGCCGATTTGGGTGCGCTATTGGCGGCCAAAGAACATATCGAGGCGCAAGGGGTCGAGGTGCTCGGGCCCACGTATCACGGCATCTTCCGCTCGATCTATTTCTTCGATCCTAACGGCCACCGGCTGGAGCTTGCCTGCAATATCGGCACGCCCGAGCAGCACGCCGAACTGCGCGCGCTCGCCCCGGTCATGCTCAACGACTGGGCCGCCACCAAACGCGCCCCGCGCCACGCCGCGTGGCTCCATGAAGACCCGGCCGAACGCGGTGACATCGAGATAACGTCCTAGGGGCTTTTCAAGCCGCGCTCTTTCGCTAAAGGCAGCCAAGTGCGTTGTTATTTGCAACTAGGGGCCGCGCTGGCTGGGGGGCTGGCGCTGATGCCCCATGCGGCCTGCGCGCAGCGGGCTGCGGATAATGTCACCACCCAGTCGAGTGACGCCTTCGGGCGCTCGGTCGGGAACGAGAAGAGCGGGTTATACACCACTGACGACGTGCGCGGGTTCAATCCGGTCGATGCCGGGAACGTCCGGCTTGAGGGGCTTTATTTCGATCAGGTCGATCGAGTTTCGTCGCGGCTGGTCGATGGCAGCACGATCCGGGTCGGCCCCGCCTCGCAGCGCTATCCGTTCCCTGCACCGACGGGCCTCGTCGACTATTCGCTGACCCAGCCCCGCGCCAAGCCCAGTTACAGCCTCACGCTCGACAGCGGGTCTAGCTTTGCGCTGGGGGTGGGCGGATCGATCGAATTCAAGCAGCCGCTGGGTGGCGAACGGCTGGGTCTGTCGGGCGGGATCGGCTTTCGCGATGCGCATCGCACCGAAGGCGGGACCAGCGCGGCGCGGGCGATTGGCGCCACCGTGGCCTGGCGTCCGGTCCCCGGCGCGGAGCTGCTGCTGTTCGCCGGCGACTTCCGCTTTCGCAGCGACGAGGCACGGCCGACCCTGTTCCTCACCGGCACCACCGGGCCGCCGCCGCTGAAACGGGGCGACAACCTGAGCCAGTCGTGGACCGCGCGCAATTCGGACACCTGGCTGTGGGGCGCGATCGGCAAGCTGCCGCTTGGCGCCGGGCTGCGCGTCGAAAGCGGGCTGTTTTACACGCGGCGCGATTTGCACAGCGCGTTCGCCGATCTTTACACCGGCGTGCAGGCGACTGGCGCGGCCAGCGGCCACCGGATCGTCGCCGATGCAGGGTCGTTCGATGCCTCACTGTCGGGCGAATCGCGGCTGGTGCGGCAGTGGCAGTCGGGCGCGATCAGCCAGCAGGTCACGCTATCATTGCGCGGCCGGCACAAAGTCCGCCGGTTTGGCGGGACCGCGAGCTTCCAGTTCGGGCCAGTGAGCCTGCTGGCACCAGCCATGGTGCCTCAGCCGGCCTATACGATCGGCCCCAAGAGCCGCGACCGGGTCGATCAGCTGACCTACGGCCTGGCGTGGAGTTTGGTGTCGGGCCGCGGCTTCGCGCTCGACGCCGGGCTGTCCAAGACCAGCTACACCAAGGCAGTCGATTTCGCCGATCCGCGGCTGGCCGACCCGGTCACGCGCGACCGGCCCATCACCTGGAACGTGTCTGCCACAGTGGCACTGACCAAGCGGCTGAGTTTCTACGCCGGGGCCTCGCAGGGGCTGGAGGAAGCGCTGATCGCGCCCGATGTGGCGGTCAACCGCTCCGAAGCGCCGCCCGCGATCCACACCCGTCAGGTCGAGGGCGGCGTGAAGCTGGCGCTGGGTTCGCACCTGACGCTGATCGCCGGCGCGTTCAGCATCACCAAGCCGTACTACAATCTCGATGGCGGGCTGCGCTATCGCCAGCTTGGCAGCCTCAACCACCGCGGGATCGAGCTATCGCTGACCGGGCAGGTGGTGCCGGGGTTTAACCTGGTCGGCGGGTTGCTGCTGCTCGATCCGCGGATTTCGGGCGAGGCGGTGACCAGCGGCCAGATCGGCCCGCGTCCGGTCGGCCAAGTGCGCCGCCACGGGGTGCTCAATTTCGACTGGCGACCGAATGCAGGCAAGAGCCCGCTGTCGTTCGACCTTGCAGTCGAGCACTTTGCCAGCCGGGTCGGCAACCGCGCCAACACCCTCCATGCAGCGCCGCGCACCGTGGTCAATCTGGGCGCGCGGTACCGGTTCCGCATGGGGCCGGGCACTTTTCTGCTGCGGCCCCTGATCCAAAACCTGTTCGACAATTACGGCTGGCAAGTCTCGACCAGCGGCGGCTGGACCTACACCGCGCCGCGCGCCGTGACCTTGCAGTTGGTGGCCGACTTCTAGGCGCTATTCTAGGCCTCTCCGGGCACCTTGACGAGGCTCATTGCGGCTGCCGCCAGCACCAAGGTTCCTGCGGCAAAAGCCATCGTCCAGATCGGCTCGCCGGGAAAGAAGGCCTTCATGATCGAGCCCATCACGGTCGCGACCAGCAGCTGCGGAACCACCACGAAGACGTTGAACAGCCCCATGTAGATGCCCAGCTTGGCCTGCGGCAGGCTGCTCGCGAGGATCGCGTAAGGCATCGCGAGGATCGAGGCCCAGGCAATCCCGACCCCGACCTCGCTCAGCAGTAGCCAGGCCGGGTCCTTGATCACAAAGAAGCTGGCATACCCCGCCGCGCCGCACAGCAGCCCGACCATATGCGTGCGCGCCTTGCCGATCCGGGCGGAGAGCAAAGGCAGAAGGGTCAGCGCCGCGATCGCCGCCACGCCGTTATAGACCGCGAACAACACGCCCACCCAGTTCCCGCCTTCCTGAAACGCTGCGCTGGTGCGATCGGTCGAACCGAAGAAATCCTTGGCGACGGTCGGGGTCGTGTAGATCCACATAATGAACAGCGCCGACCAGCTGAAGAACTGTACCAGCGCCAGCCGCTTCATCAGCGGCGGCATCGCGGCGAAGTCCCCGACGATGCTGGCGAGCATGGCGTTCGGTTTGCCCGCCCGCGCCTGCAGGATGCCGAGGATCGAAGCAATTCCATAGGCCGCGAGCAAGCCGCCGAGCAGGTACACCTCTTTTTCGAGTGACCATTGGCGCACTGCGAGGACGACCAGCAGCCCTCCCGCTATCCACGGCAACGCGCTGGCTGGGTTGCGCTCGGCCAGCGCCTCCACCGATTGCGGAGTTTCGGCATGGGCTTCGCCAAAGGCGCGTTGCTCTTCAGGCGAGTATTCGCTGGTCGACAATACGGTCCACAATACCGCCGCGAACAGCGCGATCCCCCCGGCCCAGAAGCTGTAGCGGACGGTATCGGGGATGCCGCCGTTCAGCGCATCGTTCGACACGCCGAAATGATCGAGCAGGTAGGGGAAGATCGACCCGACCACCGCGCCCGCGCCGATGAAGGCGGTCTGCACGGCGTAGCCTGCACTGAGCTGGTCCTTGCGCAGCATGTCGCCGACGAAGGCGCGGAACGGCTCCATCGACACATTGAGGCTGGCATCGAGCAGCCACAGCAGCAGCGCCGCGGCCAGCAGCGCATTGGCTTCGGGCATGCCAAGCAGCGCGATCATCGCCAGCACCGCACCGACCAGGAAAAACGGTCGCCGCCGACCCAGGCGGCCCAGCCAGGTGCGATCCGAAATGTGCCCGATGACCGGCTGGACCAGCAGCCCGGTCAGCGGGGCGGCGGCCCACAGCCATGGCAAATCGTCGAGGCTGGAGCCAAGCGACTGGAACACCCGGCTCATGTTGGCGTTCTGCAGCGCGAAGCCGATCTGGATGCCGAAGAATCCGAAGCTGATATTCCACAGCCCCGCCCAACTCTGGCGCGGTTTTTCCATCTGTTGTCACTCCCGTTGGGCGAGAGGTTGCATGCAGCGCAGCGCGCAGCAAGACGCATACGAATACGTTGGAGACTAAGCTCCTGTGCTTGCGCGGACCACCAGCTTGGCCGGGATCGAACGATTGGCGTTGGGGTGATCCTCGATCGCCGCCAGCAAGGTCTCGACCAGCAGCTCGCCCGCTTCCTTCAGATCTTGCATGATCGTGGTCAGCGGCGGGCTGGTCAGGCTGGCGGCGGGAATGTCGTCGAAGCCGATGACCGCGACGTCATGCGGCACGCGCAGGCCCGCTTCGCTGACCGCGCGCATCGCACCGATCGCGATCAGGTCGCTCGCGGCGAAAATCGCGTCGAACGACAGCCCTTCCGCCAACATCGCCTGCACCGCATCGTGGCCGTCGCCTTCGCTGCTCAGCGCAGCCCGTTGCAAGGCCGGGTCAGCGGGGTGTCCCGCCCCGGCCATCACCGCGCAAAGCCCGCGGTAGCGGTCGGCGAATTCGGGGTAGTGGTCGTCGGCTTGCCCTAAAAACGCGATCCGGCGGCGGCCTTGCGCGAGCAAATGCGCGCCCGCGAGCCGCCCCGCGCCGACATTGTCCGAGCCGACCGTCGCGCCGATATTGCTGTCGCTGACCGAACCCCAGCGCACGAACCGGGTTTCGGTCCCGACCAGTTGCCGCAGCCGGCTTTCGTACAGCGTGTAATCGCCGTAGCCGAGCAGGATCAGCCCGTCGGCGCGGTGGCTATCCTGGTATTGGACGTGCCAATTGTCTTCCATCTTCTGGAACGAGATGAGCAGGTCGAGGCCCCGATTGGCGGTGGCGCGGGTGATCGATCCCAGCATCGCGAGGAAAAACGGGTTGATGTTGGCCCCGTCGGGGGTGGGGTCTTCGAAGAACAGCAGAGCGATGGTGTTCGAGCGCTGCGAGCGCAGTGATGAGGCGTTCTTGTCGACCGAATAGTTGAGCTCGCGCGCGATCTCCTCGATCCGCTGGCGAGTCTTCAGGCTGACTGACTTCGAGCCGCGCAGCGCCCGGCTCACCGTCGGCTGCGAAACCCCGGCGTGGTAGGCGATATCGAAGCTCGTCGGCTTGGTCGAGCGCTTGCGGCCCATTGTCTCTCCCCGCCGGACTGGTACCCGGCTACGCCATGCTAGGCCGATGCGCCCGCGCCCGCAATCGGGCCGCCGCAAGCCCGGCGCAGCGTGACAATCGCGCCACAATCCGGGCAGCGCATAAATTGGTATACGTATGCCATCTTCCTGACAGGCCCCCGCTGGCCGTATCAGCACCGCACGCGCAGCTTGGCACAGGGACGTGCCGCGGCGCGATGGGATTAAAGAGACCGGGGCGAGCACGCACCCGGTCCGCATTCGGGGAGGAAAACCAGCGTGGCACTTCGTACCAATTTTTCAGGCGTTTCGGCTTTGGCCGTGGCCGTAGCAATGTTTGCAATGCCGAGCATTGCCTATGCGCAGGAAGCGGCACCTGCCGCCGACGATGCCCCGGGCGATGAAATCGTCGTCACCGGCTTCCGCGCCAGCCTTGAAAATGCGGTCAACAAGAAGAAGACCTCGGATCAGATCGTCGAATCGGTTTCGGCCGAAGACATCGGCAAGCTGCCCGACGCCTCGATCGCCGAATCGATTGCGCGCCTGCCGGGCCTGACCTCGCAGCGGCTTTCGGGCCGTTCCAACGCGATCACCATCCGCGGCTTCGCACCCGACTTCTCGACCACGCTGCTCAACGGCCGCGAACAGACCTCGACCGGCGATAACCGCGCGGTTGAATACGATCAGTACCCATCGGAAACGATCCGCCAGGTCAACGTCTACAAGACTCCGATGGCCAGCCTGATCGGGCAGGGCCTGTCGGGTACGGTCGATTTGCGCACCATCCGGCCGCTCGAAGCCGGCAAGCGCGTGTTCTCGGTGGGCGCGCGTGGCTCCTATGCCTCGCTGGGCAAGCTCAATGCGGGTTCAAAGGATACCGGCTACCGGGTCAACGCGGTTTATGTCGATCAGTTCAAGGAAGACACGATCGGACTGGCGCTGTCGGCCAGCTATGTCGATGAGCCTTACCAGACGCAGGAATTCAACGCCTGGGGCTATGCCGACGGACCCGGCGGCAACAAGATAATCGGCGGCTCAAAAAGCTATGCGACCTCAAGCCGGCTCAAGCGGTTGGGGCTGCAGGGCACGTTCGAAGTGCGCGTTACCCCCAATCTGACCAGCTCGATCGACGCGTTCTATTCGGACTTCAAGGACGACAACATCAAGCGCGGGATCGAACTGCCGCTCTATTGGTCGAGTGCCTCCCTCAACCCGGGTTACACCGTATCGAACGGCCTGATCACGCAAGGCTCGTTCTCGGGCGTCAAGGGTGTGCTGCGCAACGATGCGTTCCAGCGTCATGCCAAGCTCTATTCGTTCGGCTGGAACACCGCGTACAAGGGTGACGACGGCTGGGATGCGATGTTCGACGCCGCCTATTCCGAAACCGATCGCAACGAACTGGCGATCGAAAGCTATTCGGGGACCGGCCGTGCCGGGGTCGGCGCGACCGACACGATCGGGTTCAATTCGGGCACGAGCGGCACCACTTTTACGCACAACATCAATTACGGCGATTTCAGCACGATCCTGCTGACCAGCCCGCAAGGCTGGGGCGGCACGCAGATCGCCACCAATGGCACCCGCATCGACGGCGGCCAGGACGGCTATTACAACAACCGCATCGTCAAGGATAAGCTGTCTCAATTCCACGGCGAGCTGGGCCATCACTTCGACGGCCCGATTGAAAGCGTGGTGTTCGGGCTGAACTATACCAGCCGCACCAAGTCGTTGATTCCCGACGAATATTTCATCGGATTGACGGCCAACACGACCGGCAACGTCAGCGTACCGGTGCCTTCGCAGTTCCGCCTCGGCACCACCAACCTGACCTTCCTTGGGCTGGGTCCGGTGATCAGCTACGATCCGCTCGCGCTGATCAATGCAGGCACCTACAAGCTGGTGCCCAACCCCTACGGTGATGTGGTGGTCAAAAGCTACCGGGTCGGCGAAAACCTGATGACCGGCTATCTTCAGGCCAACCTCAAGGCCGATCTGGGTTCGGCGCGGCTAACCGGCAACTTCGGGGTGCAGATCATCTCGACCAACCAGACCTCGACCGGCGCAAGCGCAGTGTATCTTGGGCAGCTGAATGTTCCTGCGGGCTGTGTTGCGGCCGGTCAGCCCTGTGCGCCAAATATCGGCACCGCAGTGCGGACCATCAAGCACAGCTACACCGACGTGCTGCCCAGCCTCAACCTGTCGCTGCGCTTGCCCAGCGATTTCGTGATCCGCTTCGCCGCAGCGCGCGAGATCATCCGGCCGCGCTTGGACGACATGCGCGCTTCCTTGAGCTTCGGCTACAATCCAGCCGGTCCGAATACCTACGTCGTCTCCGGAAGTTCGGGAAATCCGAACCTCGAGCCGTGGCGCGCCAATGCAGTCGATCTGACCTTCGAAAAGTACTTCGGAACCAAGGGGTTCATCGGCCTGCAGCTGTTCTACAAGGATTTGAAGAGCTACATCTATAACGCGCAGACCAATGTACCGGTGTCGCAGTTAGTCTTGGCGCCGCCTCCGATTGGAAGCACGGTTTTACCGAACGCAGACCTTAACATCCCGATTAATGGCAAGGGCGGCTCGCTGTACGGTGCCGAACTCGCGGGTACGCTGCCCTTCGGCGAAATCGCGCCGTTCCTCGACGGCTTCGGGGTGACCGGCGGCGTCGGTTACACGATCACCAAGGTCCACCCGACCCCGGGCGCACCTGCAGAAGACCTGCCGGGCTATTCGAAGTGGGTCGCCAACGGTACGCTCTATTACGAGAACGGCGGGTTCAACCTGCGCGGCTCGGTGCGCTATCGTTCGACCTTTGTCGGCGAAGTGTCGGGCTTTGCGGCCAACCGCACCCGCCGCCGCGCGGCACCCGAAACCATCGTCGATGGGCAGATCGGCTATGATTTCCAGCCGGGCAGCGCGCTGGAAGGGCTGTCGCTGTATCTGCAGGGCCAGAACCTTACCAACGAGCCGTTTTTCACTTACGCCAACAACGATCCGCGGCAGGTAATCGATTATCAGCGCTATGGACGCCGGTTCCTCGCCGGGTTCACTTACAAGTTCTGATGCGGGGATGAGCAGGCAGCTTGTGCGCAGGGGACCGCGTTTCCCGGCACAGGCTGCCGCGCTGCTTGAATCGATGCGTGTTTCGCTGTCTCTTCCGCGCCGTGCGGCAAGGGGAAAGCCATGACTGAGCCTGCAATGCGAATTGTGATTGTTGGCGGCGGCACCGCCGGCTGGATGAGCGCAGCCGCGCTCGCGCGGTTTGCCCCGCCGGGCTATTCGATCACGCTGATCGAAAGCGAGACGATCGGCACGGTCGGAGTGGGCGAGGCAACGATTCCGCCAATCCGGCGCTTCAACGATGCGCTCGAAATCGACGAGGCGGAGTTTCTGCGCGCCACCAAAGGCTCGTTCAAACTGGCGATCCAGTTCGATGGCTGGCACCGGCCGGGCGAAAGCTATTTCCACAATTTCGGCGAGGTCGGCCAGCAGCTCGGGCTGCTGCCGTTCCGCCACTACTGGGCGCGCGGGCGGGCGCTCGGTCTGGCCAAACCGATGGCGCATTACAGCGCCAACGAGGTTGCGGCGCGGACCGGGCGGATGTCGACCACGGCCAAAGGGCCGGGCATCCCCGAAGTGCCATACGCTTACCATTTCGACGCCGGACTCTATGCCGCGTTCTTGCGCAAATATGGCGAGGCGCGCGGCGTGGTGCGGGTCGAAGGGCTGCTCAAAGGGGTCACACGCGGCGCTGACGGCGATATCGCTGCGGTTGTCACCGACGACGGACGCTCCATTGCGGGGGACTTTTTCGTCGATTGCTCGGGCTTTCGCGGGCTGCTGATCGAGCAGGAATTGCAGACCGGCTATGAGGACTGGAGCCGCTGGCTGCCGTGCGACCGCGCGGTGGCGGTGCCGTGCGCGCCGTCGGGCAATTTTACCCCTTACACCCGCTCGACCGCGCACCGCGCCGGGTGGCAATGGCGAATCCCGCTGCAGCACCGCATCGGTAATGGCCATGTGTTCTGCAGCGAATTCATGTCCGAGGACGAGGCCACCGCGATTCTGATGGGCAACCTCGACGGCGAGCCGTTGGCCGAGCCCAGGGCGCTGCAATTCGTCACCGGGCGGCGCAAGCAGTTCTGGGTGCGCAATGTGCTCGCGGTCGGGCTGTCGAGCGGATTTATGGAGCCGCTCGAATCGACCTCGATCCACTTGATCCAGTCGGCTGTGACGCGTCTGTTGACGGTGTTGCCGGGGCAAAAGATCGAACCCAAGGTGGTCGAAGGCTTCAACCGGCGCGCGATCGAGGAATTCGAAGGGATCCGCGATTTTCTTGTGCTGCATTACTGGGCCAACGCGCGGGTGGGTGAACCGTTCTGGGACCGCCTGCGCAGCCTTGAATTGCCCGAAACGCTGAGCGCGCGGATCGAGGAATTCGAAGCCGCCTGCCTGGTCCAGCCGCGGCTTGACGAGCTGTTCACCGAAAGCTCGTGGTTGCAGGTGATGGTCGGCCAGGGGCTCGAGCCGCGCAGCTGGAACCCGATCGCCAATCGCTATTCGGAAGGCGAGCTGGCGGGCTTCCTCGGCGCGGTCGAGAAAGCGGCGATCGAGACGGTGCGGCCGATGCCGTTGCATATGGATTTCCTCGCCGCGTTGTGCGGGCAGGATCAGGCGGAGCAGGCGGCATGATGCGCACACCATTCCTTGCTGCAGCGGCACTGGCCATCGCGTTGCCTCCGGGCGCGGCCCCGGCCTCCCCCCCGGCCGACTATCGCGCCCGCCCGCCGCAAGACGAGGTGGTCTATTTTGTGTTGCCGGACCGGTTCGCCAATGGTGATCCAGCCAACGATCGCGGCGGAATTAAAGGAGACCGGCTCAAGACCGGATTCGATCCTTCGGCCAAGGGGTTCTACCACGGCGGCGATCTCAAGGGGCTGACCCAGCGCCTCGATTACATCCAGGGCCTCGGTGCCACCGCAGTGTGGTTCGCACCGGTGTTCAAGAACAAGCCGGTGCAGGGGCCGAAGGGTGATGAAAGCGCCGGCTATCACGGCTATTGGATCACCGATTTCACTTCGGTCGATCCGCATTTCGGGACCAACGCCGAATTCAAGGCCTTCGTCGATGCCGCGCACGCGCGGGGGATGAAGGTCTACATGGATATCGTCGTCAACCACACCGCCGACGTGATCCAGTACCGCGAAGGCGGCGATTATTCCTATCGCGGCAAGGGCGACTATCCGTTTAGCCGCCACGGCGGTCCCAAGGGCGCAGCCATCAACCCCGGGTTCGGCGACGACAGCGATTCGAGCGCGGCGAACTGGTCGCAGATGACCGACCCCGCGTTCGCCTACACCCCGTATGTGCCCAAGGGAGAGGAAAAGGCCAAGACCCCTGCCTGGCTCAACGACCCGCTTCTTTACCACAACCGCGGCAACACCAACTGGCAGGGCGAAAGCGCGCAATATGGTGATTTCGTGGGGCTCGACGACCTTGCTACGGAAAATCCGAAGGTGCTGGCCGGGTTTATCGAAATCTACGGCAGCTGGATCGACCGTTTCGGGGTCGATGGGTTCCGCATCGATACGGCCAAACACGTCAATCCCGAATTCTGGCGCGCTTTCGTCCCCGCGTTGCTGGCCCGGGCCAAAGCCAGGGGCATTCCCAATTTCCATATCTTTGGCGAAGTCGCGACCGGAGAATACGATCCGGCGTTGCTGGCCAGCTGGACCCGCAATGCCGGGCTTCCCGCGACGCTCGATTTCGCCTTCGCCTTTGCCGCGGTCAATTCCGCGAGCGGAAAAACCGGCACCCAGCTGCTCGCCCGGCTGATCGATGATGACGTGCTGTACGAGGGTGGTGCTGCGGCGGCGCTGATCCAGCCGACCTTTCTCGGCAACCACGACGCCGGGCGCGTGGGCATGTTCCTGAGCCAGATGGCACCCAAGGCCGATGCCGATGAACTGCTCGCGCGGGACAAGCTGGCGCATGCCATGATGCTGTCGATGCGCGGGGTGCCGGTGATCTATTCGGGTGACGAGCAGGGCTTCGTCGGCCACGGCGGCGACCAGCTGGCGCGGCAGGATATGTTCGCGAGCAAAGTCGCGCTCTATAACGACCAGCCGCTGCTCGGCACCAGCCGGACCACCGCGCAGGACAATTTCAACCCGCAACATCCCTTGTACAAGCTGATCGCCGAACTGTCGGCGGTGCGGCGCAGCACGCCGGCGCTGACCGCAGGGCGCAGCGTCGTGCGGCTGTTCTCGGACAAGCCGGGCTTGTTCGTGCTTTCGCGCTTCGATCCGGTGACCGGACGCGAGGTGGTGATCGCCTTCAACACGGCCAATGCGGTGCAGAGCGCGCATGTCCCGGTTGCCGCGCGCAGTCAGAACTTCTCCCCTCTGTCAGGCCAGTGTTCGCTCAAAGCGGATGCGCCGGGCAGCTTCACCGTGACCTTGCCAGCGCTGGGTTTTGCCATTTGCGCTGCCAAAGACTGAACGAGATACCTTGTCTGCCATGAACGAATTTGCCCCGATTTCTGCCCTTTCCAACCCTGCCGACGCCGCACCGTGGTGGCGCGGCGCGGCGATCTATCAAATCTATCCGCGCAGCTTCCTCGATTCCAACGGCGACGGGATCGGCGATCTGCCGGGGATCACCCAGCGGCTCGAGTATGTCGCCTCGCTGGGGGTCGATGCAGTATGGATTTCGCCGTTCTTCACCTCGCCGATGGCCGATTTCGGTTATGACGTGGCCGATTACTGCGGCGTGGATCCAATCTTCGGGACGCTCGCGGATTTCGATGCACTGGCGGCGCGGGCGCGTGAACTCGGGCTCAAGCTGCTGCTCGATCAGGTCTATTCGCACACCTCCGACCAGCACGATTGGTTCAGCCAGAGCCGCGCCAGCAGCGATGGTGCAAAAGCCGACTGGTACGTCTGGGCTGACGCCAAATCCGACGGCTCGCCGCCCACCAACTGGCAGTCGGTATTCGGCGGTCCGGCGTGGACCTGGGATGCGCGGCGGCGGCAGTATTACCTTCACAATTTCCTCAGCAGCCAGCCGCAGCTCAACGTCCACAACCCCGAAGTGCAAGATGCACTGCTCGGGGTTGCCAAGTTCTGGCTCGAGCGCGGCGCCGACGGGTTCCGGATCGATGCGCTCAACTTTGCGATGCACGACCCCAAACTGCGCGACAATCCGCCGGTAGCTGCCGATGGCCGGTTGCGCACCCGCCCCTTCGATTTCCAGCAGCAGCGCTACAACCAGTCGCACCCCGGCATCACCAAGTTCGTCGAACGCATCCGCGCGTTAACCGACAGCCATGGCGCGGCCTTCACCATGGCTGAAGTCGGCGGCAAGGAAGCCGAGCGCGAGATGAAGCTGTTCACTGCGGGCGAAGGCCGACTCAACAGCGCCTACGGGTTCGATTTCCTCTATGCCGAACGGCTGACTCCCGCGCTGGTCGCACACGCGCTCGAACTGTGGCCTGATGCCCCCGACACTGGCTGGCCGAGCTGGGCGTTCGAAAACCACGATGCCCCGCGCGCGCTCTCGCGCTGGTGTGCGCCCGAATTCCACGACGCTTTCGCCCGGGTCAAACTGGCGCTGTTCGTGGCGCTGCGCGGCAACATCATCTTCTACCAGGGTGAGGAGCTCGGGCTCGATCAGGTGGCGATCCCGTACGAGCAATTGCAGGACCCCGAGGCGATTGCCAACTGGCCGCTGACGCTGTCGCGCGACGGTGCGCGCACCCCGCTACCGTGGCAGGCGCAAGACGAGTACGGCGGGTTTAGCCTAGGCGCACCGTGGCTGCCGCTGGGCGGCGAAAATCTTGCCCGTGCGGTTGACCGGCAGGACGCCGATCCAGCGTCCTTGCTCAACCTGACACGTCACCTGATTGCATTGCGTAGCGACAGCCCGGCGCTGCGCCAGGGCGAATGCGTGGTGCTCCACGCTGACGATGCCGTGCTGGTGCTGCGCCGCCGGCACATGGGTCAGGTGATCGATTGCGTGTTCAACCTGTCCGAGCGGCTTTGCCCGTGGCCCGCCGCAACGGTTGCCGGCCGGGTGCTGGCTGCAGTCAACGGCGCAAGGGTCGGCGCCGAGCTGCCCGCGCACGCCGCCGTCATGATCGAAGGAGTTCCACTATGAAGCCGATGCGCCTGTTGACCGCCGTTGCGGCGCTGAGCTTTGCCATGCCTGCCGCCGCGCAAACCGCAGCCGGCGCCAGTTCGCCCGACGGCTCGATCAGCGTCACCCTGACCACCGACGGCGACGGCCGGCCGGTCTACACCGTCAGCCGCAAAGGCCAGGCGATCCTGAATCAGTCGCGGCTCGGGTTTCTGTTCACCGACGTGCCCAAGCTCGATCGGCACCTGCAAATTATCGGCCAAGAGTCCAGTGAGTTCGACCAGACCTGGCAGCAGCCGTGGGGCGAATGGCAGACTATCCGCAACCGCTACCGCGAGCTCAAGGTCCATCTGAAAGAGACCACGGCGCTCGCCCGGGTGTTCACCGTCACCTTCCGGATTTACGATGATGGCGTCGGCTTCCGCTATGAATTTCCCGACCAGCCGAACCTCCGCCAGACCAACATCGCCGAAGAGCTGACCGAATTCGCGTTCGCCTCCGACGGCACCGCATGGTGGAAGCCGGCATTCCTGTGGAACCGCGAGGAATACCTATACAACCGCACCGCGCTGTCAGCCGTGGGGACCGCCGACACCCCGGTCACGATCAAGCTGGCGGACGGCACCCACGTGGCACTCCACGAAGCCGCGCTGGTCGATTATTCGGGCATGGCGGTGGCGCGGACTGAGGGTAACACCCTGCGCGCGCAGCTCACCCCGGGCGCAGGCCGGCCCAAAGTAACCAAGAGCGGCGCATGGACCACCCCGTGGCGCACTCTGATCATCGCCGACGGTGCCCCCGGCATCTACATGAGTCGCCTGATGCTCAACCTCAACGAGCCCAACAAGCTGGGCGATGTGTCGTGGTTCAAGCCGGGCAAGTTCGTCGGCGTGTGGTGGAACATGATCAAGGGCGAATGGAGCTGGGCGCGCGGACCCAAGCACGGCGCGACGAACGTCCACGTCAAGCAGTACATCGATTTCGCCGCTGCGAATGGCATTCCCGGCGTGCTGGTCGAAGGCTGGAATGTCGGCTGGGATGGCGACTGGTTCGGCAACGGCAACGACATGGATTTCGCGAAGCCGACCGAGGATTTCGACGCCGATATGCTCGCAGCCTACGCCAAGAAGAAGGGCGTGCGGCTGATCGGGCACCACGAAACCGGCGGCTCGGCGAGCCATTACGAGGCGCAGTTCGACAAGGCGTTCAAGTTCGCTGCCGATCATGGCGAGATGGTGGTCAAGACCGGCTACGTCACCGATGCCGGGCAGATCGAGCGGGTCGATCCCGACGGCACCAGGCTGCGCGAGTGGCATGAGGGCCAGTGGATGAGCAACCACTTCGTCCGCGTCGCCGAGGCTGCGGCCAAGTATCACGTCGCTTTCGACAGCCACGAGCCGATCAAGGGCACTGGCTTGCAGCGGACCTATCCAAACTGGGTCGCGCGCGAAGGCTCGCGCGGGATGGAATACAATGCCTGGGGCGGCAAGAACCCGCCAGAGCACGAGGCCAATCTGGTCTTCACCCGGATGCTCGAAGGACCGATGGATTTCACCCCCGGGGTGCTCAGCCTCAAGGGCCAGAACGACAGCGATATCCTTTCGACCGAGGCCAAGCAGCTTGCGCTTTACGTGGTGCTCTATTCGCCGGTGGTGATGGCTGCCGACACGCCCGAGAACTACGCGAAGTATCCGCGCAGCTTCAAATTCATCCGAGACGTGCCGACCGACTGGCAAGACACCCGCGTGCTCAACGGCGAGGTGGGCGATTACGTCACCATTGCCCGCAAGGTGCGCGGCGGCGAGGACTGGTATGTCGGCGCTGTCGGCGACGAGCAGGAGCGCAGCGACAGCTTCGACCTCAGTTTCCTCACCCCCGGCAAGAAGTACCGCGCCGAGATCTACCGTGACGGCGACGATGCCGATTACCGCACCGACAAGCGCCATTCGGTGGTTTACGAGAAGCGAGTGCTGACATCATCCGACAAGCTGACCCTGCGCATTGCGCCGGGCGGCGGCTTCGCGATCCGGCTGGTGCCCATCAAGTAGCGGCTACGAGGGCCGCGGCAGGGCGGTGGTGGCTTTCATCTTTTCCATCGAAAAGCTGGAACTGACATCGGCAATGTCGGGCACCCGCGCGATCAGCTTGCGGTAAATCCGGTCGTAATGCGCGATATCGCGGACCACGATTTTGAGCAGGTAATCGACCTCGCCGGCCATGCGGTGGCACTCGCTGATCTCCTCGATCTCGGCCACTCCGCGCGAGAACGCCTCCAGCCAGGCGGGATCGTGGCGGTTGGTGCGTAGCGCAACAAACACCGTGGTCGCCAGCCCCAGCTTTTCGGCATCGAGCAGCGCGACCCGCCGCGCGATAACCCCGCTGTCGTCAAGCCGGCGGATGCGCCGCCAGCAGGCGTTGCTCGACAGACCGACGCGCTCGCCAACCTCATGCACCGGCAGCGAAGCATCGGTTTGCAGCACTCCAAGAATTGCCCAATCAATGGCGTCGATTTGCGGCTGTTGTTCATTCATTGGGATAAAATAGCACAAATGGAGCGAAAGTGCTAGAAATCAGGTGATGAAATTGCAACTTGGTCGCGGTAGTGTGCGGACACAGCACCCGGGGGAATTCCATGACGACGATGCGCCTGTTCACCGATCATCCCGAAAGCGTCGGCGAAAGCTATGCGGAGCACCTGGTCACCGCCGCCGGGTTTGGCGCGCGGCTGGTACTGACCGGGCTGGCTTGCCTGGTCCATGCGCTGTTGCCGTTCCTGTTCGTCAAAACCGGGAGCCAGCAGATTGCGGCGCTGTACGACCGGATGGTGGCGAACCGCCGCCGCAATCCGGTGACCGGCGCGCTCGATTTCTGTATCTAGATCCAAACCACGAACACCACAGCGCCGAGGTGACGACGGAACTACAGCAACAAATACGCAAACCCCAGCGCGCAGGCGAAACTGACCAGCGTCGCGGTCAGCACCGGCACCGCCGCACCCCAGCCCATGCCGAGCAGCAGGTCCATCCGGCTGCGCATCGCGGTGGCGGTCACCGCCAGCAGCAGTAGCGATTTAGAGGCGATCAGGCCCCACTCGACCAGTGGCGCGGGCAGCGTCGCCAGACTGTTGACCACGACCACGCCCAAGAACGCCACGATAAACCACGGCAGCGCCAGCCGCCGCCAGATCGGTTGTCCGGCAGCGTTGCCGGCCGGACCGATGGCGAGGCTGGTCAGCGCCACCAGGGGCGCAAGGCTGGCCACCCGGGCCAGCTTGACGATCGTCGCGTAATTGCCCGCCGGATCGGAAAAGGCATAACCTCCGCCAATGGCCTGCGCGACGTCATGGATTGAAGCCCCGATCAGGAACCCGGCCTGTCCGTCGCTCAACCCCAGTTCGCCCGCCAAGGCCGGATAGACCGACATCGCAAAGGCGCTGGCGAGCGACACACCGACCAGCGTGAGCGCAAACTGCGCCTGGCTGAGCCGGTCCTTGCCGATCACCCCGTACAGCGCGAGCGCGGCGCTGGCCCCGCAGATCGCAGTCGCGCCGCCCGCCAGGATCCCGGCAAAACGCGATTGCCCGCTCAGCTTCGCGCCGAGCAGTCCGGCGGCTAGGGTCATCGCCATGACCACCCCGAGCGCGGCGAAGGGCAAGGGCCCCAGCGCGCTGATCTGCGCCCAGGTCACCTGCAAGCCCAGCACCACGATCCCCCAGCGCAGGCAAGTGCGCGAGGCGAAGTCGAGCCCGGCGTGGTTCTTCACGTCGTGCGAGATGAAGTTGAGCGCGAGCCCGACCAGCAGCCCCAAGAGGATCAGCGGGAAGCCGTAATGCTCGGACAGCCAGGCCGCGGCGGCAGCGGCCACCCCGCACAGCGCCAGCCCCGGAAACAGCAGCGCGCGCTGGCTTGGCTTGAGGGCGGCGGTTTCGCTGTCGGCGAGCTGCAACTCGCCAAACAGATCGCCGCCATAGGGCAAGCTGTCCCAATCGACCGGGCGCCGTGTTCCGGGTCCTGAACGCTCGACCATTACTGCCCCCCGTCAGCCAAGCGGCAAGCCATAGCGCGCCTGTTGATCAAGGCAAGGAAAGCAACTTGGAATGGACTGAGGCCAAACACCATCAGTTCGTCATTGCGAGCCCTTCGGCTTGCGGCTTAGCAGCCGCGCTCAGGATAAACTACGCGAAGCAATCCAGTGCCCAGCGAATGGCGCTCTGGATTGCCGCGGGGCTTCGCCCCTCGCAATGACGAAATATGGTTGGTAGCGAAGGGGGCTAATGGGCCCCCAGCGCCTTATCCTCGTTGGCGCGCTTGATCACGTAGATCCGCATCGCCTCGATCTGCTCGGGCGAGAACTGGTCCTTCCACGCGACCATCCCGTTCTGGCTGAGCAGCCCGTCGTGGACGATCTGCTGCCACAGCTTGGGATTGCCGAGCGCAGTGGAGTGCCGCAGATCGGGATTAAGCGATCCCGCCACCGCAGTATTGCCGTGGCACACGCTGCAGCTGTTGGTGTAAAGCTTGGAACCGAGCGCGACCTGCTGCGGCGTGCCGGTGAACGGCGGCGGATCGAGCACCCTGGCCGAGCTGGCAGGCATCGGTGCGAGCTGGCCCTTGGCATTCAGCTTGAACACCAGCAGGCGGCTGATGTTCGGGGTCATCTTGCTGACCAGCTTGCCGCCCGAAACGTCCCAGACCCCGCCCCAGCCGACGAGCACCGCGACATACTGTTCGCCGCCGATGGTATAGGTCATCGGTGCGGCAAGGATCCCGCTTTGCGCCGGGAAGCTCCACAATTGCTTGCCGGTGTCGGCGGTGTAAGCGCGGAATTCGCCTTGCGCGGTGCCCTGGAACAGCAGGTTGCCCGCAGTGCTCAGGATCCCGCCGTTAGTCGGGCTGGAATAAGGCACCGACCAGCGGATTGCGCCAGCGACCGGATCAAACGCGACCAGCGCGCCGGTCATGGCCGCCATGGTCCCGGCGCGCACCGACTTGTCGGCGGGGATGTTGCCGCCGCTGGCATCGATGCCCAGCTGGAACCCGGTTTTGCCCGGTGTCCAATCCGGATCGGGCGCATAGACCTGCGGCGTATTGTTGACCGGGATGTAGACCAGCCCGGTCTTGGCGCTGAAGCTCATCGGGGTCCAGCTGTGCGCGCCGACTGCGCCGGGGAAGCCGAGGAACGGTTTGCCGGTGATTTCATAACGCGCCTCGGGGTTGATCTTGGGTGCGCCGGTAACGGGATCGAGCCCGCTCGCCCAGTTGATCCCCTGCACGAACGGTTTGCCCGACAGGAACTTGCCGGTCTTGGCATCGAGCGTGTAGAAAAATCCGTTCTTGGGGGCGTGCATGACGACATGCTGTTTGGTGCCACCCAAATCGAGATCGGCGACCACGATCTGCTGGTTTGAATCGAAGTCCCAGCGATCTTCCGGCGTTTCCTGGAAGTGCCAGGCATATTCGCCGGTGTCGGCGTTCACCGCGACGATCGAGGCGGTGTAGAGGCTGTCCCCTGCGGGTTCACCTGGCTTGGGGGTGCCGCGCTTGGCCGGGTTCCATGGCTCGGCATTGGCGGTGCCGAAATAGACGAAGTTGGTAACCGGGTCATAGGTGATCCCGTCCCACACGGTGCCGCCGCCGCCGGTCTTCCAGGCATCCTTGTTCCAGGTCTTGGCTGCGGCTTCGAGGTGCTTGCCCTCGGCTGGCTTCGATGGGTCGCCGGGGACAGTGTAGAACTTCCACACTTGTTTGCCGGTTTGCGCGTCATAGGCCGCGAGATAGCCGCGGCTGAAGTATTCCGAACCGGCCGAGCCGATCAGCACCATGCCTTTGGCGATGCGCGGCGCGCCGGTGATCGCCTGGTGCGATCCTTCGGGAATGGTCAGCTTCGACCACACTTCGCTGCCAGTTTTCTGATCGAGCGCGACCAGCCGCCCGTCGAGCGTGCCGACATAGACCTTGTCGCCATAGAGCGCGACCCCGCGATTGACCGCATCGCAGCACACGTCGACCAGCTTGGCGCGCGGGACCTTGGGATCGTAGGACCATTTGAGCGCGCCGGTTTTGGCGTCGTAAGCCTTGACCATCGACCACGCGGTCGAGACGTAAAGCACCCCATCGTGCATCAGCGGCGTCGCTTCCTGTCCGCGCGCGGTATCGAGGTCGGCCGACCAGGCGAGCCCGAGCTGGCTGACATTCTTGTCCGAGATGGCATCGAGCGGAGAATAGCGGGTTTCGTTGTGATCACCCGCGACTGTCAGCCATTCACCGGCCGGCGGGGCGGCAATCATGGCATCGGTAACGCCTTGCGTAGCGGGAGCAGGAGCCTGCTTACCGCATGCAGCCAGCGGCAGCAGCATGGCAAGCGCCAGAAACTTAAATCGCATTCTTTTCTCTCCCGAACCTTACGCCAACCTCTTGGCCGGTCTTACACTCATCATGCCTTCACCTGCGCGCAGAATCGAGTCTTTAATTGCACGATTAAAAAGCCTAGTCTCGCGGCAAAGGAGAGTGCCGATGTGCGATGATCTGACCGCTCACGAGGAAGAGGCCGCGCTTGCCGCGAGCGGGCTCAACCGCCGCCAGTTTGCCGCGATCAGCGCCGCTGGAGTGCTCGCTGCCTGCACCGGCAGCCAGAGCGAGGCCAAGCCGCGCGCGGGCTTCACCGAAAGCACCGTCGCGATCACCACCCCCGATGGTAGCGCCGACGCGTTCTTCGTGCGTCCGGCCAAGGGCAAGCATCCCGCGATCATCATGTGGCCCGACATCGCCGGATCGCGCCCGGCCTACATGGAAATGGGCCGCCAGCTCGCCTCGGCAGGCTATGCGGTGCTGGTGGTCAATCACTATTACCGCTCGGCCAAAGCGCCGATCATGGCCTCGATGGCCGAATGGCGTACGCCCGAGGGGCAGGCCAAACTCAAGCCGATGATCGCCGCGATCACGCCGCAGGGGGTGACCACCGACACGATGGCCTTCGTCGCCTGGCTCGACAAGCAGCCCGCAACCGAGCGCAAACGCGGGATCGGGACCATCGGCTATTGCATGACCGGGCCTTATACCGTGCGCGCCGCTGCTGCCGTGCCGCGGCGGATCAAGGCGGCGGTTTCGTGCCACGGCGGGGGCCTCGTCACCACAGCGCCCGACAGCCCGCACAAGCTGATCGCCAGTACCCAGGCGAGCTATCTGTTCGCGATCGCCCGCAACGACGATGCCCGCGCGCCGGGTGACAAGGATGCGCTCAAGGCTGCGGCCAAGGCGGCAGGGCGTCCGGCCGAAGTGGAAGTGTACAACGCCGATCACGGCTGGTGCACGCTCGACGCGCCGACCTATGACAAAGCCGAAGCAGCGCGCGCCTGGGCCCGCATATTGGTATTGTTCGGCAAGCTGTAGCGGGGGGTCAGCCCTCGCCGCGCGAATTCGACGAAGTCTTGGGGTTCACCAGGATCACCACCTCATCGTAAACCGACAGCAGGTGGTTGTCGTACCATTGGTCGAGCACGCATTTGACCCGGCCGAAGAACGCCGGAACTTCTTCGAGGATATAGTGACCCTTGTATCCGGCACCGGCAGCTTCGGGGTATGTCGGCGGCTTTTCGATGTCGAGCGCCTGGCCTTTGAGATACGAGGCGATTTCGTCGATGTGCTGGCGCATGGCCATCCGCCGCGAATCGCCGCTGCCGCCGCCGCTGCGGGCGAGGCCCAGCTCTTCCTTGGCCTTGTCGAGCAAGCCCGTCAGATAGATGTACACGCGGTCCATGTTCTCGCGCTTGAGCGCGATCATGGTGTCGACGTAATCCTTCTGGACACGCAAGGCAGCGGTCTCGGGATGTTCCGATCCCCAGAAGCCTTGTTGCCAGTCTTTCGGGTTTTGCTGGATCATGCCCTTGGCCCTACGCCGATATGGTTACCGCGCGGTAAAGCAGCACCCGATTGACGCAGCGCGGATTTGCTTGCCGCGGCCAGCGCAGTCGCTAAGATTCAACGCACAATCAAACGAAGGGAAATAGCGCAGATGACCGGCTTCCTGATCGCCCTGCTGGGCGTGGTGTTCATTTTCCTGCTGATGGGCGTGCGCGTCGTCACCCAAGGATATGTCTATACGATCGAGCGGCTGGGCAAGTTCACCCTCGCCGCGCAGCCGGGGCTGCACCTGATCATCCCGTTCGTCGACCGGGTCGGGCGCAAGGTCAACATGATGGAGCAGGTCCTCGACATCCCGGGGCAAGAGATCATCACCCGCGACAACGCAATGGTCGGGGTCGATGCGATCGTGTTCTTCCAGGTGCTCGATGCGGGCAAGGCGGCTTACGAGGTGTCGAACCTCTATCTCGCGATCATGCAGCTCACCACCACCAACTTGCGCACTGTGATGGGTTCGATGGACCTTGATGAAACGCTGTCGCGGCGTGACGAGATCAACGCCAAGCTGCTCCAGGTGATCGATCACGCGACCGAGCCGTGGGGGGTCAAGATCACCCGGATCGAGATCAAGGACATCCGCCCGCCGGCCGATATTTCCAACGCGATGGCGCGGCAGATGAAGGCCGAGCGTGAGAAGCGCGCCAACATCCTTGAAGCCGAAGGGTTCCGCCAGGCCGAAATCCTCAAGGCCGAAGGTGAAAAGCAAGCTGCGATCCTGTCTGCCGAGGGCCGCAAGGAAGCCGCCTACCGCGACGCCGAAGCCCGCGAGCGCTTGGCCGAGGCCGAAGCGCGCGCAACGCAGGTGGTGTCAGAAGCGATCGCCACCTCGGGCACCCAGGCGCTCAACTACTTCGTCGCGCAGAAATACACCGAAGCGGTGGCCGCCTTCGCCAACTCGCCCAACGCCAAGACCATCCTGTTCCCGGTGGAAGCGACCCAGCTGATCGGGTCGATCGGCGGGATCGGCGCACTTGTGCGCGATGCGCTGGGTGACAGCAGTGGGGCCAAGAAATGAACCTCTTTGGCACCACTTACGATCCGCACTGGGCGTGGCTCGCGCTCGGGCTGGTGCTCGCGGTGGGCGAAATGACTATCCCGGGGGTGTTCCTGATCTGGATGGCCGGGGCGGCGGTGATCACCGGCCTGGTCACCTGGATC
Source organism: Sphingomonadaceae bacterium (assembly GCA_025359425.1). Lineage (GTDB taxonomy): Bacteria > Pseudomonadota > Alphaproteobacteria > Sphingomonadales > Sphingomonadaceae > Novosphingobium. Next base: position 28,145 of record JANYGC010000094.1, read on the forward strand.
GTCCCGTTGTCGGTGCCGTTGCAGGTAGTTCTGTTCGCGGTGCTGTCGATGGCGGCGGTGTTTATCGGGCGTAACTGGCTGCGCGCCAACCCGATCATTGCCGCCGACCCGATGATGAACGACCGCGGCGGCCGCGCGGTGGGTGAAACGGTACTGGTCACCACGGTGATCGAAGGCGGTGAAGGCCGGGTCAAGCTGGGTGACAGCGAATGGATCGCCAAAGGCCCCGATGCCGAACCTGGCACCCGGATGAGGGTCACGGCGCACGACGGCTCGATCCTGATAGTCGAGCATCTGCATTAGGCGCGCAGGTTCAGGCAGAGCGATGGAGCGGCGCGGCGAGTGCACCCAATCTCCGCATTTGCCCCATTAACCCTGCGCGGTATTTGCCTTATGACACGCCTGCCGCGCGCGCCTTGCCCGGTGAGAAGATCGAGAGAGCCCAATGGCCAGGAATGATATTCGGCGCGCAGCACCGTCCGGTGGTGGACGATCTGGCAAGGGCGCCAAATCTGCACCCACCGGCTGGCGCTTGGTCTTCCGCCGGCTGTTCGTGTGGGGCGGTTCGCTGGGCCTGCTCGGGCTGGTCTCGCTGATGGTCGCGGTGGGTCTTGCGGCGCGTTCATTGCCCGATTTCGACCAGCTCAAGGCCAGCCAGAACGAACAGATGATCGTCGTCCGCGCGCGTGATGGGACCGAACTGGTCACGATCGGGCCAAGCTATGGCAAATGGCTGCCCGCCGGGCAGATCCCGCAAGTGATGAAGGACGCGATCCTCTCGACCGAAGACAAGCGCTACTATTCACACATCGGGGTCGATCCGATCGGGGTGGCGCGCTCGGTCCAGATCCGGGTCCAGAGCGGCACCTGGCGGCAGGGCGGCTCGACCATCACCCAGCAGCTCGCGCGCACGGTGTTCCTCAACAACACCAAGACCTTCGGGCGCAAGCTGCGCGAAGGGGTGCTGGCGCTGGCGCTCGAATGGAAGTTTTCAAAGTCGCAAATCCTCGAGCTGTACCTCAACAAAGTCTATTTCGGCGGCGGCGCTTACGGGGTGGATTCGGCCGCGCGCAAGTTCTTCGGCCACAGCGGCGACCGGCTCTCGCTACCCGAAGCAGCGATCGTCGCCGGGCTGGTCAAGGCGCCTTCGCACTATGCCCCGACCGCCGATGCCGAAGCCGCCGTGGGCCGCGGACAGGTGGTGCTCGGGCTGATGGTCGAGAACCAGAAAGTCACCAGCGCAGAAGCGCAGGATGTGGATTTCAAGGGCATGAAGTTCGCGCAGGAAAGCGGCCAGAACTCGGTCCGCTACTTCACCGACTGGGCCTTGCCGCAGCTCGATCTGCTGCTCCCCGACAATACCGAACCGATCGAGGTCTGGACCACGCTCGATCCCAAGTTGCAGGGCGCGGCGACCGATTCGATTCAGCGCAACGTGCCGGGCGGAGCGCAAGGCGCGCTGGTCAGTCTCGATCGCGACGGCGCGGTGCTCGCTCTGGTCGGGGGGACCGACTATGTCACTTCGAACTACAACCGCGCGACCAATGCCATGCGCCAGCCGGGATCGGCGTGGAAGCTGTTTGTCTATCTCGCCGCGCTTGAATCGGGTTACACCCCGACCAGCGAAGTGGTCGACGAACCGGTCACGATCCAGGGCTGGAGCCCGCGCAATTCGGGCGGGACTTACGCTGGCAAAATCGACGTCCGCACCGCCTTTGCCTATTCCAAGAACACCGTCGCGGCGCAGCTTGGCAATGAAGTGGGTTTTTCGGCCGTCGCCGGGATGGCGCGGCGGTTCGGGATCACCACCCCGATTGCGACCGTGCCCTCGATGGTGCTGGGCTCGAACGAAGTCCGCCTGATCGACATGACCCGCGCTTTTGCCGCGGTTTCGGCGAATGGCCAGGCGATCGAGCCTTATGGCATCGCCAAGGTCTCGACCACCGCCGGGCGGGTGCTGTACCAGCACGCCGCCAAGCAGGGTGCTTCGCTGGTCCCGGCGAGCGTCAGCGCGGGGATCACCGATTTGCTGCAAACCGCGGTCAGCATCGGCACGGGGCGCGCAGCGCAGATCGGGCGTCCGGTTGCGGGCAAGACCGGGACCACCACCTCGAACAAGGACGGCTGGTTCCTCGGCTTCTCGAGCGGGGTCACCACCGGCGTGTGGATGGGCCGCGACGACGACAAACCGGTACCCGGATTGCAAGGCGGGACCGCTCCAGCGCGGGCCTTTGCCGCCTATATGAAGATCGCGGTGGCAGGCCGCCCGGTCGAGCAGTTCCAGACTCAGGCCCAGCTGCCCAGCTGGCAGCTCGAGCCCGATGACGAAGCCAATTTCAGCGGCCGGCCCGAGGATTATTACTACGTTGACGAACAGGGCAACCTGGTCGAACCGGCGGCACCGCCAGCTGACGAGCGGCCCAAGGCCCCGGTCCAGGACGCCCCGGCGCCGGGCGGCAACAACGGCGGGCTCGTCCCGGTCCAGCTCCCGCCAGCGGCGAACGACGATTTCCTCAACGAGGCAACCGGTGGCGGGAAACCCGCGGCCCGGTCAGACGGCAGCCCGCCGCCCCGGCCGAACTAGCAGCCGGGGGGCGGGGCAGAAGCCTAACGCAACCGCAGCGCGATAAACACCGTGCCGGGCTGGCCCGGGCGTTGCACTTCGAGCGTCAGGCTCGGGCGTCCGGCCGCCTTGGCCGCCTTGATCGCGGCTTCGAACTGCGCGACCCCGTTGATCGGCGCGAAGTTGGCTGCGATCAGGATATCGCCCTGCTGCAACCCCTTGTTGGCTGCATCCGACGCGCTGTCGATCGAGGCAACCACCACGCCTTTGGTATCGGCGGGCACTTGCAGCCGCTGCGCCAGCGCCGGGGTCATGCCGAGGATTTGCAAGCCCAAAGCGTCGCCGGCAAGGCCCTCACCCTGCTTTTCGGGTGAGGCGAACGGGTTGGCCGGAGCTGGTGGCTGGCCGAAGGTCTTGGCCATCTCGTCCTGTGTCGGACGTTTTGCGACCAGCGCGGTGATCGTCATCGGACGGCCCTGGCGCAGCACGTCGATCGGGATGCGCGTGCCCGGCGCGAGATCGGCAACAATCGCCGACAAGGTATGGTCGGGGGTCACCTCGACCCCGTTGACCTTGAGCACGATATCGCCCGGCTTGATCCCGGCCTGCGCGGCGGGCAGCCCCGGTGGGACCGCCCGGACCAGCTCGCCGCGGTTATGCGGCAGGCCAAGCGAATCGGCGATCTCGTCGGTTATCTGCTGCATCTGCACGCCAAGAAACCCGCGCTCGATCGCCTTACCCGCGATTAGCTTTTCGACGATTGGCTTGGCGGTATCAGCGGGAATAGCGAAGCCGATTCCGATATTTCCTTCGGCGGGGGCAACGATCCAGTTGTTAATCCCGATCACCTGGCCGCGCATATCGAACATAGGACCACCTGAATTTCCCCGATTTATTGCGGTATCAGTTTGAATGTAGTGTTCGTATGCTCCACTGCCAGTGTTGCGATTGACTGCACTGACGATCCCCGAAGTAACCGTGCCGCCAAGCCCGAACGGGTTGCCGATGGCGATCACCCAGTCGCCCGCGCGGGCCTTGCTCGATTGCCCGAACTGAACAAACGGCAACGGCCCCTTGGCATCGATCTTGAGCACCGCGATATCCGATTCGGGATCGCGCCCGACAATCCGCGCATTGTATTCGGTGCCGTCGGCCAAGGTGACCATCACCGCATCGGCGGCGCCCTTCTGATCAAGACTGATGACGTGATTGTTGGTCACGAGATAGCCGTCGGCCGAAACAATAAAGCCCGAACCCTGTGCTTCGGCAAGGCGCGCCGAAGCACCGCCGCCGCCCATCATCGCGCCCAGCGGGCTGTTCGCCAGCGGATTGTCGACCTGGACCTTCTGCCGCACCGCGATGTTGACCACCGCAGGCTGAAGCTGCGCGGTGAGGTCGGCAAAGCTGGCGGGGGCACCGGCGCGGGGCACCACGTCCTGCATCCGGCTCTGGTCGTTCTGGGCGACCTGCGCGCCCGCAGGCAGCCCGGTGGTCAGCGAAAGTGCCGCGCCGCCCAGCAGCAGCGCCGTAGTAACTCCATATGCGTATCGCACCGTTTCAGTTCCTCGCTTTGAAAGTCAAACATACCGGACCCGGGTGGCGGTCTCACGCCGCCGGGCCTGAACGGAATTTGAATAAGCTGCTGACCGGCTGCTACTTTCCGTTGAAGTGCTTGAGATAGTCGCTGTCGGGCGGGATTACGATAGTCGCCGCGCCTTTGCGGGCCGGATCGCCGAAATTGGCCGCATAATTGCGCAGCGAGGCGAAATAGTCGTAAAATTCCGGGTCTTGCCCGGCGCTCTTCTGCAGAATGCCGGCCGCCGTGGCATCGCCCTCGGCAACGATCTGGCGGGCGTCTTGTGCGCTCCCGTCCTGGATCTCCCAGGCCTGGCGGTTGTGACGGTCTTCCATCCGGGCAAAGGCAAGCTTCTGCCCCCCTTCGGGCAACACCACCCGCCCGATCCGCAGATCCACCACTTGCACCCCGTAGGTCCGCAGTTTGGCATCGAGCGCCGAAAGGATCTGCCGCCCGCCGCCGCCGCTGCCCGGCTGGGCAATCACCCCGGCGGGACGCTGCGACAATTTTTCCTCGAGCAGCGAGGGCAGGATCGCGCCGATCTGGTCTTTGACCTTGTCGCCGCTCCCGAGCGACGACACCAGCCGGACCGGGTCGATGATCCGGTAGGTCACATCGGTATCGACCAGCAGCACCTGCGCGTCAGAAGTGTGGACTTTCTGGTCGCCGAGCGAAACGCCCTGAAGGCCGCGGGCGACCCAGATCACGCGATCGACGAATGGCAGCTTCAACACTGCGCCGGCGCCGCTGGTCGGCACCGCACCCTCGGGGCGGAAGCGGTTGACCACGCTGAGCGGCGCGCCGAACCGGGTGATCACCGCCTGCTCGCCTTCGCTCACCATGACCACGCTCGATGCGGCGAGGAGCGCCAGCCCGGCCAGAACGAACAAGGCGGCGCGGGTTCTGCGGATGGTGCGGGTCATGGTCACTGCCCCCCTTGCGCTTGTGCTTGCGGCTGCGGCGCAGCGGCCTTGGCGTCGGGGCTGGGCGGGGCGGTGGCAGGCACGCCGGTGCCGCCGATCACCACCGGGTTGTTGCGCAGCACGCGCGCCATCATGTCGTCGTACATCTTGCGGCGGGTCACTGCCGGCGCGATCTGGTAACGGGCATAGGCCTTGTCGAAGTCTTGCGCCTCAAGCGTTGCATCGCGAATGATCTGGTCCTGATAGCGGTCGGCATCCTCGCGGTTCTTTGCTGCGCCTTCCTTGGCCGCGCCGATCTTCTGGAAGGTATCGTTGAGCCGGGCCGGCGGCCCCGCGCGCAGCACTTCGACTGCCGAGACCGTGACCCCGGCGTGCCACGCGTCGAGCACTTTCTGGACCCGCCCGAGTACGCGCTGCTGCAGGTCGGCCTGGCGCTTGCCGCTCCACAGCGCGTCAAACGGCAGCTCGGCCACTCCAGCGCGCATCTCGGCATCGGCAAGGCGGCGAATCGCGGCTTCGCCATCGGGCAGGTTGAAGGTGAACTGCTTGAGATCGCTGATCCGCCAGCGGATTTGGAAGGTCACGTCGATCAGCTCGCCGTCACTGGTCGGCATCAGTGTTTCGGATTCCTTTTCAGGCAACTGAGTGCGCACTTCGCTTCCGGTCTGCTGACGCAATACCGTCTGCAGCGGCCACGGCGAAGTCATGTGCAGCCCCGGGCCGATTGTGGCGCTATAACGCCCCATCGTGGTGACCAGCGCGCGCTCGTCCTGCGCCAGCACATGGACCGAGGTTGAGAGCAGCCAGGCGCCAATCGTGCCCGCCACGAGCCACGGCAACCAGCGCAGCCCCACATTGCTGCCTTGCGGAATCAGGCCGCCGGGCAAGCCGCCACCGCGGCCCTTGCGGAAAATATCGTCGATACTCGCCGAACGGCGCGGCGGGCTGTCCGGCTCGGGGGTCAACCACGGATTGCGCGGCGCTTCGCCCTCGCTTGGCGGAGGTGCTGGCTCTGCTGCGGGAGCGTCCGCCGGAGCCTCGCCCCCACTGGCGCCCCACGGGCCATCGTTTTTCGCCATGGCTTGCGGTTCCCCGCGTCCGAACCTGTCTGAACCTTGCATGCTGGGGACTATAGGGTCGGCGCGCGCACAAAAACAGTGTCTCGCCCGCCTTTTTAGTTGCTAGAGGCTGGCGCGATGACCGAACCGACCGAAACCCTGCGTGCAGCCCTACCGCCCCAAGCCCTGCCAAGGCTCCAATCGCTCAAGCTGGTGGAGGGCCGCGCGATCGTGGTGCTCGATGCTGCGGGGCTTGATCAAACCGAACGCGAACACCTCGAAACCGCGGTAAAGGACGCGCTCACCGGTCAACCCGGGGTCAGCGAAGTGCGCGTCGCGCTGATCGCCGACAAGGTCCGCCGCCGGATCATCGCGGTCGGTTCGGGCAAGGGCGGTGTGGGCAAGAGCACGGTTTCGGCCAACCTGGCGATTGCGCTCGCACGATTGGGCCGCAAGGTCGGGCTGGTCGATGCCGATATTTACGGGCCGTCGCAGCCGCGGCTGCTCGGGATCGAGGGGAGGCGCCCCGAAGCGGCGGACAAGCAGCTGATCCCGGTGAAGAGTCCGTGGGGCGTGCCACTACTCTCGATGGGCCAGCTGATCGAACCGGGCAAGGCGATCGCGTGGCGCGGGCCAATGGCGGGCAATGCGCTGGGGCAATTGATCGACGCCAAATGGGGCGATGCCGAGCTGCTGGTGGTCGATCTGCCGCCGGGGACGGGCGACGTCCAGCTGACCATGCTCCAGCGCTACAAGCCCGATGGCGCGGTGATCGTCTCGACCCCGCAGGACCTCGCGCTGATCGATGCCGCGCGGGCAATCCAGCTGTTCGAGGTCGGCGGTGTGCCGGTGATCGGCATGGTCGAGAATATGGCGGGATACCAATGCCCGCATTGCGGCGAAGTCTCGGATCCATTCGGCCAGGGCGGGGCTGAGGCTGCTGCTGCGGCGCATGGCATGGCCTTCCTTGGGCGGATACCGCTCGAATTGTCGATCCGCGCAGCAAGCGATGCCGGGGTGCCGCCGGCGGCGGGCGAGGGTGCCGTAGCAGACCAGTTCGCGTCGCTCGCCCGGCAGGTTGCCGCGTGGCTCGACAACCAGCGCTGAACGGCTAGGTAAGCGACCATGAGGCTTTCGCGGCGGGGGTTCTTTTTCGGGATGGGGGCCGGTGGCGCGCTGATCGCCGCCTGGGCGCTGACCCCGCGCAAGTTCACCGCACCGCTGAAGCCCGGTCCGGGTGAATATGCCTTCGATGCCTGGCTCAAGATCGGCACCGATGGCGTGGTCAGCGTCGCGGTGCCCGCGCTTGAAATGGGGCAGGGGATCACCACGCTGATCCCGCAGATCGTCGCAATGGAACTCGGCGCGGACTGGCGCCAGATTGCGGTCGAACCCGCGCCGGTCAGCGGCGCCTATGCCAACAACGTGCTGGCCGCCGAATGGGCGCCGCTGTGGCTGCCATTGATCTCCGGGCTGGCTGACACGCCCGACAGCCTGTTGGCGCGCCGCTTTGCCGAGCGCGAGGTGTTCACCGCGACTGCTGACGGCACCTCGCTTGCGGCGCACGAAGCAGCCGCGCGCGCCGCGGCGGCGGGAGCGCGAGCGATTCTGGTCAAGGCGGCGGCGGCCCAATGGGGGGTGAGCTGGGAGGAATGCGAAGCGCAAGGCGGGCTGATCCTGCATGACAAGAACAAGGCCTCGTTCGGCGAACTGGTGGCAGCGGCGGCGACTTATTCACCGCCCAGTGTGCCGGTCTTGCGCACTGAAGCACCGCGCGAGCGGCCGGGCGAATTCCCCCTTGGCGCGCCGCTGTTGTTCCCCCGGCTCGACCTGCCGAGCAAGATCGACGGCAGCCACCTGTTTGCGGGCGATGTGCGGCTGCCCGACATGGTCTTCGCCGCGATCCGCCACGGGCCGATCGGGGAGGCCAAGCTCGGGCATTACGAGGCGCATCGGGCGCAAGGCACGCCCGGGCTGATCGAGGTCGTCGCGGGCAAGCGCTGGCTCGCCACAGTGGCAAGCAACGGGTGGGCAGCCGAGCAGGCGCTGGCCAGGATCGCGCCTAAGTTTACCGCCAAGGGCAAGCCCGACAGCGCGGGCATCGCCAAGGCGCTCGAAGCGGCTTTGCGCAGGGAAGGTGCCGATACGATCGTCGCCGTGGGCAATGCCGGATCGGACAAGCCCAGTCTCGCGGCAACCTATGCCATCGCCCCCGCTCTCCATGCCAGTGTCGAGACCGCCAGTGCCACCGCGCGGATCGAGAACGGGCGCTGTGAGCTATGGCTGGCGAGCCAGGCCCCGCAAGCCGCGCGGCAGGCGGTAGCCGATGCGCTCGATCTTTCGCTGGCCGATGTCACGCTTTACCCGATGCCGGCAGGGGGCAGCTTCGATGCCCGGCTCGAACACGATCACGCGGTCGAAGCGGCGCTGATTGCGCGCGCGGTCAAGCGTCCGGTGCAACTGGTCTGGTCGCGCTGGCAGGAGCATGTCGCGGGCCGGCCGCGGTGCCCGGTTGCAGCCAGGCTGGCTGCTCAGACCGCCAGCGACGGCTCGCTGAGTGCGCTCCACATCAAGGTCGCCATGCCTGCCACCGCACGCGAGTTCGGCGGGCGGCTGTTTGAGGGGCTTAGCGCTTATGATGCGCTTGCACTGCAGGATGAAAGCGATGCGTTGGCCTGCGCCGGGCTGACCCCGCCTTATGCGATCCCCAACCTGCTGATTGAGCACGTTCCGGTTCGGACCCAGCTGCCGACCGGGCGCCTGCGCGGCAATTCGCACGGGATCGGCGCGTTCCTGACCGAGACGTTTATCGACGAGCTGGCGCACCAGGCGCGGCGCGAACCGCTGTCGTACCGGATGCTGCTGCTCGGCGCGCAACCGCGCCTCGCCGCCTGTCTCCAGCGCGCTGCGACGCTGGCGGATTGGGGTGGGGGCGGGGGCGGCAGCGGGCAAGGGTTGGCCTGCTGGACAATGACTTTGGGCGAGGCCGAGGGTCATATTGCATTGGTCGCCAGCGCGCGCCGCGACGAGCGCGGGATCAAGGTCGACAAGCTCACCGCAGTGGCCGATGTGGGCCGGATCGTAAACATCGACATCGCGCGTCAGCAGATCGAGGGCGGGCTGCTGTTCGGGCTTGGTCTCGCCACCGGCTCGAGCACGCAATATGTTCAGGGCCTGCCGCTGACCGGGCAGCTTGGGTTGCTGGGCTTGCCCCTGCTCGCCGATTGCCCCGAGATCGTCACCGAATTCATCGACAGCGAAGCCGCGCTGTTCGATCCGGGCGAACTGGGAGCGGTGGTCGCGCCGCCGGCCATCGCCAACGCACTCGCCTCCGCCGGATCGGTCCGGCTTCACAATTTGCCACTGGATCAAAGCTGATGCGCCCCGCCGATCACCCGACAATTCCCGTCCCGCGCGTGGGAGTACTGCTGGTCAACCTTGGCACGCCCGACGCGCCGACCCCCAAGGCGGTGCGGCGCTACCTCAAGCAGTTCCTGTCGGACCAGCGCGTGGTCGAAATTCCGCGGCTGGTGTGGTGGCCGATCCTCAACGGGATCGTGCTCAACACCCGGCCCAAGAAGAGCGCGCATGCCTATAGTCTGGTGTGGACCGAACAGGGTTCACCGCTTGCCGCGATTACCAAGGCACAGTCTGCGGCCCTGCAAGTACGGCTGGGCGATGCGGTTATGGTCAGCCACGCGATGCGCTATGGGAATCCGGCAATCGGGGCCGAAATTCAGCGCATGAAGGACGCAGGGTGCGAACGCATTCTGATAGCACCGCTTTACCCGCAGTATTCTGCCGCCACGACGGCGACGGTGGCCGATGCGGTCGGCGCGCAGTTGGCTGAAATGCGCTGGCAACCATCGCTGCGCAGCCTGCCGCCCTATTACGACGATCCGCTGCACATTGCCGCGCTGAACGACGACCTGACCCGGCAACTCGCGGCGCTCGACTTCAGGCCCGAAGTGCTGCTTCTATCGTTCCATGGCATGCCGCAGCGCACGCTCGAGCTGGGCGATCCGTACCATTGCCACTGCCAGAAAACCGCGCGGCTGCTGCGTGAGGGTTTGGCGGCAGATCATCCCGACCTGCGCATCGAACTCAGCTTTCAGTCGCGCTTCGGACGGGCCAAATGGCTCGAACCTGCGACCGATGCGGTGCTCGCCGCCGAAGCGCGCAACGGAACACGGCGACTTGCCATTGCAGCGCCAGGGTTTTCCGCCGATTGCCTTGAGACCCACGAAGAACTGGCGATCCGCGGACGTGAGCAATTCTGTGAAGCAGGGGGCGAGCAGTTCGCCGCGCTGCACTGTCTCAATACCTCGGAAGCGGGGATGGCGATGCTCGAGGCGCTGGTCCGGCGCGAAACTGCCGGCTGGATATAGCGGCGCGGTTAAGTTACACGGGTGTCAGTAACCCGGAAGGATCTATGGCCACTCTCGCACCGCAGCCGTCCGCATTTACCCACTGGTCGCAGCCGCAGCCCAGGCACGCGCTCGATCACATTCCCGGCGAAGACGGCTGGCCGATCGTCGGCACCACGTTCGAATTGCTCGCCGATCCGCTGGGTTATGGCGAGCGGATGCGCGCCAAATACGGCAACGTCTATCGCAATCGCGGGTTCGGGCGGCGCGGGCTGATGCTGTTCGGTGCCGATGCCAACGAGTTGGTGCTGTTCGACCGCGACAAGTTGTTCTCGTCCGAGCAGGGCTGGGGCCCAGTGCTCGACCAGCTGTTCCCGCGCGGGCTCATGCTGATCGATTTCGATCACCACCGCGCCGATCGCCGGGCGCTGTCGATTGCGTTCAAACCCGAGCCGATGCGCCACTATGCCGATGCGCTGAACCGCGGGATCGCCGCGCGGGTCGAGCAATGGCGCGGGCAGGAGATGTTGTTTTACCCGGCGATCAAGCAGCTGACGCTCGATCTTGCTGCCGACAGCTTCATGGGGCTGCCGCTGGGGCCCGAGGCGAACCGGATCAACAAGGCCTTCGTCGATATGGTCGCCGCCGCGATCGGGGTGGTGCGTAAACCGCTGCCGTTCACCGCGATGGGCCGGGGCGTTGCGGGCCGCAAGTTTCTGGTCGAATACTTCACCGCCGAAGCGCTGCGCCGCCGCGCGGAAGGCGGCGGGCAGGACATGTTCAGCCAGTTTGCCCGCGCTACGCGTGAAGACGGCGAGCTGCTCCCGGTCGATCAGGTGGTCGATCACATGATCTTCCTGATGATGGCCGCGCATGACACGATCACCTCGTCAGCGACCTCGCTGGTGTGGCAGCTCGCCAAACATCCCGAATGGCAGGACAAGCTGCGCGCCGAAGTGCTGGCAGTGACAGGCGGCACCGCGCGGGCGATCACGTATGAAGAACTCGGCCAGCTCGACCTCACCGAAATGGCGTTCAAGGAAGCGCTGCGGCTGATCCCGCCGGTGCCCAGCCTGCCGCGCCGTGCGCTGCGCGAATTCACCTTTCAGGGCTTCACCATTCCCGCCGGAACCGGGGTCGGGATCAGCCCTGCCAGCGTCCACCTGATGGCGGAGCACTGGCCCGATCCGCTGCGGTTCGATCCGCTGCGCTTCACTCCGGAGAATTCGGCGGGCCGCCACAAATACGCCTGGGTTCCGTTCGGCGGCGGCGCGCATATGTGCCTCGGGCTGCACTTCGCCTATATGCAGATCAAGCTGCTGATGGCGCACCTGTTGACCCGCTACAGCATCGAACTGGAACCCGGCTATACGCCTGAGTGGCAGCCGTGGCCGATCCCCAAGCCCAAGGACGGGCTGAAGGTGCGGTTCGTGGCGCTATAGTTCGCGGAAATACGGTGCCGTAAGACAACCGTTGCGCCGACGGCCGTGCCGCGGACTTAGTGCAAATCGTCCCTGAATTCGACCATTGTACGACCGACGACCTGGCTGAGCTTATCGTCCGTGAATGTGAAATCAGCAGCGACTGCGTCGCGATTGTGAGCTTTCTCAAATACCACCGTCACCGTCCAAATGCAGGTATATTTCCGCTGCAGCAAAAGTGTCAAAGGGCTGCTGATCCGGTAACCTTTCGGTTCAAGATATTCTGCCAATCTTATGGCAGCTGGCACGCCGGTGTCGCTTCGAGGTCCAAAAAAATTGTCTGCGTCTTGAATTGTGTAGCTGAAGCCGGAGGCAATTAGGTTGCCAAGCGTTGTCTTGTCGCCCGCCAGTCCAATCCGAATAATATCAACGGCCTTGTCGCCGTAGAATCGGTCGATCTCGGCGGGCGAGCTCCTGCCTTCGGCCAACATCTTGCAGCCCGGACTCAAGGACTGAGCGACAGAATGCGTGGAGAGCAACAACACTGGCAGCAAGACCCACGCCGACTTCATGTTAGTCTCCTAAAAATCCACCGCGATGCCATTCTTTTCCCAATCGCCATAGCGGGTCGGGTCGAGCGGGTCGGTGGGGGGCGGGACTGGTTCGGGTTGGGGCGCGGGATCGTTGGTCCAGTTTGCGGGCTTCTTGAACTTCTCCGGGCGGGTGGTGGCGCGCTGGGTCATGGCGGGTAAATGCTCTTGCTGGCCCTCGATTGCAATTGCCTCTAGGGGCAGCGCATGGACATTCCCGGGCTCCCAGCGCGCAAGGGTGCGCTTAAATTGATCGATGCAGTGCTTAACCGGGGCGAGACGCTCGATCAGGCGACCAACAGCGCGCTGCTCGGGGTCAAAGGCCAGGCCGACCGAGCTCTTGCCAAGGCGCTAGCGGGAGAAGCGCTGCGCTGGCTGACCGACCTAGACACCATGATCGACAGTGCGACGCGTTTGCCGCTGGCGCACGATGCCAAGGTGCGTTCGGTGCTGCGATTGATGCTCGCGGGCTGGCTCCGGCTCGAGACCCCGCCGCACGCGGTGATCGCGACGGGCTTGCCACTGCTCGCGGGCGGCCCGCGGCGATTGGCGCACGGGGTGTTTTCGACGCTGACCAAGCGCAACGCCGCTTTGCCCGCTGCGCCGACTTTGCCGGCCGAGGTTGCGCTGCGCTGGGGCGAGCGGGCGGGGGCCATCGCGGCCGGGTTGGGGCACCTGCCCCCGCTCGATCTGACCTTGCGCGATGCCGCCGAGACCGCCGCCTGGGCCGAGCGGCTGGGCGGTACTTCGCTGATGCCCGGTCATGTCCGGCTCGGCCGCGGCACGGCGGTGGAGAATCTCGAAGGCTACGATGAGGGCGGCTGGTGGGTGCAGGATCTGGCCGCGGGCCTGCCCGCGCGGCTGCTCGGGGTCGGTAATGGCCGCACGGTGCTCGATCTGTGCGCTGCGCCGGGCGGCAAGACGCTGCAACTGGCGGCAGCCGGCTGGCAGGTTACCGCGCTCGATGCCAGCGCGCGGCGGCTTGAGCGGGTCGATCAGAACCTTGCGCGGACCAGTCTCACCGCCGAGGTGATCGAGGCCGACGCATTGGCGTGGCAACCGCCTGCACTGTTCGACGCCGTGCTGCTCGATGCGCCGTGTTCTGCAACCGGCACCTGCCGCCGGCACCCCGACGTGCTCCACCGGATCGGCCCGCGCCAGATCGCCGAACAGACCGAGTTGCAGGCTGCGCTGCTCGAACGCGCGGTAGCTTGGGTCAAGCCGGGCGGGACTGTGATCTACGCCGTCTGCTCGCTCGAACCCGCAGAAGGCGAGGCGCAGGCTGCCACGGTTATGCTGACCCGCGATCCGATCGGCGCGGAAGAATTGCTGCCCGGTATTGTGCCGAGCGCTGACGGATATCTGCGCACCGATCCCGGAATGCTCGCTGATGTTGGCGGGCTGGACGGGTTCTTCATCGCCCGCTGGCGCAAATCCTAAACGAAACCTGTATAGGCTTGCCCTCGCCCGCCAGCGTGCCACTATCCCCCCAACAGGGGGAACCATCATGTACCGCACCGCCGCACTTGCTATGTCCGCGCTGGCCCTGGCCACGCCCGCCATGGCCTATCAGGCCGAGATTCGCCGCGACGATTGGGGCATCGCCCACATCAAGGGCCACACTGACGCCGATGCGGTTTACGGGATGATCTATGCCCAGGCCGAGGATGACTTCAACCGGATCGAGATGAATTACCTGACGAGCCTTGGCCGCCGCGCCGAGGCCGATGGCGAAGGCGCGATCTGGGCGGACTTGCGCCAGCGGCTGTGGGTCGATCCGGCCGATCTCAAAGTGCAATATGCCAAGAGCCCGCCGTGGCTGCGCGCGCTGATGCAGGGCTGGGCCGCGGGGCTCAACCAGTACCTCGCCGATCACCCGCAAGTGCACCCCAGAGTCATCGCGAAGTTCGAACCGTGGATGGCGCTGAGCTTTTCCGAAGGCAGCATTGGCGGCGATATCGAGGCGGTGCCGCTGTCGCAGCTCGAGGCGTTTTACACGGGCAAGCAAGTCGCCTTGACCGCCAACGAACGTGGGCTTGAATTCAAGGAACCGCTCGGTTCGAACGGCTTCGCCATCGGGCCTTCGCACAGTGCGAGCGGCCACCCGCTGCTGCTGATCAACCCGCACACCAGCTTCTTCTTTCGCTCCGAATTGCAGGTCGAAAGCGATGCGGGTCTGCACGCTTATGGCGCGGTCACCTGGGGGCAGTTCTTCGTCTATCAGGGCTTCAACGAGGCGGCGGGGTGGATGCACACATCAAGCACAGTCGACAATATCGATGAATTTGCCGAGAATATTGTCAAAGGCGGCAAAAGCTATCGCTACGGCAAGGCACTGCGCCCGGTCACGCAAAAGCAGATCGCGCTATCCTATCGCAAGCCCGACGGCACGATGGGCAGCCGGACCTTCACCGCTTATGCCAGCCATCACGGGCCGATCACCCGGGCCGAGGGGGGCAAATGGATTGCGACCGCGCTGATGAACCGGCCAGTCGCCGCGCTCCAGCAGAGTTTCCTGCGCACCAAAGTCCATTCGGTGGCCGAATTCCGCAAGGTCGCCGCGCTCACCGCAAACAGTTCGAACAACACCCTGTTCGCCGACAATCGCGGCGAATTCGCTTTCTTCGCCCCGCAGTTCATGCCGATCCGCTCGGCCAAGTTCGATTACACCAAACCGGTCGACGGCAGCAATCCGGCAACCGATTGGCACGGCTTCCATACCATCGCCAGCCTGCCGCAGGTGGTCAATCCGGCCAATGGCTGGGTGTTCAACGTCAACGACGGGCCGTGGTGGGCGGCAGGCAAGGACAGCCCGAAGCAGGCCGCCTATCCGCGCTATCTCGACAGCGACGGCATCCAGCCGCGCACCCCGCACGCGATCAGGGTGCTCTCGGCGCGGCCGACCTTCACGCTCGATCAGCTGGTCGAGGCGGCTTACGATCCGTGGTTGCCGAGTTTTGCCGAAATGATCCCCGGACTGGTCGCGGCGCAAGCCCGCAATCCCGATCCGGCGCGCGCCGAGGCCGTCGCACTGCTCGGCAAATGGGACAACCGGTGGAGCCTGACCTCGACCGAGACCAGCCTCGCGGTGTTCTGGGGCGAAGCCCTGTGGGAGCGCGGCAAGGATCCCGCCGCCGCGCTTGGCATCGGGCTGGGCGAATGGATGGGCAGCAAGGCCAGCGACGCCGACAAGTTCGCCGCGCTCGATTCTGCGATGGCCCGGCTCAAGGCCGATTTCGGTTCGTGGCAAGTGCCATGGGGTGAGATCAACCGCTACCAGCGCAACGACGGCGCGATCGTCCAGGCCTTCGACGATGCCAAGCCGAGCGTGCCGGTGCCGTTCGCCTCGGCGCAGTGGGGCTCGCTCGCCAGCTTCGGGGCCAAGCGTTATCCGGGGACCAAGCGGTATTACGGCACTTACGGCAACAGCTTCGTCGCCGCGGTGGAATTCGGCCCGAGAGTCCGCGCCCGCGCAGTCACCGCCGGCGGGGAAAGTGGTGATCCCAAATCACCGCACTTCGGCGATCAGGTCGGGCGCTACGCCGCAGGCAATTTGCGCTCGGTGTACTTCTGGCCCGAAGATCAGGCGGGGCATATAGTTTCGAGCAAGGTGGTGAAAGGTCGCTAGGGTGCAAAGCTTGATTATATCGTCATTCGAGGAGAGTCTGCGTGCCACCCTATCGCTATTTGCCCTCAACCCTTGGACAGATTGTGGACCGCCTTGGCGCGATGGCTCTTTGTTTTCCTGAGCACCAGCTACCTCTTTCCGATCTCGAAATGACTGATGAGTTCGAAGAGCTCAGGGAGAGCCTTGGCATTGTCAGATCGAAGCTCGGCGAAGAGAGATACGCATCACTGATCGCGATGTCGCGTCAGTCTGAGCAGAGCTATCTGGAGAACGATGAGTTAGGCGGGGGCCGCACGCTGAGGGAGATGCAAGCGCTCATAAGAAAACGGAGATAGAGTGCCGTAGATGAGATCCGTTCGTCCCGAGCGAAGTCGAGGGACCCGTCGAGCGAAGCCGAGACGGCTTGGCAGGGAGGTTCTCGGCTTCGCTCGAACCAACCCCTCGACTTCGCTCGGGGCGAACGGGTTTGGTTGGATTCGACCTACCCCCGCAACTTCTCCGCAAAACCCTTCTGCAATTTAGCCAGCTTGGGCGGAATCACTGCGAGGCAGTAGGGATTGCGCTGGCCTTCGCCTTGCCAGTATTCCTGGTGATAGTCCTCGGCCGGGTACCACGTGGCCGGCCCCTCGATCGTAGTCACTGCCTTTTGCCCCGGATGCGCCTCGTTCCAGCGCGCGATCGCGGCTTCGCCCTCGGCGCGCTGCGCATCGTCAAGCGGGAACAGCGCTGTGCGGTACTGGGTGCCGACATCGCCGCCCTGGCGGTTGAGCTGGGTCGGATCGTGCGTGGCAAAGTGGACGTCGAGCAAGTCGGCGAAACTGATCACCGCCGGGTCGAAAGTCACGGCGATCGCCTCGGCATGGCCGGTCTGGCCGCTGCATACTTCCTTGTAAGTCGGGTTGGGACCTCGCCCGCCGATATAGCCGCTCTCGACCGCGCTCACCCCGTCAAGGCCGCGAAACACCGCCTCGGTGCACCAAAAACATCCGCCCGCCAAAATTGCCTGCGTCATTGCGTTCTCCATACCGTTGCTGGGTAGATAGGGTGCGTTGAGCCGCTTGTCATTGCCCGGGGCGCGGTTAGAAGTGCCAGGCAATTGCAACCAGGAGGATTTTGCGCATGCGGCGGACCATTTTGGCTTTATCGGCATTGGCCATGACTGTGCCCCTGGCATTGGCGGTGCCGGTGCTGGCCCCGCTGGCGGCCAAGGACAGGATCACTGATGCGCAGGCGCTGGCGGTGGTGCTGGCCGATACCCGCCGCGATCCTGACCGCGCGCGCGATCGTGATCGCCACCCGGCGGCGACGCTGGCCTTTTTCCGGATCAAGCCTGGCATGACCGTGGTCGATTATGATCCCAGCGGCGGCTGGTACACCCGCGTGCTGGTGCCCTATCTGGGCGAAAAGGGGCGCTACATCGGGCTCAATCCCGATGTGCGCGGGGCCAGCGCCGGAATGCAGAGAAGCCAGGGCGGACTCCATGATGCTTTTCCGGCGCTGATCGCCGGCTGGTCGATCGCACCCGGTGCGCCGATCGAAGCGTGGAACAGCGATGGCCTGCCAGCCAGCCTCAATGGCAAGGCCGACCGCGTGCTGATCATGCGCTACGTCCACAACCTGTGGCAGGCCGATCTGCTGCGCCGCGAACTGGCGACAATCCGCGCGCTGCTCAAGGATGACGGCCTGCTGGGGATCGAACAGCACCGCGCCAAGGGCAAATCGCCCGTCAGCTACACCGACGGCAGCATGGGCTATATGCGCGAAGCCGATGTGATCGCCTTGATCGAGGCTTGCGGGTTCGAACTGGTCGGCAAATCCGAAATCAACGCCAACCGCAGAGACCCGGCCAATCACGCTCGCGGGGTGTGGATGCTGCCGCCCAACTTGTCGGGTGTGACCGATCCGGCCGAAAAAGCCCGGCTGATCGAAATTGGCGAGAGCGACCGGATGACGCTGTTGTTCAAGAAGCGACGTTGATACAGCCAGGAGATGACCACCTCGCTGACTGTCGCCGCACTGCAACTTCCGCTGGGCTCGCCCGACCCGAAGGACAACATCGCCGCGGTTTCCGCGCTGGTCGAGGAGGCGGCCGCCAAAGGCGCGCAAGTGGTGCTGCCGCCCGAGCTGTTTTCCGGCCCGTACTTCTGCAAGGAGCAGGACGAGGCGCTGTTCCTGCTGGCCCGGCCGACCAGCGAGCACCCGTCGGTCAAGGCGATGCAGGCGCTCGCCGCCAGCCTCAGGATCGCCATCCCGACCAGCTTCTTCGAGCGCGACGGGCCGCACCATTACAACACCATGGCGATGATCGGCCCCGACGGCGGCATCATGGGCACCTACCGCAAGAGCCATATCCCCGATGGGCCGGGTTATGAGGAAAAGTACTACTTCCGCCCCGGCAACGACGGGTTCAAAGTCTGGGACCTGTTTGGGCACAAACTGGGCGTGGGGATCTGCTGGGACCAGTGGTACCCCGAATGCGCGCGGGTGATGGCGCTGATGGGGGCCGAAGTGCTGCTTTATCCGACCGCGATCGGCTCCGAGCCGTACGATGACACGCTCGATACCAGCCGGATGTGGCGGCGCGCGATGCAGGGCCATGCGGTCTCGAACTGCATGCCGGTGGTCGCGGCCAACCGGATCGGGGTGGAGGACGGGCAGCGGTTCTACGGCCACTCGTTCATCACCGACGAATGGGGCGACCTCGTCGCGGAGTTTGGCGGCGCGGACAGCGGCGTGCTGGTTGCCCGGCTCGATCTGGTGCGCGCAGCCAGGCACCGCGCGGGTATGGGCTTCTTCCGCGATCGCCGCCCGCAGCTCTACGGGCGGATCGCGCAGGATATTTAGGGTGTCCTTGCGCTATCTGATCGCGCTCGGATCGAACCAGCGGCACCACCGGCTTGGCTCGCCCGAACGGGTGCTCGCCGCTGCCATGCTCGAGCTGGACCGCGAGGGCGTCAAGCTGGTGGCCAGCGCCCCGGTCATGCGCAGCGCGCCGCTGGGTCCCTCGCGCCGCCGCTATGCCAACAGCGCGGCGCTGGTCAAAAGCAAGCTCGATCCCCCCGCGCTGCTCGTCCGGCTCAAGAGCATCGAGGCGCAGTTCGGCCGCCGCCGCGGCGGGCAGCGCTGGGCCGCGCGGGTGCTCGATCTCGACATCGTGCTGTGGAGCGGCGGGGCCTGGTGCTCGCCCGGGCTGATCGTGCCGCACCCGCTGTTTCGCGCGCGCAGCTTCGTACTCACGCCCGCAATCGCCATCGCCGGCACTTGGAGAGATCCCGTAACCGGTCTTTCGCTGCGCCACCTGCAAGCTCGCTTGACCCGCCCGCGCCCCGCCCCTAGGTGAGCGGCGCGTGAGGGCCCTTAGCTCAGTCGGTAGAGCAACTGACTTTTAATCAGTAGGTCGCTGGTTCGAACCCAGCAGGGCTCACCATTTGTTGTTTGCCATGCCGAGGGCCTTAAGGCCTGACGAATGCCCGCCGATAACCGGCGGCCTGCGCTTCGGCTTCGCTACAAAATAATTCTTCGG
>JANYGC010000112.1 GCA_025359425.1 Sphingomonadaceae bacterium
CCCTGCATGACGCAGCGGGCGAGTTCGTTGCCAACATCTGGCGGCCAGCATAGCACTGGCGAGCAATAGAGCGAGGCAAGCGCCATTGCGGGAGCCGGGCGGCGGCGGCATTGCAGGAAGTGCAGCACCGCCTCGCCGCCCCCATTGCGGCGCGTGGCCAGGCCGGGCACCGACGAAACAAGTAATCCAGCCCGCGCAAAGGTCTCGCCTACAGCCAAGGCATATTCGCCGCTCCCAGGCAGGATGACCGCCACATCGCTCGGCTTGAGTGTGGTATCGGTCCTCAGCCAATGCTGGATGATCGCGGCGGCTACCTCGGTTTCGCACAGGCTGTCGCGGATGGAGAGGACGGTGATGCTGTCGTCCCTCGTATGGCGCGTGGCGGCCGGATCAAGCGTATGACGCTGCACGTGGCCCAGCAGAGTCTCCGCTGGAGCGGCAGCGGCCAGACGATCAGCGATCAGCCGTTGATAGTCAGCATCCTCGGGTGCGGTCACACCATGGTGCGTCTCCAGATGTGTCAACACCGCTCGTTCCAGCGCTGTATGACGCGGGTCGTCGCGGCGCAGGATTACACCCATGGGTTGCAGTGCGTCGCCAGTGTCATAGGTTAGCAAGTCGCCCAGCTTGCGGATCTCTGACGGTGTAACCTCAGGGTGGGCACGCCACAGCGCGATCAGCGCGTCCAGATGTGTTTTGGCACGCGATCCGTCGGGCAGCGTGGACGTGTCGATCAGTGCTCGGTCCAGATCGGTCGTCGCCAGCATCACTTGTCGAAGCATCCCCGCCACTGCCGCAGTCGTCTGATCAGGTGCGACGGCAAAGCTTTCGCTCCACGGTTGACCATCGCCCATGGCCTCCAGGATCGGCCGCAGCGGTACATCAGCCTGCTCCGGCAGGGCGTAGAGGCTGGCGAGCAGTTCAGGCGTCAGCGCTGTGCAACTGGCAAAGCGGCCTTTGCCGAGGCGGAGGTAACAATCGTCAAACATCGAGAATCATCCAGCAGTCGGTTCAGGGAGAAGAGGCGGCGTCCTCGGATATTGACGGCGCTTGATCCG
Organism: Sphingomonadaceae bacterium; assembly: GCA_025359425.1. Lineage (GTDB taxonomy): Bacteria > Pseudomonadota > Alphaproteobacteria > Sphingomonadales > Sphingomonadaceae > Novosphingobium. The sequence continues at coordinate 1,059 of JANYGC010000112.1, forward strand.
CCATTCGTGGCTGCAGGCCAGGCAGTGGCGGTCGGGCATATCGTCCGTGAGGCAGCATCCACCTAGCCATGCCTCCCCGCGTTCGGCCATCTCGGCGAGTTCGATCCCTGGCATACCGTAGGCGATATCGACGCCTTGCCGCTCACGGCATTGCGGGCAGATGGTCTTGCAAATCCTCGTCATCTGCATCCAGCCCCGATCGCTACTGTGCTCTGACCAATTTTGTCGCATGATGAAGCCAAATCATTGGCTGCAACCGAAATCGGTGCGCAATGGCCATCTCAGACAACTGGCGAACGCACCGAGGGGGAGTTCATTGATTGCGGCTATATCCGAGAACAGGAAATCACGCATGAAAAAGGTCTTTGACAGGCGGATGCGGCCGAAATCATTGAGCGTGGCGACGGACATGGGTTTGCGCATGGCTAATCTTTGGCGATGTTACACTTCCCATACCACACCCCATATACTGTAGTCCGACCCGCTTGGAAGGCTAGTGCTCAATCCTTGGGTTTGGGCTTGGCAACGACGCTGGCGAAGGCGCGCTCGAATGCTTCCGGGTCTTCGCCAGCCTCAACCTCGCGGGCCATGTCCTTGAAGCGGTGATGTCGCTCTGTGTCGGTTAGTGGGGGCTTCTTTGTGCGAGCGGGTGCAGATTTTGGCATAGGCGCCCATACCATGGAGAAGTGGCGAGTGAAACTGCCTCCGGAAAACGCGGGGCACATTACAGAACTCGGTTGACGCAGCGTATGGATTTCGATCATTTGCGGTTCAGTTTGAGGGACGTGCCATGGGTAAATCGATCGACATCGGCACAATGCGCCACTCAAAGCGGCTGGACGCTCGCGAAATTTGGTCCTTTTTCTCTGGCGCGATGGGGTTGGACCTTGGATTGGAAGCGGCAGGCCTAGCCCCGACATTGGCTGTCGAAGTTAACCCGACATTTTGTCGCACGATCCGCGTGAACCGGCCGAATCTGGATTTGATCGAAGACGACGTGTCTAAGCTGACAGGGGCAATGCTGCGCGAGCACCGGGGTTTCGACGGCGAAGTGTTCCTGATGGCCGGGGGACCGCCTTGCCAGCCATTTTCTTCCGGAGGGAAGCGAGCCGCTTTGAGCGATCCGCGCGGCAACTTGATCTATGAGTATTTTCGGCTGATCGCCGACGTGCGCCCGCGCTACTTCGTGCTTGAGAACGTAGCGAACCTTACGACTGCGGCGCTGCGGCATCGCCCGATCGCGGAGCGTCCCGGCAAGCATTGGAGCCTGAAGCGCTATGCCGGCGCGATCAATCATACTGTGGGTGACGTTAAGGCGTTGGACGACGACGAGATGTCGGGCAGCGCCCTTCGCCAGATAGTCGGCGACGCGGTGGCGCTTGGCTATCATATTTCGTTCGGCGTTGTGGACGCAGCGGATTTCGGAGCACCGCAGCATCGCTTGCGCTTTGTCATGCTTGGTTCGCGCGATCATCCGCCGGCCGCGCTCCCGACTGCGACGCACGGACCAGAGAATGTCCCCTATTGCACGGTTCGGGATGCAATCTTCCATTTACGCAACGATCCTGGTGCGCATTCCGACTACACCGATACAGTTCGGCGCTTCTTCGCAATGGTGCCTGAAGGCGGCAACTGGCGTTCGCTCCCACTCGAAGTTCAGAAAAAGGCCCTTGGGAATTCGTTCGCATCCGGCGGTGGAAAGACGGGCTTCTTTCGTCGGCTCGGATGGGACAAGCCGGCTCCGACCATTACTGGCCGTTCCAACCGGAAGGGCAGTGCGCTTTGTCATCCCGAACACGTTCGGCCCATTTCGGTTAGTGAAGCTGCGGCGATTCAGGGCTTCCCGTCCAATTGGCAGTTCGTTGGCGCGATGAATATGCAATTCATGCAAGTCGGAAATGCTGTACCCGTTCCGCTAGGGACGGCGGTAGGCAAGGCAATCCTGAAACATGACGCTTCGAAGCGCCGCACGACTGTTCGTCATCCTGATATGGAGACGATGATGGCGAATGCTGTTGCCCGTCTTCGTGCTTCGGCTCGCAACAAGGTAGCGAAGGCGGCGTGAGCGGGGGCGATTTGATAGAGTTCCTTACGGCTCGCCATCCCGCCCACAGGATTGGTGCGGTGCTTCAGGCCGAAATGATTCGCGCGCAACGTTCGATTATCAATCGCGCCTTCGCCAACGCTGCGGAGTTCTGCCAGCGCGTGATTGCGGACCTTCGTATCGCGATCGACGTGCCGGCTCGCTTGCAAAGTGAGCCGGTCGAAGTCGTGGCGAACCTGCCCTTTGTAGAACTGCAAGAGTTGTTCGGACAAATGCTTGCCGAAGCCGGAACCCCGGAAAGCGGCATTGCCCTATCAGCGACGAACCTTGCAAGGCGGGCCCAACTGTTGCGCGCGTTCGACGATCCGGACGCCGTGCTGCAATGGGCAACATCGAAAGTCATGGCGATCGTCGCCGATCTTCCGAAGACGGCACGCGAAATGGAGTGCGGTCGAAACCCGGGTGACGTGCTTGACCCCTACCTTCTAGCCGCGACGCAAGCGCTACTTTGCGAAGGCGACTTTCGCAGCGCGATCGGCGCAACCGTCAGTCACAAGGGATTGATGATTCTCGAAGGGTTGATGGGGCACCTTCACGAAGAAGTCATCGGCCGGATGAGAGGCAATGTTAAGAACCCTGAACCCCGTGCGGACAACGCCGAAATCCTAGATTTCCAGTTGAATCCATTCCCCGGTGCAGACGTGATTCAGCCGCCGCTACGGGCCGGTGAACCGCTTCGGCTGCATCAAGTGAAAAGCAAAACTGGAACGCTGAACAGCAGCGGCGGCCGAAGACTGGCGGATCAAATGCGAAATCTGCGCATGGCTTATTCTGGTGCCGAACTTTACTCGCATTCGCTAGTGGGCAACACGCTACGGGGGCACCGATCGATGGGCGGTATGTTGCGAGCCGAACCGGCGTTGATCGTTATGGTCGGCGACGCCTCTTTTCGCGTTCTCACCGGAAGCGAGAACGGCGCCGAACTTCTACTGCGGCTCTATCAAGCGGCGTTCGAACTATCGGCTGCGGAAACCGGATACAGCGTGGAGTCGATGACGGGCGCGATCTTCGAAACATTCAAAGATCGGGCCGAAGAAGCTGGCGAGGGATGGCTGGAATCCGTGCTTCATCAATCGACGCGCGGCGATGTTCGCAATCTTGACAGCCGAACATACCAAGGCGGTCGGCGAGGTTAGTCAGATCGCGCCTTACCCCGCGCGGCATCCTTGGTCGCAACAATCATAAATATTCCCCACAAAAAGTTTCCGACTTGATAGAAGTGCCTTGCAGATTTGCTTGTTGGCCGCTATCAAGTGCCCGTGCCCGCATGGCGGAATAGGTAGACGCAGTGTTCTTTAAAACCAAAATCCTTGGCGGGATGTGGGGGTTCGAGTCCCCCTGCGGGCACCACGTTTCTCACTTCAAAGGTAAAATGAAATGGCAAGAGAGAGAAGGCAAATGAGCATCATCAAATCGCAGCTGGACGCCGTGCGTGCTCAGATTGAGCGTCTGCACGTCAAGGAAGAGACATTGCTTGAACTTTTGCGCGAAATCGCTGGAGAGCCGGTTAACGAACCGAAGCCCGCAAGGAAGCGAGCGCCAAACGTCAAACCTCACGTTCTCGACTTCATGCGTGAAGTTGGCGAGCGCGGCGCTACCAGCTCGGAAGTCGACGAATCTGTGCGGGCACTCAACCCCGCAGTAGCAAAAGACACCGTTGGGTCAGTCTTGTCTCGGCTGAAGGCGGATGGTGCATTGGGTTATGACGGAGAGCGTTATTACGAAAAGCGCTTCACCCCTTCGCCGCGCCCTTTTGACAATGGGCTCCGGGCGGTGAACTGAATGTGAAAACGCCGGGGCGCTAACCCCGGCGTTTCTGCTGTGTGCCCCCGTAGCTCAACTGGAAGAGCAAGCGGAGTCGTGTCCCTTAGGTTGCTGGTTCGAGTCCAGTCGGGGGCTCATAGCGGAAGGTAGATACCTTGGCGGGATGTTCTCACTTCCACCGCTTGTGATAAACGATATCACAATTAAAAACACGTCAATGCTGTTAACGGCTGACCGAATTGATTCTTCTGTCAAGGCCGGTGCGGCTTTGTTCTCCATCGGGAGCGCCGTCGCCTACCGTTGGATTCGGGCAACTTTCGAGTTCCGACTTAGGCGGCGTAAGTGAGGCGCTTGCCCACCACACCGCGAAGCGCCGCATCGGCACGATCAGCGTCACTGGAACCGCGCGCTTCGCGGTTGTTATACCGGAAATCAAACTCGGCCAAATAGCGGTGCAGGTGCTGCTCGCCGCAGTGCTGGTAGATACCCTTCATGCCGCGCTTGAAGATGCTGAAATAGCCTTCAACGGTGTTGCTGTGGATTTCCGGGATTTCATAATCAACATACTGGCCAGCGCTATGGTTGGTCGTGCCGTGGCCCGCAAAGTGCTTATCCGCCGAATTGTAGACGCCGCTTTCGTCGGTCATCAACAGGGCTTCCTTGGCGACGTTTGCCTTCACAATCGGCATGATGGTCTTGGCGGTTACGTCATCGACAACCATGGTGCGCGCTTGGCCAGTGTCGCGGTCGATCAGTGCCAGCACTTTCATCGGCTCTGTCAGACCAAATGCACCTCTCGTTAGGAGCTGCGGTCTAGGGCAGCGCGATGCCCCGCAAACGACAGCCCGCCAGTCCGTTCCGCTACTTCAATTCGTCGCCCGAGGTGATCCGGCTTGTCGTGATGATGTACGTGAAGTACCCACTGAGCCTGAGGAACGTCGAGGATCTGCTGTTCGAGCGGGGGATCGACATCTGCCATGAGACCGTGCGGATGTGGTGGAATCGGTTCGGGCCGCTGTTCGCCTGCGACATCAGGCGACAACGTGTCTCGCGCATGCGCGGCTTCCGGCAGTGGCGCTGGCACCTCGACGAGATGTACGTGAAGCTCAATGGCGAGATGGTCTACCTGTGGCGTGCGGTCGACCAGGAAGGTGAGATCCTCGAGAGCTTCATCACGAAGACCCGCGACAAGGAAGCCGCGCTAAGCTTCATGAAGCGCACGCTAAAGCGCCATGGAAGCCCGGAAAAGATCACGACCGACGGACTCCGATCCTACCGCGCTGCGATGAACGAGCTGGGCAACGCGGAGAAGCAGGAGATCGGCCGCTGGGCAAATAACCGAGCGGAAAACAGCCACCTTCCGTTCCGACGACGAGAGCGGGCAATGCTCAGGTTCAGGCGAATGAAGACACTGCAGAAGTTCGCCTCGGTCCACGCCAATGTCCACAACCACTTCAACCAGGAACGTCACCTCGTCGATCGCCAGACCTACAAGGAACGCCGGTCGGCCGCACTGGCCGAGTGGCAGTCACTGATGGCCTGAGCCCTCACGCTCAAAGCTACAGCTGCGCCAATCGGAGACGAGTTGCGATTAGACTGACAGCACCGTTCGGAGTGTTGAGAATGGGAATGCAGACTGAAAGCCCGGATGCCAGACAGGCGTCCCCAGATATAGAGCAACTTCAACACAACTTGCGGATCAATATCGTCTACCGCCCGGTGGACGAAATCCGTTCATACAAGCGCACGCTGCGCAAGCGCTCCAAGCGGTGGCAGGCCGCCATGCAGGCCTCCATCAAACGCTTCGGCCTGATCTTGCCGATCCTGATCGATCAGGAGGGCGAGATCATTGGCGGCCAAGGGGTCTTCGAAATCGCGAAGCAATGCGGCTTCAGTGAGGTGCCGACGGTCCGGATCGAGCATCTGAGCGAAGTCGATACCCGCTTGTTGCGGCTTGCCGCCGGGTGGTTGCCGATCCGGGCGAGTGACGAGGCTAGTGCCGTCAATACGATTTTGTGGGCGCTATGAGAACAATTCGGCGGCAAAGACGACGACAAACCTGAGGAAAAACAATGAGGTGACGAGCCGTGTCTCGCCAAGGTCGTGCGCCCTTACCAGCAGCTCCTCAGTGACAAGATAGAGAAGCGCAGCGGAGCCGAACGCGAGCAACGTGGCAAGAACGGCCGCGGGCGCCCCAGCCAGAAGTGCGAAGCCGATCAGCGCTGAAGCGCCCAGCACAGCAGCCAATCCCACACAGGTCGCGACGACTACGTCGGGCGGGCGCCGCCGCTGCGCATTGCGTTTGCGGTCGACAATCCAAGAAAGAACATTTCGAGCGCCAGCGCGGCCGAAACCAGCACGCCCTGGCGCGCGCCGATCGCGAAGCCGATACCGATAACCACGCCGTCGATGACACAGTCCATGGACACGGCTGCGAGAAAACCAAGCGGAATTAGAGCGTTGCCAGTATCGCGAGCTTCCAGTCGCTCCGCCAACCAGCGCATTACGAACATGGTGGCAACCCCGGTGATAACCCCGGCGATAGCCCTCCACGGCGTCATTCTCGCCATAGCCGTCTCAGTGACCGTCCCAATTACAGTCGATCACGGCCAGGGCGGATTCGTGCCCAATCGCGGCTATTCGGATCCGCATTTCCGATGCCCGTAAGCGGACCTTACCTGGCACCGCAATTGTTCGGCTGTCAGGGCGACGACGCTATAAGCGGTCGCTTGGTCAAATGCCACTAGCCTCACTCGGAGGACATTGAATACTGGTGCCCAACCTCACTGCCTTGCATGTTAAAACTATGCCAGAATGGATCATGCCTTGCCAGGCCAAGCCACGTGCAGATCGTCGATAACGAAATCGTGCGCATGGCTGCCGTCGTCGCCCTGGTGTTCGCGCAAATGGGGATGGTCGCTGGGCAGGTCATCATGCTGGTGCGCGACCTGCTGCGCGTCACGCGCTGGCCAGACCGCCAGCGCTGCCAGTAACCCTAAAGCAGCCAGCGCGGCAAGGACTCCGAATGCCGCCTGCTGGCTCCAGTTCGCCCCGATTTGCCCGGCGAGCGGGTAGGCAATCAGCCAGCAGCCGTGGCTTAGCGCGAACTGCGCGGCAAACACTGCGGGGCGGTCACTCGAAGCCGCCGAGCGTTTGAGCAGCCGTCCCGATGGCGTGATGCTCATCGAATAGGCGATGCCGAGCAGGAACCACCCGCCCAGCAGCATCGGCCACAGTTCGGGATGCCCGCGTAGTCCGCCGGTCAGACTGGCCAGTGCGGCGAGCAAGGCAGTCAGCGCCGCCGCCGAGGCGAGCATAACCGTGCGGTCGGCGATCCGGTCAAGCAGGCGCGGCAGGATGAATGCCGCAAGCATCGATCCGCCGCCGTATGCCGCCAGCGTAAATGCGACTTCGCGCTGCCCGAAACCGAGCAAGTCCCGGACAATCACCACCGTGTTGACGATGATCATCGAGCTTGCCGCAGCAGCCGCCAGATTGACGGCCAGCAGTCCCCGCAGACGCGGCGTCTTGAGGTAGATGCGCAGGCCCCTGGTCGTATGGGTGTAGATCCCGCCGGTGCGCGGCTTGGCGGGTGAACGCGGCAAGGTCACTGAAAGGACCAATAACGCTGATCCCAGAAAGCCGACCGATGTTCCCGCAAACAGCCAGTGGAAGTTAATCACCGTCAGCAGCACGGCGGCGAGCATCGGGCTCAGCAAGCTCTCGAGGTCGTAAGCCAGGCGGGATAGCGAGAGCGCGCGGGTGTAGTCCTGCTCTTCAGGCAGGACATCGGGGATCGTCGCCTGGAAGGTCGGGGTGAACGCCGCCGAAGCCGATTGCAACACGAAGATCAGCACATAAACCTGCCAGACCTGATCGACGAACGGCAGCAACAGCGCGACCCCGGCGCGGATCAGGTCCATCGCCACCAGGAAAGCCCGGCGCGGCAGCCGATCGGCAAAAGCGCCGACAATCGGGGCGACGCCGATGTATGCAATCATCTTGATCGCCAATGCGGTGCCGAGAACTGCCCCGGCATTACCTCCGGCGATGTCGTAAGCCAGCAGCCCCAGGGCCACCGTGGCGAGGCCGGTGCCGACCAGCGCGACGATCTGGGCCGCAAGCAGATGCCGATAGGTGCGGTTTGCAAGGATTGAAAGCATGGCTGCACGATGCGTTCTTTCGCTTCGCGGAGGCAAGCGAATATTTTACGTGATACTTGGTCTGTTGCTGCGTTGCGTCATCCGTCCCTCATTGCTAGGGTACCTGCGTGCGAACGACGATTCTCAGTTGGGTGCTGGTGCTGGTGCTGGCCGTGAGTGGCTTTCATGCGCCTGCGCATGCTCACGACGATCAGGATCATCATGCCACGGCTCAGGTCGATCAGGACGACCAAACGTCGGCACAATCACCGGACGAGCGTCCGGTAGCAGACGATGATCGGACCACCAGCCCGATGCACGATCATCAGCCGCCCGCCGGTATCAACGTCTCAGACCTCGGCCTTGATGGCGCTTCCATCCCGGCCCGGACTCTGTTGAGCCCGGCCCGCGTCGCCACCTTGACCTCGCGGATCGCCGACCCCCCGACACAGCCGCCCACAGCCTGATCGCAGCTTGACCTGACCGCGTGCCTCATTGGGCGCGCGGTCTTACATGTTCGATTCAGGAGATAATTCATGCCAAGATTACTGGCAGCGGCCCTGTTGGCGGGCGCGCTGTGCGTCCAGTCCGGGACTGCAGCCCATGCCGAGGCGCTGACGCTTGAACAGGCCATCGCCAAGGCAAGCGAGGGTGCGCCCCGGCTTGCCGCCGATCAGGCCGCGATCGAGGCAGCGCGGGCGAAACGCACTCAAGCTGCCGTTCAGCCCAACCCGACGGTGTCGGTCACGGGTGAGAACTTAGTGGGCAGCGGTCGTTACAACGTGCTCTCCCAATCCGAGTTCACCGCAACCTACTCTCAGACTCTCGAACGCGGGGACAAACGTCAGGCGCGGACCATTTACGCCGAGCGCGGTATTGGCGTCGCCGAGGCCAATGCGCAAGTCACACGGCTCGACCTCGCAGCGCGGGTCGAGCGCGCATACTTCGACGTAATTATCGCCGATGAGGTGGCCTGGGCAGCCGCTTACCGGCTCAAGGTGGAACGCGAGATGCAGGCCGAAGCGCTGCGCCGCGTGCGCGGATATAAGGACCCGCTGTTCGTCGAGACCCGCGCCGCCGCGCGGGTTGCGCAGGCGCAGATCGATCTCGATGAGGCCAACCGGCGGCAATCGGCGTCGCGAATGGTGCTCGCGTCATTCTGGGGAGGCACGGGCACAGGGATCGAGGTGAGTGGTGGCGTCCTCACACCAGTCAACAGCCCTATCGCGATTGCCCCCGCAGACGAAGCGCTCGCAGAAGCGACCTTGGCGCGGGCGCGGGCCGGAGTTCAGCTCGAAGAAACCCGGCGGGTGCAGGACTACACACTGTCCGGTGGCGTGCGCTATCTGCGTGGAACCGGTGATGTCGCGCTCGTAACCGGGATCACCATTCCCTTGAGCCGGTTCGATCGCAATCAGGGCAACATCGAAGCCGCACAAGCGGAACGCCGCCGCCTTGAATTTGCTGCCGAAGCGGACCGGCTGGAGCGCTTGCGGCGGCTCGCGGGCTTGCGGGCTGAGGCCGATGCAGCCCGGCTGCGCGCCGATTCGATCCGCACCGAAGTAATGCCGCGCACCGTCCGCACGCTTGAGCAGGTGCGCGCGGGTTACCGGCGCGGCGGCTTCACCTTCCGCGATGTTCAGGACGCTGCCGACGCCATCGTCGAAGCGCAGAAACTATGGATTGCCGCCGCCAACCAGTGGCGCGACCTGCAAACCGAAATCGACCGGCTCTCGGGACGCTTCGACGTCTCCGCCGGCGGGGAGACCGAGCAATGACCCGTTCCGCGAAAATCCAGATCCTTGCGGCCCTGCTGGCGGCGCTGCCCCTCGCTGCTTGCGGCGGCGGAGCCGAGAAGCCCGCTGAGGGAGAACATGGCGCAGCAGCTCAGCCTGAAAAGGGGCCGCATAATGGGCGGATGCTGCGCAACGGCGATTTTGCTCTGGAAATGACTGTGTTCGAGGATGGCGTGCCGCCGCTGTTCCGCGTGTTCCCAACGCGGGACGGCAAGCCGCTCGATCCCAAACTGGTCGACCTGACCGTGACCCTCCACCGCCTCGACGGAGAGGTAAACGTGTTCAACTTCAAGCCGGTCGCAGATCGGCTCGATGGACAAGGGACTGTGGTTGAACCGCACAGCTTCGATTTCGAAGTCGTCGCAATGGTGGACGGCAAGCGCCACGTCTGGAAATATGCCAACCCCGAAGGGCAGACGCGCATTCCAGTCGACGTTGCCAAGGCCAATGGCGTGATCATCGAAACCGCAGGCCCCGCCACCATCGGCGAAACCCGCGAACTGTTCGGCACGGTCCAGCTTGCCCCGACCGGCCGCTCCGAAATTCGCGGCCAGTTTCCGGGGCGAGTGGTCAGCGTTACCAAGGCAGTGGGCGACTATGTCCGGCGGGGGCAGTTGCTGGCGCGGATCGAATCGAGCGAGAGCCTGCAAATTTACCCGGTTTACGCGACCGCTTCGGGGGTTGTTGCGGAGCGCAACGGCAATTCCGGCGACGTCACCGGTGACCGCGCGCTCTACGTGATCACCGACCCGGCGCAAACCCAGGTGGTGTTCAACGTCTTCCCCAAAGACCTTGCACTGGTGCGGCCCGGCCTGCGGGTTGAGGTCGAGACAATGGACGGCCAGACAATTGCCGGCACCACGCTCGGCGATTACCTGGCAGAGGGTAACGCTGCGGCGGGGACCGCGCTGCTCCGGGCAAACCTGCCCAATATCGGCGGGCGTTTGCGTCCGGGGATGGCGCTGCGCGGCAGGGTCACGGTCAACGCCGTCACTGTGCCGCTCGCGGTGCGCACCGAGGCACTGCAACGATTCCGCGATTTCACCGTGGTCTTCGCCAATTTCGGCGATGCCTACGAGGTCCGCATGCTCGAACTTGGACGCAGATCGCCCGAGTGGACCGAGGTGCTCGGTGGCCTCAAACCCGGCACGCGCTACGCCGCCAAGGGAGCCTTCCTCATTCGCGCCGACGTCGAAAAGTCCGGCGCGAGCCACGACCATTGATCGGGAAGGACTGACCCATGCTTGCCCGTATCATCGGATTTTCGATCCGCCAGCGCTGGATGGTGCTCGCTGTCGTTGCCGCGCTTGCTGCGCTCGGCGTATGGAGCGCAACACGCCTGCCGATCGACGCCGTGCCCGACATCACCAATGTTCAGGTGCAGATCAATACCGAGGCCGAAGGCTATTCGCCGCTCGAGGCCGAACAGCGTGTCACTTTCCCCATAGAGACCACAATCGCCGGGATACCGGGGCTCGACTACACCCGCTCGGTCTCCCGCTACGGCCTTAGCCAAGTGACCGTTGTGTTCAAGGACGGCACCGACACCTATTTCGCGCGGCAGCTGGTCAACGAACGCCTTCAGGCGGTCAAGTCGCAGCTTCCCCCCGGCGTCGAGCCGCAGATGGGCCCGATCGCGACCGGGCTCGGCGAAATCTTCATGTATTCGGTCGAGCCCAAGGCGGGTGCGAAGAAGCCCGACGGCACGGCATGGACGCCGACCGACCTCCGGACCTTGAACGACTGGGTGGTGCGTCCGCAGATGCGGACGGTCCCCGGGGTGGCCGAGGTCAATTCGATTGGCGGCTATGCCCGCCAGTATCACGTCACGCCCAATACCGCGCAGCTAGCCGCGATCGACCTGTCCTTGTCCGACGTGGTCGAGGCGCTCGAACGCAACAACGGCAATCGGGGCGCGGGCTACGTCGAGCGCGCAGGGGAGCAAATCCTGATCCGGCTGCCGGGCCGGGCCGAGAACGAAGCGGACCTAGCCCAAATTATCGTCGCAACTCGCGGCGGTGTGCCGATCCGCATAGGCGATGTGGCCGAGGTTGTGATCGGGTCTGAATTGCGCACCGGCGCGGCCACCCAGAACGGCAAGGAAATCGTGCTCGGCACGATATTCATGCTCACCGGGGAAAATCCGCGCGTGGTGGCGCAGGCATCGGCGGAGCGGCTGCGGCAGGTCCAAGCGTCTCTGCCTGCGGGCGTGATTGCCCAGCCGCTTTATGATCGCACCGAACTTGTCGACCGGACCATCGGCACAGTCGAAAAGAACCTGGTCGAGGGTGCGGTGCTGGTAATCGTCGTGCTGTTCCTGTTGCTCGGCAATATCCGCGCGGCGCTGATTACCGCCGCAGTCATTCCGTTCGCGATGCTGATGACGCTGACCGGCATGGTGCAGGGACGGGTGTCGGCCAATCTGATGAGTCTCGGCGCGCTCGATTTCGGTCTGATCGTCGATGGTGCGGTTATCATCGTCGAGAACTGCCTGCGACGGCTGGGCGAAGCGCAGCACCGGATGGGGCGGCTGCTCGACCGCGAGGAGCGGTTCGGGCTGGTCGCCAAGGCCAGCGCGGAAGTGATGCGCCCCAGCCTGTTCGGGATCGTGATAATCACGGTGGTTTACCTGCCGATCTTTGCGCTCACCGGGATCGAGGGCAAGACCTTCCACCCAATGGCGATTACCGTGGTTCTGGCGCTGACGGCGGCCATGCTGCTCTCGCTCACCTTCGTCCCCGCGGCCGTCGCGCTGTTCGTCACCGGCAAGGTCGAGGAGAAGGAGAGCCGGGTCATGGCTTGGCTCAACGCGCGCTACGCGCCGCTGCTCGACAAGACGATGGCGCGCGGCAAACTGCTGATCGGCGGCGCACTCGCATTGATCGCGCTCAGTGCGATAGGCGCAACGCGGCTAGGTTCGGAATTCATTCCCAATCTTGAGGAAGGGGACATCGCGCTGCACGCACTGCGCATTCCCGGAACTAGTCTGAGCCAGGCGATCACGATGCAGGAGGGATTGGAAGATCGCATCCGCAAGTTTCCCGAGGTGGAGCGCGTCTTCGCCAAGCTGGGCACGGCGGACGTAGCAACCGACCCGATGCCGCCCTCGGTTGCGGACAACTTCCTGATCCTCAAGGACCGCAGCGAATGGCCCGATCCGCGCAAGCCGCGCGAGCAGCTAGTTGAAGAGCTCGATGCCGCAGTGCGCCAGATCCCCGGCAACAATTACGAGTTCACCCAACCTGTACAGATGCGCATGAACGAGCTGATCGCCGGGGTTCGCGCCGACGTCGCGATCAAGCTGTTCGGTGACGATCTTGAGGTCTTGCTCGAAAACGGCAAGGCCATCGAGAATGTCGCCAAGGGCATTCCCGGTGCGCAAGATGTAAAACTCGAACAAGTGACCGGCTTGCCGGTTCTCGCGGTCACGCCGAAGCGCGACATGCTGGCGCGCTACGGCGTCAACGTGGCCGATGTCCAGGACGCGGTGTCGACCGCCACCGGAGGCCGCAAGGCTGGCGAGGTGTTCGAGGGTGACCGGCGCTTCGACATCGTCGTCCGACTGCCCGAAACCTTGCGAACCGATCTCGATGCGCTGGGTCGCTTGCCAATTCCGCTGCCGGGCGAGGGTGCAGGTTTCGTCCCGCTGGCGGAACTGGCGGACATCGAACTGTCGGTCGGGCCCAACCAGATCAGCCGTGAGAACGGCAAACGCCGGGCTGTGGTGACCGCCAACGTCCGAGGCCGCGATCTCGGCTCGTTCATTGCCGAATTGCAAGCCAAGGTCGGTGCCGAAGTGACCGTGCCCGAGGGCTATTATATCGTCTATGGCGGAACATTCGAGCAGCTCCAGTCGGCTTCCGCGCGGTTGAAGCTGGTGGTTCCGCTGGCGCTTGTCCTGATTTTCGCACTACTGTTTGCGTTGTTCGGGTCGGTCAAGGACGCCGCTGTAGTGTTCTCGGGTGTGCCACTGGCGCTCACAGGGGGGATCGCCGCTCTGGCACTGAGAGGCATCCCGATGTCCATATCCGCCGGAGTCGGGTTCATTGCGCTATCGGGTGTTGCGGTGCTCAACGGCGTGGTCATGCTGTCCTTCATCAAGGACTTGCGGGAACGCGGAATGCAATTGGATGCCGCCATTCGCGAAGGCGCATTGACGCGCTTGCGCCCGGTGATGATGACGGCGCTGGTCGCGTCGCTTGGCTTTGTGCCGATGGCGCTCAACGTTGGTGCCGGTTCCGAAGTCCAGCGGCCGCTGGCGACCGTCGTCATCGGCGGGATCATCTCCTCGACGATCCTGACTCTGCTCGTTCTGCCCGCGCTCTATCGGCTGGTCCACCGCCGCAGAGACGAGCAGGACTTGATCGGCGAGAATGAGGCTCTGGCAAAGCCGTCATGACCGGCGGTGGCTCTGTCTGATGGGGTGGACGCCCCCGGCGGCATTTCGTGCCAAGGGAGGTGTGTCGAGCACCTAATGAGCAGGAGGCGTCCATGGAGGAAGTTAGTACGATCGGGTTGGATATCGCGAAGTCGGTTTTTCAGGTACATGGTGCGGATGCGGCGGGGCGTCAGTTATTCAGCAAGAGGATCACGCGCGGGAAGCTGCTGGAGTTCTTCGCAGCACAGCCCCGCTGCCTGGTAGCGATGGAAGCGTGCGGCAGTTCACATCATTGGGCCCGCGAGCTTGCCCAGATGGGTCATGAGGTTCGACTGATTCCGCCGGCCTATGTGAAGCCATTCGTGAAACGGCAGAAGAACGATGCGGCCGATGCCGAAGCGATCTGCGAGGCTGCGCTGCGGCCCAACATGCGGTTTGTTGCGGTGAAGAGCGAGGAGCAGCAGGCCTCAGGTCTTGTGTTCCGTACGCGCGATCTCCTTGTCAGGCAGCGCACGCAGACGATAAATGCGATCCGCGGGCATCTGGCCGAGTACGGCTGGGTGGCACCGCGTGGCCCAAGCTGGGTGGCGATGCTCGGCGAGCTGGTCGACGACGAACTCGGGGCTTCGCTACCACCGGCCGCGCGCGACATGTTCCGCATTATGCTCGGCGTTCTGGAAGAACTGGATGTCCGGATCGGCCAACTCGACAAGGAGATTGCCCGGCGAGCACGCGAGGATGAGGTTGCTCGGCGGCTGATGACGATTCCGGGGATCGGGCCGATTGCCGCGACCGCGATCGCCGCACTCGCACCTGCCATGGAGACGTTCCGATGTGGGCGGGATTTTGCAGCCTGGCTCGGTCTCACCCCGAGGCAAAAGTCGACGGGCGGCAAAACCCGGCTCGGTCATATCTCAAAGATGGGCGAGCGCACGCTGAGGCGACTGTTGATCATCGGCGCCAGTGCCGTCGTGCAGCATGCAAGTCGGCGCGGAGCCCCGGAAGGCTCTTGGCTCGCCGGGATGTTGACGCGCAAACCGCGCATGCTGATCAGCGTGGCGCAGGCGAACAAGACAGCACGCATTGTATGGGCCGTGCTGATGACGAAGCAGGATTACAGAGCTCGGGTGGTGTCAGGGTAAACCGTCAACCACCAGAGGCCGTCGGAGGACGGCAATCGGTCGAAGGAGAGTATGGCGCCACAGTCGGTAAGACGGGATCGGAAGAACCAGTATTTGCTCTCGTGCGTCGAGCACGTCTGTCTGATTTGGATCCGGTCCGCGAACTCCCATACAAGCCCGCAGCGAAATCTGCGCAAACAGGTCGGACAGATGGCAGCATCCGATCAGCGTCAATACTCGAAATCTCCGCTTGCCTTCCGTGGGGCGTCCACAGAAGAGCAAATGATCCGCGTGCGAGGATTGTCGGATTTAGCGGTGCGGCCATACCATGCCCAGGCTCTGTGGGGACCGATGCAAAATCTGGCGTTGGACTGTAGATTGGTTATGGGCGCGCCATGCCACGCCTTCCCAATCCCGCCAAGCCGTTCCGCTGCTTCGATTCCTCGCCCGAGGTGATCTTGTGGTGATGATGTATGCGCATTTTCCTTTGTCGCTGAGAAACGTCGAAGACGGCACTGTCAGCCCAAATGCACCCGATGTCAGGATCGGCGGTTTAGCGCGGCCGGCATACCTCGCCCCCGCAAACGCGCCAGCCCATTCCGCTACTTCAACTCATCCCCCGAGGTGATCCGCCTCGTGGTGATGATGTATGTGAAGTACCCACTCAGCCTCAGGAACGTCGAGGACCTGCTGTTCGAGCGAGGGATCGACATTTGCCACGAAACAGTGCGGATGTGGTGGAACAGGTTCGGGCCACTCTTTGCCGGCGACATCCGCCGGCAGCGCGTCTCACGCATGCGCGGCTTCCGCCAGTGGCGCTGGCACCTCGACGAGATGTACGTG
>JANYGC010000113.1 GCA_025359425.1 Sphingomonadaceae bacterium
GTCACCTCGTCGATCGCCAGACCTACAAGGAACGCCGCTCGGCCGCACTGGCCGAGTGGCAGAGCCTCATGGGCTAAGCCCGCGCACCCAAAGCTGGAGCTACGCCAATTGGAGGCGAGTTGCGATTAGACTGACAGCACCGCGGAGAGCCTTGCCGAGGCATATCGCTTCCGGAAATGGGTACAAAGACAGCTCGTATGGCGATTAAACTCACATTACCGCGTCTAGCGGAATTTAGCTAACCAGATTGGGAAATAGCAGTGCGTTTGCTTTGACAGTACCCACCGGAATACCGCCCAGTTTGCTTTGACAGAGCCCTCGCAGTATGATCGACTTGAAACCGTCGCTGGTTGCATTCGACACTGGGCTATGCCAACGTCGATGGCATTCGCTAAGAAAAGTCTTGCCAACCAAATGAGCTTGGCAGCAGAGTTGGAAAGAATAGGGCGACGTTGGGTAAGGTCATATGTCAGCAATGTCTCCAATCGCGCCTGTTACTTGGACTACTCGCTGTTTGCTGGGCTGGTTGCTAGCCTCTACTCCAAGTTGCGGGCTTGGGGCGTGACCGCCAAGATGTACTTCGGTAGCGCATGAGCGGCCCTGACGTGCAGCAGCTGCGTCGGCAGCTGAGCTGGAGCGACGCATTCTGGGCATCAAGCGGCGTACCAGCCGGCGTGCTGTTGACCATGGGCGGCGTGGCGACAGTGATCGGTCAGCCCTCTTGGGTGGTATGGATCGTCTCGATCCTGATGGGCTTCATCCAGTCGTTTGTTTACGCTGAAATCGCCGGGCTCTACCCGCACAAATCGGGTGGGGCTTCGGTCTATGGCGCGGCGGCGTGGCTGCCATATAGCAAGTTCATCGCGCCGATCTCGGTGTGGTGTAACTGGCTGGCCTGGTCGCCGGTCATGGCGCTCGGCACCAGCCTGGCGGCGGGTTATGTCTTGGCCAGCCTGTTCGCGCCGGATGCGGCGATCAACAGCTGGCAGATTGATCTGCTCCCGCTGGATTTTGTCCGCAGCGGGCTGCATCTGAGGATTAACCTGGTCTCGATCATCGCGGCGGGCTTTCTGCTACTGACCTTCGGCCTGCAGCATCAAGGGGCAGCGCGAGCGGCTGCAGCGCAAAAAATCATGGGCCTGATCTGCCTGTCGCCGCTAATTCTAGTCGGTCTTGTCCCGATCCTGACCGGCGATCTGCCTAGCGATCATCTGTTTCCCTTGCTGCCGTTGGCGCGCGATGCGGCCGGGCATCTGTCGTTCGGGACCTGGAACGGCGCGGGCCTGACCTTGTTAGCTGGCGCCATGTTCGGTGCGGGCTGGTCGACCTACGGCTTCGAGACTGCGGTGTGCTATACGCGTGAGTTCAAAGACCCGGCGCGTGACACCTTCCGCGCGATCTTTAGCGCCGGGTTGCTGTGCATCGTAATTTTCACGCTGGTCCCGCTAGCGTTTCAGGCGTCGCTCGGGCTGGATGCGCTGCTTGACCCTAAGATCTACGATGGATCGGGGGTAGCGCTGGCGCTGGCGCGGATCATCAATGGCGGCGTGGTCGCCACCAATGTCATGGTGGCGATGCTGATTCTGGCGCTGCTGCTAATCGTGATGACATCGATGATGGGGTCATCGCGGACGTTGTATCAAGCATCGGTCGATGGCTGGCTGCCGCGCTATCTCTCGCGCGTCAATAGCCACGGAGCGCCTACCGCCGCGATGTGGACCGACTTGAGTTTCAATCTGGTGTTGCTGCTAGCGTCCGATTATTTCGCGGTGCTGATGATCTCGAACGTCTGCTATTTCCTGTTCAACTTCCTCAATCTGCAAGCCGGCTGGATCCACCGGCTAGATCGCCCTGACCGCGCCCGTCCGTTCCGTTGCCCGACCTGGCTGCTGGGGCTGGCGGCGGGGCTGGGTTTTGTGAATATGGTGTTCATGGGCGCGGGGGCAGATGTCTGGGGAGCAGGAACGCTGCGCAACGGTCTGCTCGCCGCCGGGCTGATCGTTCCGGTGTTCCTGTTTCGGCATTATTTCCAGGACCGAGGGCGCTTTCCGTTGCATTCGGGCGGTGCGGAGGATTCGGGCGAAGCGCCGCCCGATCGGAAGCGGGCTGGTGTCCTGCCCTATCTGGCGCTGGTGGTATGTGCCATGCTGGTATGGGCGACGCACCACTGGGCGGTGCTGCCGGGCTGACTGGCGGATAGGTTGGCAGGAACCGCAAGGCCGGTCCAAAGCACCGCCGCGCGTTTGTGGCTTGGTTTTATGAAACATCTTCGGCCAAGGCCTTTTCCAGGACCTGCCGCGCCGCCGCCGCATCGAAGCGGATCGGGTTGCCGCTGGCTGACGGATCGCGTTCTGCCATCGCGGCGATTTCGGCGAAGCGTTGGCCATCGACATTCAAAGCCGAAAGTCCGTGAGGAATTTCAATCGTTGCGCGCAATTCCAAAATCCAGTCGAAAAAGCTCGCGAATGACGGGCGCGGCAATCCGAGCCAAGCGGCCAGCCGACTAATTTTGTCTTCAATGGCAAGCCGGTTGAAGGCCAGCACATACGGCATGAAGACGCCATTGGTTGCGCCATGATGAGTATCATAAAGTGCCCCGATCGGATGAGCGAGCGCGTGCATCGCGCCCAAGCCCTTTTGAAAGGCGGTAGCCCCCATTGAGGCCGCGACCAGCATGTAGCCGCGCGCGTCCAGATCATCCCCGTGCGCCACCGCGCGGGGGAGCCAATCCTTGATCAACCGGATGCCCTCAACCGCAATCCCATCCGCCATCGGATGGAATCCGGGCGCGCAATAGGCTTCAAGACAGTGCGAGAGCGCATCGATTCCCGTGGCTGCGGTGATGAACGGCGGCAGACCGGTGGTAAGCGCGGGATCAAGGATGACGATGGCAGGCATCATCTTGGGATGGAAGATGATTTTCTTGCTGTGGCTCGTTTCATCAACAATTACCGACGCGCGGCCGACTTCTGAGCCCGTGCCGGCCGTGGTGGGCACGGCAATGATCGGCGCGATTCCCGCCGCGTCGGCGCGCGTGAACCAATCGCCGACATCTTCAAAATCCCACAAAGGACGGGTCTGGCCGGACATGAACGCAATTGCCTTGGCGGCATCAAGCGCGCTGCCGCCGCCCCACGCGATCACCCCGTCATGCTGACCCGCTCGATAAGCGACCACGCCCGCATCGACATTGGCCCCCACAGGATTCGCTTTGACGTCGCTGAACAGCGCTGGCGAAAGACCCGCTGCCTCAAGCTGAGCGAGCGCTTCTGCAATCATCGGTAACCGGGCGATGCCGGGATCGGTTACCAGCAAGGGCCGCTGCAGGCCTAGCTCCTTGCAAGCTGCAGGAAGATCGACGATCCGCCCGATGCCAAACCGAACGGCGGTGGGATAATTCCAGTTGGTGGAGGGCAGTGACATATGGTTTCAAACCTCACGCAGATGTAGGGATTGGGGGCGCGTCAGACCATCATAGCCCAGTTGGCCGACCGATGCTCCGCGGCCGGTATGCTTGACCCCGGTCCAAGCAAGGCCAGGATCGACGTAATCGCAGCGATTGGCAAAGACCGTGCCGCATTCCAGCCGTGCGCCAATGGCGGCGGCGGCGGCCATGTCAGCGGTCCACAGCGAGGCGGTTAAACCAAAATCGCTGTCATTCATCAGCCGCACCGCTTCATTGTCGTCGCGCACCTTCATGATTCCGACCAGTGGGCCGAAGTTTTCTTCGCGCATGATCGCCATGCTGTGATTGACCCCGATTACCGCCTGCGGCATCAAATAGGGGGTACCTTCCCGATTGGCCGCAAACGCTGCCGGATCAATCAGCGTGATGCCACCCTTGGCCACCGCATCGGCGGTTTGGGCGCGAACAACAGCGGCAAAACGGGTGGCTGCCATCGGTCCCAAGGTGGTCTCCGGATCGAGCGGATTACCCAGAAGATATTTGCTGGTGAGCTCGGCGAAGTAGTCAACAAATCCATCATACAGGTTTTCATGAACATAGATGCGCTCTATCCCGCAGCAGCTTTGTCCGCTGTTGAAGTATGCGCCATCAACGATATTCTCGGCCGCGAACTCCAGATCGGCGTCAGCGCGGACATAGGCCGGATCCTTGCCGCCCAGTTCCAGCGTACAGGCTGTGAAGCTGCCCGCGGCCGCGCGTTCTATGGCGCGGCCGCCCTCCACCGAACCGGTGAAGGTGATATGATCAACCGACCCGCTTGATAGGATGCGCGCCGTATCATCGTGGCTGAGCGCCATGTTGCAGAACAAGCCAGAGGGCAGGCCGGCCGCATCCAACGCGGCCTGAAACCGCTCCCCCACCAGCAGACTTTGCGCGGAATGTTTGAGCAGCACGGCGTTGCCGGCCATTAGCGCGGGGACGATGGTGTTGACGGCAGTTAGATAAGGAAAATTCCACGGGGCTATTACGAAGACAATGCCAAGCGGAACGCGGGCGATGTAGCGGGTGAGGCCCACCTGCCGGTCGGTCGGAAGCGTTGGCGTGAGCGCGGCGGGGGCCAGATCGATCAGATAGCGGACGCGTTCCGCAAAGGATCGAAATTCGCCTCCGTAACGCACCGGGCGGCCGATCTGCCACGCCAGTTCGACCGTTACCTCCTCATTTTGCGCGCGCATGATCTCAAGGAAGCGGTCAAGAATCGTGGCACGTTCGCCGAGTGTCACGTGCGCCCACGCCGATTGGGCAAGACGTAGTTGGGTGAGCGCGGCGGCGATGGCTGCAGCGCTTGCGGTTTCGCGGCGCACCACTTCGCGCCCATCGATCGGGGAAACGCAGATCAATTCTGCCATCGTGCGTCATCCTTGCTGTTTTGCCTGATCTCAGATGTTTTCGAAATAGCGGGCCAACTGCCAATCGGTAATCGCCTTACGCGACTGGCGAACTTCCCAATCGCGGCTGGCGGCATAATGCTCAACGAACGCGTCGCCAAACAATATACGCGCGGGTTTTGATCGGCGTAACCGCTTCGCCGCCTCTTCCAGCGTGCGGGGCAGAGCCAGCCGCTTGGGTAGCGTTTTGGCATAGGCGTTGCCCGTGATCGGCGCCGTCGGTTCGATCCGATTTTCGATGCCCCACAGTCCCGAGCCAATTGCGGCTGAGAGCGCAATGTAAGGATTAATGTCAGCCGCGGCGATACGATACTCCACGCGTTGCGATTTCTCTGATCCGCCGATTACCCGCAAGGCACAAGTGCGGTTTTCATAACCCCATGTCGCATCGGTGGGTGCCCAATAGCCCGGAACAATCCTTGTATAGCTGTTGACCGTACCGGCCACCATCGCCAGCAGTTCGGGCAGAAGCGCCTGCTGGCCGCCAACAAACCACCGCATTTCATCGGCCATGTTGAGCGGCTTTTGCTTGTCAAAAAATATCCCCTGACCAGTTACTTTATCAAACAGAGACATGTGTAAATGGCCGGACTGGCCGGGCCAATCGGGTGACCATTTTGCCATGAAGGTGGCCATCAACCCGCGGCGCTGGAAGAATATCTTGGCGAATGTTTTAAACAAAGCGGCCTTGTCTGCGGCCTTCAGCGCATCGTCGACTTTGATCGCGGCTTCCAACACACCAGGCCCGGTCTCGGTGTGCAGGCCTTCAATCTCCATATCCATCTGCTCACACAGCAGCAGCAACTCCTGATATATTTCCGCATGCACACCCGAACGCAGCATCGAATAGCCGAAATAGCCGGGCGACAGATTGTTCAAATTACGATAATTCTTCTCTCGGACAGAATGCGGCGTTTCTTCAAATACGAAAAATTCAAATTCGGCGGCAGCTTTAAGCGTATAGCCCATCGCGTCGGCTCGGGCGAGTATGCGGCGGAGCAGGCCGCGTGGACAGATGGCCTCGGCCGCGCCGGTAAACTCGCCCAGGATCAGTGGCATATCATCCTCAAACGGAATCCGCCGCAGCGTTTCAGGAAGCAGTCTGACACCAACGTCGGGATAGGCGGTATGCCAGCCTGTAAAAGAGGAATTGTCGTACAGCTGATCGTTGCTATCCCAGCCCAGCACAACGTCGCAAAAGCTGAAGCCGTTATCGAGCGAGGAAGCGAGTTTTTCCGCGCCCATATATTTACCGCGAAAAATGCCGTCGATGTCAAAGACGCCAACCTTGGCACAGGCGGGCGCGCGTTCTTCCACCAAAGCCTTGATGTCCGGCACGGTCAAATTGGATGACAGCATGGCTAATTCTCACCTTTGACAATGCGAAGCTATGCCGACGCTTGGCCGACAGCGACTTCGGCCGCAGCGATTTCAGCCTGACGGCGGGCAATTTCAGCACCGGTCGGCGGCCCCTTGAACCGGCGTCGTTCGAAGCCGAACCAAGCGGCGGCGGTAATCAGCGCAATCCAGCCGAGCACTTTGAGCGCCAGTTCATTGGGTGGTTGAACCCCGATATAGAAAATTGCGAGCGAAGCCATTACGCACAAGATCGCGACGATCCGAAAGCCAGGTCCCATATTCCAAGGCCCCATCTCCGTCCATGTCCGCCCATAAGCATAAAAGCCTGCCGCGATCGGCATGGCGTAAGAGAGATATAGCGCGATTGAGGTGACCGAAACCACCACCGAATAGGCGTCGGCATAAGCGACAAAGCACACCGCGAGCGCCGATCCGGTCCAGATCGCCGCCACTGGCGTGCGCCATTTTGGGCTGACCTGCTTCAGCACCGCCGACCAAGGCAGGCCATTGTCGCGGGCAAAGGCGAAGATCATCCGGCTGATCGACGTGACGGTGGCCAAACCGCAGATGAACTGGGCAACGAAAATAACGATGTAGATTGTGATTTTGAACCCGGCCGGCATGATCTGATCGAGGGTCCAGAAGAAGACATTCCAGCCCTGCTTGGCGGCCTGCGCCATGTCCGGAATGGCGAGTACGAAAGCGCATGAGAACAGCCATGCGAACAATACGGCCCAAAATACCGAATGGATGATGCCTTTGGGCACACTGCGCGCAGCGTCGATCGTTTCTTCCGACGTATGAGCTGAGGCATCATAGCCCGTCAGGGTGTAGATTGGCAGCAACAATCCCAGCAGGAACAGCATCCCCAACGATGACGTTGTTGGCCACACCCCGCCTCCGGCATCGCCAGCATAATTGGTGAAAGTCCACAAGCGGCTAAAATCATGGCTTGGGGCAAAAACCAGCAACACCACGATCAACCCGCTAGTGCCGATCAAAATCAGGTATCCGGAAAAGTCCGTAAGCCGGGTCGTGGCCTTGATGCCGACATGGTTGATCATCGCGTGAAGGCCCGTGACCACCACCATGAAGATGAGCTTGTGGCCAAAAGTATCCGCAATCCCCAGCGTTGGCCCAAACGCTCCAATCATAAACGCGTACGTGCCGACGTTGATTGCAGCGAGCACCGTGATCAGGCCCAGCAGGTTCATCCAAGCGGTGAGCCAGCCCCAGAACCGGCCGCCCAAAATTGAGCTCCAATGATAGAGGCCGCCCGCTGTGGGAAACGCAGATGAAATCTGTGCCATTCCAAACGCGAACAGCAAGGCGATCGCTCCCCCGACCAGCCAGCCAATCCCGAGCGCAGCGCCGCCGGCGCCGCTGGTTCCCTGCGCCAGCGAATTGATACCACCCGACAAGATGCAGATGATCGAAAATGAAATCGCAAAATTGGAGAATTTTCCCATACTACGGGACAATTCCTGCGCGTAACCCATCCGGTGAAGCGTAGAGACATCGTCCGCCATGCTTGGATCATTCTGTGACAATTCGTGGATCCTCTTTGCGCCAATTATTACGGGTCGACCCGTTCCCGTCAGTGCGCCACCCGCGACGCGCCATTCGGCAGCGTCCGCAAAGCCTGTGCCAGCCACCCGGCGAGGCGTTCGGCTTCGTGCTCGATCGCTGCCGATGAATGGAGCAGATCATTGCGGACTTCCAGCATGACAGCCGCCAGGTTGCGTGACACCGCATGGCGGGTGAGCGTGTAATAAACGCCGTCGGATGGCGCGTAAGGCTGGTTGAGGCCGACGACAAAGCCGTCCTCGCTGCGGCACTGTGCATAGATTTCCTGCGCTAGCCGATCGTCCTCGTCAAATAAGATGCCCAGTTGCCACGGCCGGCTGTGCCCATTCAGATGCGGGGTGAAGCTGTGGATCGAAACGATCGCGGAAACCGGAACGGGGCGGGCCGGATCGCTGAGCAGGGCTTCGATTTTCTGGTGATAAGGCGCATGGTAAAGATCAAGTCGCGACGTGCGCTCGGCCGGGGTCAGCCCGCTATTGGCGGGGACGGCAATGCCATCGCTTACCGCAGCAACCAGATCGCGCGAATCCGGTGCCCGGTTACAATCAATCAACAAGCGCGAATAACCTGCTAAAACGGCTGTCGCATCGAGGCGTTCGGCCAGCGCCCGCGTAAGAGCAGCGGCGCCAATATCCCAAGCGATATGATCGTCGAGTTGTGCCGCCGTCAGACCGAGGCCGGAAAGTGCTGCAGGTACAGCGTTGGCAGCATGATCACAAACCAGCAGCATTGGTGACAAGCCATGCGGCACCACGACATAAGCGGCATCAGCGTCCCCCTGCGCCTGCGGTGTCGCGAAAAGAGTCATGTAACTTCCATTACAAATTGCGCGTAGGCTAGTACAGGGCCGGACTGGCTTCGGTAAATTGCGAATCGCGGCAGAGGCAAATAACGCTCGAAAGCTCGCCGATCCCGTTCGACGCAGAACCGCCCTCGTTAAGGTGCCGGCACAAATCGGGAATGTGCTGGCCGCTTTGCTCTGCTTCGATCATAACGCCGGACGGCTAACGCTGGTAGCGGCATTGACGCCGCCAGTGCAAGCAAAGCTCAATGCGCCGCCCGTCGCCGTCAGTATCCGATTTTCAACGTTACGAACACTTGTCGCGGAGCCCCGGCCAGCAGCGTCTGGTTGTCACCTGTGTTGCCGAAGCCGTTAGAACCAATCGTCGCGACATAGTCTTTGTTGAGCAGGTTGGAACCATTTAACTGGATCTCAACCGGCTTGCGCATGCCCAAATCGAAGCGATAACCCAATGTTGCGTCGACCAGTGCGCGGCCCGGAACCGACTGATCGTTAGTGTAAGTGAAAAAGCGCTTCGACATATAACCGACACTAACGCGGCCGAATAGGCGATCATTGTCATAGGCAATCTCGCCATGGAGCAGGTGTTTGGGCGAGTCGACAACGGTTTTTCCTTGCGTCGGGATTATGGTAACGGTGGTTACTCCCGAGACAGTTCTCGTAATTACGACGTTGTCGCGGTAGGTATTGTCATTGTAGCTGTAGGAACCGAACAGCGACCAACCCTGACCCAACTTAAATTCGCCGGTCGCTTCGAAGCCTGCCGAGCGGACTGCGCCGACGTTCTGCAGCGCGTTGGCAGAGCCAACGATCCCGACCGAGGTCGGAATGGTCAACAGGCGATTGCGGAAGTTGACCAAGTAGCCTGCTAGTACTCCGTGGAACTGACCCGTGCCAATGCGCAGGCCGGCCTCATAAGTGTCTGACTGTTCGGGCTTGAGGAAGGGCTTGATCGCATTGAAGCCGGCCTGGGTCGATGAAAACGGGCCTCCAGTGGTCGAGGACGTAAAGGCACGGGTTACCTGGGTAAAGCCGGCAAAGGCTTCCAAATCGCTGCCCAGTTTCCGGTTGATCCCGACGTGGGGCTGGAACCAGTCCTTTACGCTGAGATCACCGATGGTGCGTCCGCCCTGGACTATCGCCGCAGCGTGATTATCAACCTTAAACCCTTTCCAGCCAAAATTGATCTTGGTGTCGCCCAACGTGATTTCGTCTTCGACATGATACTGGAAAGTTTTGGTATTAAAGTTGAAGTCCCACTGGGTAAAGAACGGCCCGCGCATAAACTTGAGGTGATCGCGGCCCGCCACGGTACGGCTGGTATAAGCGTAAAAGCGGCGGGCTTGCTCGAAGTCGTTGTTTTCGTACCAGGCTCCGAGGGTGAACGCATTCATTCCCAGATCGACTTTGAGGCTGGCGAACACACCCTTGCGATTAATATCGTATTCGGTGGTGCGGACAGCCATTGGCACACCGGTCGGGCTGTTGACATAAGGTGTGCCCCAGGTGCCTTGGCCTTCGTTGCGATGGTAATAGCCCTTAAGGTGGAAAGTCACGCGCTCGCCCAGCGGCGCAGTCAGGCCCACCGCGGCAAGGGTATCGCGGCGCAGACCCGAGGCGTCGTAATAGGCGTCATCGACGAACTTGATCGGGGCGGGATAGACCGTACCGGCGGCCGGGTTGAGCGGCGTGGTGCCGGTTTCGCCGCGATTGGCAGCAATATCGGCCACCAGCACCGCCAGCTTATAGTTCGACGGACCGAAATTATCCCACTTGTAACCGAGCCGGTTGATCATCTCGAGCGAGAGATCCTGATAGTCCTGTTCGGCGCGGTCGGAATAGCTGACATAGCCATCAAGTGTGGCGCCGCCGAGCGGGATCACCGCCTTGGCATTGACCATGAAACTGCGCTGTACGCCTTCACCCTTCCATTTACCCGCGTTCAAATAGTGCGCCGAAACGAAGGCGCGCGGGCCGTCGGCCGTGCCAACTCCGATGCGGGCGAAGCCGCGATAGGTGTTTTCCGAGCCATAGGTCGCACTGGCAGCGACGCCCAGTGCATCGCGAGGGTCGATCGAGAAGAACTCGAGCGTCCCGCCAAGGTTGTTGGTCGACTGCGTGTTGAGCGAGCCTGAACCTTGCGAAACCAGCGTCGATCGAATGTTTTCAGGAGTGATTGCCCGGCTAATATGCAGCCCGTTGGTGTTGCCATAGGACATATCACCCAGCGGAATACCATCGAGATTGAAGCCAAGCTGGTTCTGGTTAAAGCCGCGGATTGTAATCCGGGTGGACCATTCATAGGCACCAAAGGCATCGGCTGACTGGACGTTGACGCTGGGCAGTTTTGCGATGGCGAGCAATGGGCTCGAGCCTGGGGTCAGGATACGAATATCCTCGGCCTTGATCTCTTGCACCTGACGAGTCTGCCCCTTGCCAAAGACTACAATGGCCGCATTGTCATCGGCAGCGTCGAGGTCGGCATCGCTTGTAGCCGGAGCCGTGGCGGCGGCGGCGGCATTCGGGCTGGCTTCGGCGGCAAACACAGCCTGTGCCGGAAGGCAGGTGGATGAAAGTAGGACGATCAAAAAGCTGCGCATAGTGCCCCCCTGGTGCATTTGACTGCTAAAGTAGACGGGTACTGTAGCAAATTGTCAAGGCCGGGCGATTCCCGCCAAATCATGCAAGCGCGCCCTTTTGGTTCGCTCCTAAAATCAGCTGGCGCGCACCATCTGCACCGATATGGATAAACCCGTACGCGCAGGCCTAGCTGTAGAGGTAGCGGACTGCTAGGGTCGGAGACGATGGAAGATCTGATCAATCTTAATCCTGCAACCGGTGAAGAATTGGCGCGCCTGCCGATCGCGGGTGCGGCAGAAATCAACGCTGCCGTTACTAAGGCTACGGCTGCGCAAAGGGGTTGGGCTCGGTGGACCGGTACCGAACGCGGGCGCGTGCTGCACCGCGCGGCCGAGCTGTTGCGAGCACGCAACGCCGAGCTGGCCGAGCTGGAATCGCGCGACACCGGCAAGCCGATCCAGGAAACTACGGTTTGCGATATTATTTCGGGGGCCGACTGCATCGAATATTTCGCCGGGCTCGCGCCGACGCTGTCGGGCGAGCATATTGATCTTGGCCCAGCAGCGTTCGGCTATACTCGGCGGGAGCCGCTCGGCGTGGTCGCCGGCATCGGCGCCTGGAACTACCCGATGCAGATAGCCTGCTGGAAATCAGCTCCGGCGCTTGCCTGCGGCAATGCGATGCTGTTCAAACCCTCCGACCTGACCCCGTTGAGCGCGATCAAGCTCGAGGAAATATACCGCGAGGCCGGTGTGCCGGATGGCCTGTTCACCGTGGTGCAGGGCCGGGCCGAAACCGGCAGCTTGCTCAGCCGCCACCCCGCCATCGCCAAAATCTCGCTGACCGGAGCCGTTCCAACCGGGCGCAAGGTGATGGCTGACGCCGCCGACACGCTCAAATATGTCACGCTGGAGCTGGGCGGGAAATCACCGCTGATCATCTTCGAGGATGCAACTCTCGACAATGCGGTTGGCGGCGCGCTCCTCGCCAACTTCTATTCGGCGGGGCAGGTATGCTCCAATGGCACGCGCGTGTTCGTCCATCGCAGCGTCCGCGATGAATTCCTAAAACGGCTAAAAGCCCGGACCGAATGCATGGTGATCGGCGATCCGATGGATCCCGCCACCCAGATCGGCTCGCTGATTTCACCCGAACATATGGCCAAGGTGCTGGGGTACATAGAACGCGGTCTGGCCGAGGGCGCGACACTGCTGTGCGGCGGCAAGCGGCGCGACGCTGGTTCGCTGGCCGATGGCAACTTCGTCGAGCCGACGATTTTTGTGGACTGCAACGACGCGATGGCGATCGCCACTGATGAAATCTTTGGCCCGGTCATGACCGTGCTGGTATTCGACACCGAGGTCGAAGTGATCGCGCGCGCCAATGCCAGCGATATGGGTTTATCCGCCGGGGTGTTCACCAATGACCTGACCCGTGCACACCGTGTCGTCGCGCAGCTTGAGGCGGGCACCTGCTGGATCAACAGCTACAACGTCACCCCGATCGAACTGCCGTTTGGCGGCAACAAGCTGTCGGGCATCGGACGCGAAAATGGACGCTCTGCGATCGAACATTATACCCAGTTAAAAAGCGTGTATGTAGCTCTGGTCGATGTTGATGCTCCCTACTGAGGTTGACAATATCATCGTCGGCGCGGGTTCGGCGGGCTGCGTGCTCGCTGACCGGTTGAGCAACGATGGCCGCAACCAAGTGTTGGCAATCGAATACGGCGGCTCGGACCGCTCGATTTTTATCCAGATGCCCAGCGCACTGGCGATCCCGATGGACAACAGCTGATACAATTGGCGCTATGAGTCCGAAGCCGAACCGGCGCTGGGCGGGCGTAGGCTGCATACTCCGCGCGGCAAAGGCCTGGGCGGATCGTCATCGATCAACGGGTTGGTTTATATCCGCGGCAATCCGCTCGATTTCGAGCGCTGGCAGGATGAAGGCGCTGGGCGCTGGGGCTATGCCAATGTACTGCCCTTTTCCCGGCGCGCCGAAGCCCGGGACGAAGGCGGCGATGCCTATCACGGAGACAGCGGCCCGTTGCACACACGCCATGGCAACCTAACAAACCCAATGCACGCAGCATGGACAAAGGCCGCAGCGGAGGCCGGCTATCATCCCTGCGGCACGTGCAGGATCGGGCGTACGGACGATCCTCTGGCTGTAGTCGATAGCGAATTGAAGGTGATCGGGCTTGCGGCACTGCGGGTGGTCGATTCTTCGGTCATGCCCTCGGTCACGACTGGCAATCTCAATGCCCCAACAATTATGATCGGCGAAAAGGGCGCAGATCACATCATGGGCAAGCCGCTGCTTGCGACCGCCAATGCCGAGTATCACATCGCGGATAGCTTGCGCGAAGGCCAGCGCTAAGCACAAGTTCAACAAGCAGTTCGGCTAACCCCCCGCGCTTTGCATTGCTGTGACCGCTTTCTTGGCAAATAAATGTCAAGCGCCCGATCACCGCGGGCGCCATGAGACTTTGGTCATCATTCCGACGGCGGCGATCCGCCCGCCTCCCCTGCGCCCACCATAACACGCGACAGCGCAAGCTGCGTGAAGTTCGACGCCAAGCTGCAACCGGCGGTGAAAGGGCTCCAAAAATGTCGCGAGGCGCGGGCCGCAGCACGATCAGAAGAAAAGTTTGGCACGACGCGGCTTACCTCCTTCATCACGTAAGTGGGCAAAGCTTTTCCCGCCTAAGCTTGAGGGCCAAAACGCTTTGCCGCTGGGTAGGGTTGCAGGCCAGCGGAGCGCATACTTCACCGCAGCGCCTCGCTTGAAGCGATACTGCTTGCCACCCAGACTGATTGAGGTACTTTTTCAGGCTAGGGGGACGAGATGGCAACTGTAAGTGGGGACCAGGCAAGCACCATCGGCGGCCATCCCAAAGGACTCGCCTATCTGTCGTTCACCGAAATGTGGGAACGATTTTCGTTCTATGGAATGTCAGCATTGCTGGCCCTCTACATGGTTAAACAGTTGCTGTTGCCCGGCCATACCGAGCATGTCCTCGGGCTTGGCGCTCTTCGCAATTTGTTCGAATTTCGCGGTCCGATGTCTAACCTGGCGTTCGCTTCGTTGATCTATGGCTGGTATGCAGGGCTGGTATACTTCACTCCAATCCTGGGCGGCTGGATTGCCGACCGGCTGCTCGGCGCCAAGCGAACGGTCGTGCTTGGCGCGGTGTTGATGAGCGCCGGCCATTTGGCGATGTCGTTTGACCAGAGCTTCCTGATTGCACTGCTGTTGCTGATCCTTGGTTCGGGCTGCCTCAAGGGCAATATCTCGGCGCAGGTCGGGACGCTTTATCCGCGCGATGCCAGCTCGTTACGCGACCGCGGCTTCGCAATCTTTTCGATCGGAATTAACATCGGCGCAGCCTCCGGGCCACTGATCGCCGGAGGCGTTGCCGCAGCCTATGGCTGGCACGCCGGGTTCGCGCTTGCCGCGGCCTTGATGCTACTGGCCCTGGCGATCTACCTCGCAGGCCAGCGCCACTTACCCGATACCCGTCCTTCGAAGAAGCAGCGCGCGGTTGCCGTAAAACTGACCGCCGAGGAGCGCCGCCGGGTCTGGGCCCTGCTGGCAATAGTTGCGCTGACGATCCCAGCCGAAATTGCCTACCCGATGATCTGGAGCATCGGTATCGTCTGGGTCGATCAACAGGTCAGCCTCGGCACGCAGTTCGGGACAATTCCGTCGACTTGGTTCGGTTCCCTCGATTCAATCGGTTCAATCATCGCTGCGCCGGCCTTAGTTGCGCTGTGGGCTTCGCAAGCTAAAAGGCTGCGCGAACCCAACAGCGTAACCAAGATCGCAATTGGCACGGGCCTCGTCAGCGTCTCGGCACTGATCTTAGCGGCTAGTAACCTCACCGCCGAAGGGCCGGGTTCGATTTCTATTGGCTGGGCGCTGTCGGGGTACCTCCTGATGGGCCTCGCCTGGATGTACTATTGGCCCACCCTTCTTGCGTTGATTAGCCGGGCTGCCCCGCCCGCTGTCGCTTCAACCTTGATGGGCGCGGCCTTCTTATCGCCCTTCATCGGCCACACCCTGATGGGCTGGATCGGCAGTTTTTACGATCAGATGACCCCCGCCGCGTTCTGGACGATGGATGCGGGCATAGCGCTGGCCGGAGCCATTCTGCTCGGCGTGGTGCGCGGGCCGCTGTCAAAGGCCTTGGACGCGGGACACAAAGCGACCTGATTTTTGCCGAGAACCCGGCTTTATGCGTAAATCGACCTTTTGGTCTTGCATGATACGTCATCGCCATGACCGACGACTGATCCGAGACCCTCATACAGCCGAGAGGTATTTAGCAAGGATTGGCAGGGCGGGCTCTGTCAGAGCAAACGCACCGACTGGCCGCTAGCGTGGCGACTGGCTAGAGCCGCGATATGCCTCGCCCCCGCAAACCCGCCAGTCCGTTCCGCTACTTCAACTCCTCGTCCGAGGTCATCCGCCTCGTGGTGATGATGTACGTGCGGTTTCCCCTATCGCTGCGCAACGTCGAGGACCTGCTGTTCGAGCGCGGGATCGACATTTGCCACGAAACAGTGCGGATGTGGTGGAACAGGTTCGGGCCACTCTTTGCCGGCGACATCCGCCGGCAGCGCGTCTCACGCATGCGCGGCTTCCGCCAGTGGCGCTGGCACCTCGACGAGATGTACGTG
>JANYGC010000014.1 GCA_025359425.1 Sphingomonadaceae bacterium
TGGCGCCCGCGCCGCGCTCGATGACGAAACGCTCGGCCGGATCGTCAAGCAGGAAGAAGCGCAGGCCTACGATATGAACATCTCCGGGGTTCCGGCAATGATCGTGCAGGGCAAATACATGATCCCCGGCGCGCAAGAGCCCGAGGTTTACGTCAACACCCTGCGCCGGGTGGTCGAGCGAGAGGCGCGCGCGGCAGGCTGAACCCGGAGAACAGGCCTTCATTCAGCCACTGCGCAAACCATTGGCCCAGCTGCGCCGCGCCGGCTTCGCCTGCAATTGTGGCCGCAGCGCCAAATGGTTTATTCCGCACGAGGCAATCGAGCGCCGCGAATTCGCCAGCTGACAGCACGCGGAAATGCGGGGTCAGGCCTTGCCTCCAGACGATCAGCATGCCCGGATCGGCCGGTTCGAGGACAAATCCTGCGGAGACGCCACTGCGCAACGCTTGCCATAATCCGGTACAATCGCGGCGTACTTCGCGCGCCGCAAAGCCAGACGCCATGGTCAGGCGCAGCTGCTCCCAGTCGGCGTCGTCCAGACCTGCTTGTGCCAGTACTGCACCGTTCAGTTCAGCGCGGTCTGGCGCGGCGAAGGCTTGCTGCAGGTACCATTCGAGCCAGGCCAGTTCAGCAACTTCGTCGTCCCCGGTGAACAAGCAGGCCAGCACCGCGGGAAAATTCGCGCCATAGGAATCGAGCGTCCAGTCGCGCGGGGGCTGGCTGATCACATAATGGCAGGCCGCCGCCGCAAAGGCTTCTTCGCCAACCCAGGCACGGGTGCGCTCGTAGCTTACCTCGAGCGCCGACAGCAGGCGCGCGCGGTAGGCATTGCGGTAAATCTGCATGCCCGGCGAGGCTTCGCCTGGCAGCGCATCATCGGCGCGAAGCTCGGCAGCGAATGCCAGTTGCTGCTGCGCCAGGGTCATGCCGCCAGCGCCGCGGCGGCGGTCCGCGCCTGATCGAGCTCGGTAAGCAAATCGCCCAGCGGCGGGATTGCATCGTCGCGTTCGATCATTGTCGCGCAGGTGCCAAAGCGCTGGACCGCGCAAGTGTAAAGCTCCCACACTTCGGGGCAGACCGGGGCGTCGTGCGTGTCGATCAGCATGCCATCGGAGCCCTGGCTGTGCCCGGCCAGGTGCATCTGGCGGACGCGATCGGCCGGGATTCCGGCGATGAAGGCGCGGGGATCGAAGCCGTGGTTGACGCCCGAGACGTAGATGTTGTTGACGTCGAGCAGCAGGTAGCAGCCGGTGCGCTCGGTCAAGGCCGCGAGGAACTGCCATTCGCTGAAGCAGTTGCCGGCAAAGCTCAGATAGCTCGATGGATTTTCCACCAGCAACGGCCGTTCGAGCACGTCTTGCGCGCGGGCAATGTTCGCGGCGCAGATATCGAGCGCTTCCTCGGTGTAGGGTAGCGGCAGGAGATCGTGCGAATTGAAGCCCTGGATGCCGGTCCAGCACAAATGATCGGAGATCCACAGCGGGTCGATCCGCTGCGCTAGCGCCTTGAGCTCGGCCAGATATGCCCGGTCAAGCCCGTGGGCCGAGCCAAGCGACAGCGAAACGCCGTGCATCGCGACCCGGTGGCGTTCGCGCACCGCATCGAGCGTGTGCAACGGCCGGCCGCCGCAAGCCATGAAGTTTTCCGAGATGATCTCGACAAAGTCGAGCGGCTGGGCGCAGGCGAGGATCTCGGCGTGATGCTCTTTGCGCAGGCCAAGGCCAAAGCCGGTGAAGGGCTGGATTGTTTGTGACATCGCTCGCGCTTCAAAAAAAGGGGAGTGGCCCGACCGGCCGGGAAGGGGGCAGAGGGCAGCCGGCCGGGCCGAAGGCAGGATCATTTGGCGGTAAGGTCGCCGATGGTCCCGCCCTTGGTCAGGCAAGTTCCGGCAGTCAGCGCCTTGAAGCCGTGGCCCTTGCATTCGTTCATGCCCTTGCACTCATGCGCCGTGGTCTTGCAGTCGCCGCTGCCCTTGCAGCTGTTGACGCCGTAGCAATGCACGGTGTCGGTCTGGCCGAGTGCCATGCCGCTGCTGCCGGCCGGCGGGGTGGCGGCGCCGGCCATTGCAGCAAAGGCAAAGGCGGCAGCAGTGGCTGCCAGGGTGGTTCCGGTTTTGAAAGTGGACATGCTAAACTCTCCGCTGATTGATGATGCCGTGTGGCAAGGGGAGTTTCGCAATGGGCGACGGGCAGGTTACAGCGGGTGACCGAAAATTTTTGGCCGGGGAGCTGTAACCCGGATCGCCGGGTGGGCGAATTGGCTGGTATCTGCCGCACCGCGCGGCGGACAGCCTATTCAGGAGAAACCCATGTCCACTACCAAGACCGCCGCTGCCGTCGCCGCCATCGCGCTTGCTGCGCTGGCTGCCACTGCCACTACTGCCAGTGCGCAGGCCGCCAAGCCGATGGAAAAATGCTTCGGCGTGGCCAAAGCCGGCAAGAACGATTGCAAGGCCGGAGCCGGGACCAGCTGTGCCGGTACTTCGACCCGCGATTATCAGGGCAATGCGTGGACGCTGGTCCCGGCCGGAACTTGCCTGACCACCAAGACCCCCAAGGGTCACGGCACGCTGGTACCGCAAGCGTGAACGCAGCCGCCGCGACTCTGACGCGCTATGACGCGGCCGTGCGCAGTCTCTCGGGCCGGGTGCCCGAGGGGCTGGTGCTGCTGTTCGTGCGGATAGTGTTGGGCGGGATCTTCTGGCGCTCGGGCCAGACCAAGGTGGCCGAGGGAACCTGGTTCCAGCTTACCGACACTATGTACGAACTATTCAGAACCGAATACGCCGGGGTGCCATTGCCGCCCGAATTGGCCGCAGTGATGGCCAACACCGCCGAACATATCCTGCCCATGTTGCTGCTCGCGGGGCTGTTCACCCGGTTTTCGGCGCTGGGACTGCTTGGCATGACGCTGGTGATCCAGCTGTTCGTCTATCCCGACGCATGGTGGCCCGAGCATTCGCTGTGGGTGGGACTGGCGCTGATCCTGATCCTGCGCGGCGGCGGGCTGCTGTCGCTCGATGCGCTGCTGGTGGCGCGGCGCCGATGATCGCCGACGATGCCAGTCTGACTCGTCTTGCCGGGCTCGCCCAGCAGGGCGACAAGGCGGCCTATGCCGCGCTGCTGGGTGCAGCGCGGGCGTGGCTGGTGCGCTATTACCGGCGACGGGTCACGCCATGCCAGCTGGACGATCTGGTTCAGGAGACCTTGCTGTCGGTCCACCGCAAGCTCGCCAGCTACGATCCATCGCGCGCCTTTGCGCCGTGGCTGGCGGCGATCGCGCGTTATCGTTTCGTCGATCACTTGCGACTGGTCTATCGCCGCGCCGAGGACGAGCTTGATGCCGCAATGCACGCCGACGATCCCGACGAACCCGCGATGACCGCGCGCATCAGCCTCGAACGATTGTTCGAAGCGCTGCCCGCACCGCAGCAGCGGGCGATCGAGCTGGTCAAGATTTCCGGACTTTCGATCAGCGAGGCTTCCGCCACCACCGGCCAAAGCGAATCGCTGATCAAGGTCAATATTCACCGGGGTATCAAACGCCTCGCCGCACTTGTTGAACGAGGCTGATGTAATGCCCAATACTTCCGAAAACCTGATCGCCGGTCTCGTCGCCGAACTCAAGCCCGTTGCCCCGCTGCGCAAGCGCGCCGGGATGACGCTGTCCGTGATTGCGCTTGGTGCGGGTGCGCTGGGGATGGCCGGCCTGTTCGGCTTGCGCCCGGATTTGCAAGCGGGACAGCCAGACCCGATCGCGCTGATTTCCGCAGGAGTTTTCCTGGTGCTCGCGCTGGCCTCGTTCTGGGCGGTGGTCGACATGGCCCGGCCCTATGTCGGGGTGCGGCGCGAGGGCTGGGGCTGGACCGCGCTGATGGCGGGAGTACTGCCGGTCGCGGCCATCGTCCTGCTGGGCATGGATTGGTTGCGCGGCGAGCCAATGCCGCTCGAACTCGATGGTGGCACTTGCCTCCGTTTCGGGCTCGGCTGGGGCTTGCTCAGCGCAGGGGTGCAGGTCTGGTGGTTGCGCCGTGGTG
Organism: Sphingomonadaceae bacterium; assembly: GCA_025359425.1. GTDB lineage: Bacteria > Pseudomonadota > Alphaproteobacteria > Sphingomonadales > Sphingomonadaceae > Novosphingobium. The sequence goes on from JANYGC010000014.1 coordinate 4,037, forward strand.
CGCCGTCACGACCTGAACGCGCCGGACTTCTGGTCGGGGTCGGCGCCGGTGCAGCGGGCATTTTCGCAGTTTCGCTCTATTGCCCGCATAGCAATCTCGTCCATATCGGGATCTGGCATGGTCTGACCGTGGTGCTGGCCGGTCTCGCCGGACGGCTGGTCGTGCCGCGCCTGATCTCCTGGTAACGCGCTAAACCAATCCCAACCGCGCCAGATCGCCCGCCAGTTTGCCCGGCATTGCGTCGCCCGCGACTTCGCCGTCGGCCAGATCGCGCGGGGCGTCCGCGTCGGCGAGATAGCGCCAGCCCTGATGCGCGCGTTTGGGGATCGGATAGACGTCGATCAGTCTGGCCGAGATAACGATATGGGTGCGCCCGGCTTCGGCATCCTCGAACCCGAGGATTTCACTGCGCGCAACGAGCTGGTGCTTGTAGATCCAGAACAGCGCGCCGCCGTCCAATATTTCGGTTGCCCGCTTGGGCAGATAGCGCGTGGTCAGCTTCGCCTCAGCGCCGCGACCCGCGAACCACGTGTGGAGCTCTTCCAGCGACTGCGCGCCGTACGCGACTTTGGTCAAATGGAGCGGCATCAGGCGAGCCCGCTCAGCACGGCGAGGCCGAGGAACGAGAAAAAGCCCATTACGTCGGTCGCCATGGTCACGAACACTGCCGATGATACCGCCGGATCGATCTTGAGCTTGTCGAGCGTCACCGGAACCAAAATGCCGGCCAATCCCGCGACCAGATTGTTGATCAGCATCGCCGCCGCGATCACCATGCCGAGCAGCGGATTGCCGAAAATGAGGCCGACCCCGGTGCCGATCAGGATGCCGAGCGACAGCCCGTTGGCGCAGGCAATCGAAAATTCGCGGATGATCATCCGCCATGTATTCGAACTGGTGATCTGGTTGGTGGCAAGCGCGCGCACCACCACTGCCAGCGTCTGGGTGCCGGCATTGCCGCCCATGCCCGAGACGATCGGCATCAGGACCGCAAGCAGCGCGAACTTGGCGATCGCGCCCTGAAACAGCCCGACCACGCTCGACGCGATGACCGCGGTGCCGAGGTTGACCACCAGCCAGGTCAGCCGGGTGCGGATGGTGTATTTAATCGGCTCGTTGATGTCGCCGTCGCCTGCGCCCGAGAGCAGTAGCGCGTCTTCGCCGGCTTCTTCCTGGATGATGTGGACCACGTCATCGACCGTGATCTGGCCGACCAGCCGCCCGTCCTCATCGACCACCGCAGCCGAAATCAGCGCGTATTTCTGGAACCGCAGCGCGACCTCTTCCTGGTCCATCGTCACCGGGATCAGCGACTGTTCGCGGGTCATCACGTCGGTCAGCGCGATGTGGCGCGGGGCGCGCAGGATCCATGACAGCGCGCAGGTCCCGACCGGATGATGCCGCGCATCGACAATGAACACTTCCCAGAATTCGTTGGCGAGATCGTGGTCTTCGCGCAGGAAATCGATCAGGTCGCCGACCCGCATATGTTCGGGCACCGCGACGAAATCGCGGCTCATCAGGCGTCCGGCGCTCTCCTCGGGATAGGATAGCGCGGTCTCGATCGCGGCGCGGTCCTCGGGCTCCATTTCGGCGAGCACGGCCTGCTGGTCGTCCTCGTCCAAGTCCTCGAGCATTGCCACCGCGTCGTCGGTGTCGAGCTGCTCGGCGATGTCGGCGACTTCGCCCGCGGGGAGCGATTCGACCAGCAGTTCGCGGACGTGGTCGTTGAGCTCGGCGAACACCTCGCCGCTCATCAGGTCGCTGATCGCCTTGGCCAGCGCCGGGCGCTCGTCGGCGTCGATCAGCTCGAACAGGTCGGCAACGTCGGCCGGGTGGAGCGGCTCGACCAGTTCATAGACCAGCCCGGTTTCGCCCGCTTCGAGCGCAGCGCGGACGCGGCGGACGAAGTTCTTTTTGAGCGTGTTCTCCTTGTCGAAGCGGTCATCCACGCGCACGTCCGGGGCGGCGTCGTCGGCCGTTGCAGCGCGCTGGGAGAGGAGTTCCGCGGGAGTCATCGAGGGCCGGTCTAGGCTGGAAAGCCGCAAAAGCAACCGGGCGCGGGCCGGGGGAGGTGACTTTGTCCCGGCGCGCCCTATATCACGCTCGCTAATTCCAAGGAGACAAGCGCATGGCCGATGAATACCTCACTCTCAACCTCAGCTCGGGCGGCGACGTCAAGATCAAGCTGCGTCCCGATCTGGCCCCTGGCCACGTTGCGCGGATCAAGGAGCTGGTCGGCGAAGGATTTTACGACGGGGTGAAGTTCCACCGCGTGATCCCGGGCTTCATGGCCCAGGGCGGCTGCCCCGATGGCACCGGCATGGGCGGTTCGTCCAAGCCCGACTTGCAGGCCGAATTCAACAACGAGCCGCACGTTCGCGGGGTCTGCTCGATGGCGCGGACCAATGCGCCCAACAGCGCCAACAGCCAGTTCTTCATCGTGTTCGACGATGCCAGCTTCCTTGACCGGCAATACACCGTCTGGGGCCAGGTGGTCGAAGGCATGGAAAACGTCGACGCGCTGCCCAAGGGCGAACCCCCGCGCGAACCGGGCATGATCACCAAGGCGGCGATCAGCGAAGGCTAACTAAAATCCTCCCCCGCTTGGGGAGATGGCGCGCTGTCGGCGCGTCGGAGGGGGGAATGTCGGCCCCTCAGTAAGCCCCCACCGTCAGCGCTGCGCGCTGCCACCTCCCCCAGCGGGGGAGGATTGGGGTGCCGCCACCCGCCGCACTTTGACCACCTTGACCGGCGGTTCGAGCATCTGCCCCTTCAGGAACCCTTCGCCCTTGGTCGGCGAGCACGGCGCATCGTAGATCTTGCGCACCACCTCCATTCCGCTGACCACGTGCCCGAACGCGGCATAGCCGGCGCGCCCTTCAGCATCGGGCGAGGCCGGATTGGCATCGAACGAAGTCAGGTCCGACAGCAGGATCGAGAAATCGGCCATCGCGGTGCCCGGCGCATTGCGCGCCATCGATAGTGTCCCGGCCTTGTGGGTCAGACCGGTGACAGTGGTCGGCTCGTGCGCGATCGGCTTCATCAGCTTGGCTGGAAACGGATTGAGACCGCCCTGCAGCACGCCGTTGGGCTCGGTCCCCCAGGCGAGGTGCATCGCGCGGTAGAAGGTCATCCCGTTGTACCGCCCCGAATCCACATAGCGCATGAAGTTCTCGGTGGTGATCGGCGCGTGCTTGTGATCGAGTTCGAGCACGATCGTGCCTTGCGCGGTGATCATTTCGACCAGCACCGTATCGCCCAGCGGCGGAGGCGGCGGTGCCTTCTTCGCCTTGGTCGCGCCAGTCAGCGCGAGCAGGGTGGCGGGCAGGGCGGCGAGGACGAATCGGCGTTTCATACGCGCGATGCTGCCCAATCGGGCCGGACTGCGCCAGCACTCATGCACAAACCGGCTGAGGCGATGCTCAAATCGGCACAAGCACGGTGCAATGAGGTTGCTGGGCGGTAAAAACACTGCCTAAAAATCGCGATCTCGGACGATAAATAACTGTATTTCAATCTCTTATCTGGAAATCGCGACACATCGAGGTCATTTGAGGGGGCGTGGGTCGGCCTCTTGCAGCCGCACCGATCCTGTTATCCGACGATTGCGATGTAGGAAACCGTCATGGCGCGCGGTGCAGTGGAGCTTGTTCCCTACATGGCGCTGGCAGCTTGAATTTTAAGCGCGTTGCGGCCTTTAGAGCGAGTTGACTTTACCTTGGATCGTCATTGCGAGGAGCGTAGCGACGAAGCAATCCAGAGCGTCGTGCGCGGGGCTCTGGATTGCTTCGCTTCGCTCGCAATGACGAAGTGTTTTCGTGCGATGTCGTCGCGCTCTAATGGCGCGAATGAGTGCTCAGCCGGTATTCGCCGCTCAGGAAGACGTTTAGGCCACCGCAGCCTGCGGTTTGGCCGAACTCTTCGATGGCCCAACCGTTCTTGATCTTTTCCAACTTGAATCGACAGCCATAATCCTTGCCCGGAGCATTGGTCACCGTCGCCTTGCCGTTCCGCAGCCTTACCAGACCCCAGGATTGACCGTCATTGATCCCGTCCGGTGCGTTTTGCACATGCAAGGCTGAAAGCGAGTAAAACAGCCAGCCATCGAAGATCTGCAGAATCTCGAGACTGGCGGGGTCGCGCGGTTCGGTCTTTTCGCGGATATACAACGTGCCGAAGCCGGCGGCCTCACTTTGCCAGCCGAGCCATTCGCGGTGGACCTTGAGAAGGCAAGCGCGATCCGCGCCGCAGCGGTTACGATCTGCGATCCACCGGCGCTGGTCCACGAACGATACGCCACCGTCCCGAGTCTGGACCCGATAGACCTTTGCCACCGACCGGTCCCACGCCGCCAGTTCAGGATCGGTGCAGATCACTTTTTCAGTAGAAGTCAGCGTCCCGATGCAAGCGAAGGAGGGTCGATCAGCCGGGGCAGCGGCGCCAAGTAACAGCAGCGCAAACAAGGCTGCAAGCGACCTCACAACCCCGCCCCCGCGATCCAGTCATGGAAGATCCGCACCGCGCGGATTTCGAGCGCGTGGGGGCGGCAGATGAACCAGTAGGAATAGGGGCTTTCCACCTCGACCTCGAACAGCTTGGCCAGCCGGTTGTCATGGCTGCGACGGAAGTGATCGTCGTGCATGATCGCGATGCCCAGACCATTGGCCGCGGCTTCGAGGATCAGCTGCCCCGAATCCATGTGGTCGATCGCCGCCGGGGTCAGCTTGGGCATGCCCAGCGCCTGCTTCCACGCGACGAAGCTGTCGGGCAGTTCGGTGTGGATCAGGAAGGTCTGCTTTGCCAACACTTCGGCATCAGGGGTGCTGCCGATCTCGGCCGCCAGCGCTTTCGAGGTGAATGCATAGACCCGGTTGTGATCGAGCCGCACCGCGTGGAACGCCGGGTCGGGCAGCTTGGCCAGCACGATCGCTGCATCGAGCGTATCGCCAACCCGCGCCTCGGGATGCGCGGCGGTGTCAAAATCGATGTGCAGCCGGGGGTGGGCCTTGCGCAGTTCTGGCAGGCGCGGGAACAAGCGCTGGGTGCCGAACAGCGGCAGCACGCCAAGGTGCAGGCGCAGCACCTTGGAATCCTCGAACTGGCCCTCGACTGCGGCCGCGAGCTCGTCGAAGCGCGGGCTGACCGCATCGTAGAAAGCCTGCCCGTCGTCGGTCAGCTTCATCGCCTGGTGTTGCCGGGTGAACAGCCGCTTGCCGATGAATTCCTCCAGCGCTGCGACCCGGCGGGACAGCGCCGACGGGCTGAGGCCAAGCTCGTCCGCTGCGGCCCGCGCGCTGCCCATCCGGACGATCCGGACAAATGCTTCGATCGCGCGCAGCGGAGGGAGACGGCGGATGGCCAAGTGCGCTACTCGGCGCTTTCGGTCGCGGGCGGCGGGGGATGAAGCCGCAGCCGGGTGACGCGCTTTTCGTCGCCGGCGATCACTTCCAGTTTCCAGCCGCTTTCGTGGTGCAACATCGCACCCGGGCTGGGCACTGCTTCGGCCAGCATGAAGGCGAGGCCGCCCAGCGTGCTGACGTCTTCCTCGACGATCGCCAGCCGCGGATCGATCAGCGCGGCAACATCGTCGAGCTGCGCGCGGGCATCGGCTTCCCACATCCCGCCGTCGAGCGGGGTGAGCAGCGCCTCGGGCGCGTCGTCATGCTCGTCCTCGATTTCGCCGGTGATTTCTTCGACCAGGTCTTCGAAAGTGATGATCCCGTCGGTGCCCGAATATTCGTCGACCACCACCGCCAGATGGACCCGGCTCGCCCGCATGTCGTTCAGCACGTCGAGTGCGTTACGGGCCTGCGGCACGAACAGCGGCTGGCGCAGCAGCGTGGTCCAGTCCTTGGGCACCTTGCCGCCCGCGAGGAACGGGAACACGTCCTTGATCAGCACCATGCCGATAATCTCGTCGAGCGTTTCGCCATAGACAGGCAGGCGCGAATGGCCGTGTTCGGCAAAGGCCTTGACCACCTCGTCCCAGCTCGCGCTGGCGGGAATGGCGACGATCTCGCCGCGCGGGATCGCCACATCGTCGGCGTCGTGCTCGCTGAAATGGAGCAGGTTGCGCAGCATCTGCCGCTCGAGCGGCGAGAGGTCGCCGTCGGCATCCAAATCGGCACCGCCTTCTTCCTCGTGCTCGTCGATTGCCTCCTCAAGCTGCGCGCGCAGCGAGAGGTCGGGCTCACCCATGCTCATGGCGCGGCGCAGCATCCGGCTCAGCCAGGTTCTACTATCGCCGTCTCCGGATGTCGTCTCGGCCATTTAGCGCCGCAAATCCCCAAGTTCAGTCGTGATCGCCATATGGGTCGGCAATGCCCATTGTTGCAAGCGCGTTAATTTCAAGCCGTTCCATCACGCGGGCGTCTTCGGGCGAGGTCGCGTGATCGTAACCGGCCAGATGGAGCAGGCCGTGGACGATGAGGTGCGCTACGTGGTGTTCAAAGGGGATGTCTTTTTCGGCAGCCTCGCGGGTGCAGGTTTCGAGCGCCAATGCGATATCGCCGAGCATTTCCTCCGGCCCGTCCAGACCCAGCGCAAGCAATTCAGCGCGTTCGAGCATCGGAAAGGACAGCACATTGGTCGGCTGGTCCTTGCCCCGCCATTCGCGATTCAGCGCGCGGACTTCGGCATCAGAGGTGAACAGCAGCGAGACGCTCAGGCGCGAATTAGCGAGTTCAGGCGCGACTGCGCCGAGCGAAGCACTGGCGCGCGTAGTCAGTGCCTCCCAATCCGGCGGAGAGGGCCAGGCGTCCTCGCCGGAAATCTCGATCAGCAGCATTGTTTCGGCGAACTTTTCGGTCAGCCGCGTCCACCCGCCCGTTCGAACGTGAAAGTGCAGATGTCGAGCGATTGGTTGAAGGCACGCGCCTCCATGAATTGCACCTCGTCGCCCTGGGTTCCGGTCCACGTCGCGGTGCGATAGGTGATGTCGACTTTCCTGCCATCACCGATGTCGGTGCTTTCGACCGTTTCGGTTACCTTACCATTGCCGAGCAGCTTGGCGATGACGACGCCTTCGTCGGTGCAGGTCATCTTTTCGGCCGGTTCATAGCGGACCAACTGCAAGTTCGTGCCGCCGGGGCTGAAATAGAATTGCACCTGGAACTTGGTGCCGCCTTCGGTCACCTCGCCGACCGCAAGGCGCTGCAACTCGCCGACCCGGTCCTTCTCGATATCGGCGATGCGGTGGACCGTGCGCGGCGATGCGGCGATCACCTGATCCACCGACATCCCCCAGCGGCTGTATTTCCAGTTGGCCTGAGCCGTGCCTGGCAGTGCCAGGCAAGCCAGCGCGGCAAGTGTGACGATCTTGTATTTCATGGTTCGTTCCCCTCATAAGCCTCGACAATCCGCCCGACGATCGGGTGGCGGACCACGTCGCCGACGGTGAACCGGGTCACCGCGATGCCTTCGATCCCTTCGAGTCGGCCGACCGCATCCTTGAGCCCGCTCATCGCCGCGCCGCCCGGAATATCAACCTGCTTGGGATCGCCGCATACCACCATCCGGCTGTTTTGGCCAAACCGGGTCAGGAACATCTTCATCTGCGCCGGGGTGGTGTTCTGCGCTTCGTCGAGGATCACGAAAGCATCGGCCAGCGTGCGCCCGCGCATGAAGGCGATCGGCGCAATCTCGATCTCGCCGCTGGCGATCCGCCGTTCGACTTGTTCGGGGGGCATGCAATCGTACAGCGCATCGTAAATCGGGCGCAGGTAGGGATCGACCTTTTCCTTCATGTCGCCGGGCAGGAACCCCAGCCGCTCACCCGCTTCGACCGCCGGCCGGCTGAGGATCAACCGCTGGACCGAGCCGGTGATCAGCTGGCTGACCGCTTGCGCCACCGCGACATAGGTTTTGCCGGTACCCGCCGGGCCGAGCGCGAAGATCATGTCCTTACTGGCCAGCGCGCGCATATATTCGATCTGCATGGCGCTGCGCGGCACAATGGTTTTCTTGCGGGTGCGGATCATCACGCCCGGCGCGCCGTCGACGCCCGAGACGATCCCCTCGAGCGTGGGCTCGGCTGACATCGCAATCAGCGATTCGACCACGCCGACATCAAGTTCCTGCCCCGAGATAAGCCGCTGGTGCATGCCTTTAAGAACATCGCGGGCGCGCGCGACCGGTTCCTCCGGCCCATCGATCTGCACCTTGTTGCCGCGTGCCGCGATATAGACCCCCAGCCGGTTCTCGATCTGCACCAGATTGGCATCGAACTGGCCGAATAGCGCGCCCAGGATGGTCGCCTCTTCAAACTCGATTTCACTGCGCGCGCGGGGCGGGGCGGTGCGGACCGACGCTGGTTCGTGAGCGCCATGCGAGGCGCGGGATGGTTTGCGGGGCATAGAGGGTGAAGCGCACTCCCTTCGATAAAGCTTGGAAAAGCTTCGACAAAGCGCCGCATCGCCGCGATGGACGCGGGAACAAGATAGGCTGCGGGGCGTTGGTGGCAAGAGACGTTGACCGGCATGTCGCAGGACTGCCTGCCTTTTGCACAGTCATCGTCGCAGCGCGACAACTGTCGTGCTGGCGCGACACTGGTTGATCCAGCCTGACCACACGGTTTTCAGCCAGTTCAGCCCCTGCCGCGTCATCCGAATGCCGCTCGCCGTGCAGGCGACGACATCACCTCAAGGAGTATACTATGCGTAAGATTCTCATCGCCGCACTGGCGGCATCGGTCATGGTCCCGTCGCTGGCCAGCGCCCAGAGCCGGGACGAAGTGCGCCGCGGCCAGGCCGAAGTCCACCGCGACCGCGAGGACGCACAGCGGGCCGCACAGCAGGGCGACTGGAAGAAGGCGCAGCGCGCCCGTCAGGAAGCTCGCGAAGACCAGCGCGAGGTCAACAGCGATTGGCGCGAATATCGGGCCAAGCACCGCAGCACCTATCAGCGCGGCAACTACCAGGCCCCGCGCGGCCAGCGCTATCGCCCGGTCAGCGTGGGTTATCGGTTCCAGCCGGCATTCTACCACAACCGTTACTGGGTCAGCAATTATAGCACCTACCGCTTGCCGAACCCCGGCTACGGTCACCGCTGGATCCATTACGGCAATGACGTTGTGCTGATCGATGTGCGCAGCGGCCGCGTGCTGCGGGTGCTCAGCGGCTTCTTCTGGTAAGACCAACCGCCGATCGGGCCCGGGGACGCAATTCTCCGGGCCCGATTGTCATGCTTGCGCCGGGACTTTCTGCAGCAAGCTCGCGGCCAGTGAATTGCCCATCGCTTCGAGCAGCTCGACTTGGACCAGATCGCCGATTGCCGCCTCCCCGCCGAAATGCGCCGATTGCAGCCACGGGGTCTTGCCCAGCCATTGGCCTGGGTACTTGCCCTTGCGTTCGACCAGTACGGTGCAGGTTTTGCCGACTGCCTGTCGATTGAATGCCAGCTGCGCCGTATTGATCGCGGCTTGGAGGCGCTGCAGCCGCTCATCCATGACCTCGGTGGCAATCTGGCCGTCCATCGTTGCCGCCGGCGTCCCGGGGCGCGGCGAGTATTTGAAGCTGAAGCACTGCGCATAACCGACCTGTTCGATCAGCCGCACGGTCTGGGCAAATTCCGCTTCGGTCTCGCCGGGAAAGCCGACGATAAAATCGCCCGACAGCGCCACATCCGCGCGCGCGCTGCGGACTTTGTCGAGCACCGCGAGATAGCTCGCCGCGGTATGGCTGCGGTTCATCGCTTTGAGCACCCGGTCGCTGCCCGATTGCACCGGCAGGTGCAGAAACGGCATCAGCTTGGCAACATCGCGGTGCGCCTCGATCAGTCCCTCGGTCATGTCGTTGGGGTGGCTGGTGGTGTAGCGAATCCGCGCGAGGCCCGGGATCAGCGCCAGCGCCTCGATCAGTTTTTCGAGCCCGCGCCCATCGGCGTCACGCCAGGCGTTGACGTTCTGGCCAAGCAGGGTGATTTCCTTCGCCCCGGCCTCGACCAGCCGTTCGGCTTCGGCCACCAGATCGGCAAAGCCGCGCGATACTTCGGCGCCGCGGGTATAGGGGACCACGCAGTAGGTGCAGAACTTGTCGCAGCCTTCCTGCACGGTCAGGAACGCGCTCGGCCCCACTTTACGTCGCGCCGGGAGCGCGCCGAACTTGGTTTCGAGCGGCATGTCGGTATCGACCGGGCGCGCGCCTAATGCCGCCGCCGCCACCATCTCGGGCAAGCGGTGATAAACCTGCGGGCCGACCACCAGACTAACCGACTTGGACCGGCGCAGGATTTCCGCGCCCTCGGCCTGCGCGACGCACCCGGCGACGGCGATGAGCGGGCTGGTGCCATCGTCGCGGCGCAAGCGTCCGATGTCGGAAAACACCTTCTCGGTCGCTTTCTCGCGGATGTGGCAGGTGTTGAGCACCACCAGATCGGCATCCTCGCCATCGGCCGCCGGGGCAATTCCCTCGCGTTCGAGCAGTTCGGCCATCCGCTCGCCGTCATAGACGTTCATCTGGCAGCCGAAGCTTTTGACCCGGTAGGTCCTGGGAGGCGCGGTAGCGGTCATGCGAAGCGCCCGTTAGGCCAATCGCGGCGAAAGTTGAAGTGTTATGCGCTCAGCGCCCGGCCGATCGCGTCGCGCGCGGCATTGGCGATGGTCTTGCGATTGTGCAGGTCTGCCCCGCTCAGCACCGGCAGATAATGGATCGTCAACTGCACCGGACGGGTGCGGGCGAGGATCCGCAGGAAGTTGTCGAGCCCGTGCTCTTCGCCAATCCATGATATATCGGAGGCTTCTGCGCCATAATCGAGCAGCACCGGCTGGACCGCGATCCCGGCTGGCAGCGGCTCGAATGCTGACAGCAGCGAGCTTTTGAACGGCAGCAGCCCGGTGCCGTCGCTGGTGGTGCCTTCGGGAAAGATCGTCAGCGCGCCGCTGTCGCTGAGCGCGGCGCGCACCGCTTCGACCTGGCTGGCCACGCTGGTGCGGTCATGCCGGGCGATGAACACTGTGCGGTTCATCCGGCACAGCCGTTCGAGCAGGGGCATCGACGCGAGACCGTCGTGGCCAACGAACGCGCTGCCGCTCGCCGCAGCGAGAGCCGGTACGTCGATCCAGCTGACGTGGTTGGCGATCAGGAACACCCCGCCGCGCGCCCTGTGGCCGCGGTAGACAATTTCCACCCCGGCGAGCCAGACGACTCCGCCGAGGAACACGCGCGGCCACGGGTTGGGCAAGTGCAGCAGCCGCCAGACATAGTAGAGCGGCACGCAGGCCAGCAGCAGTGCGGCCATGCAGGCCCCGCGGATCACGGCGCGCAGCTTGCCGAGGAAGGAGAGCTCCCGAGGCAGAGACAGCGCCGCGACCATCAATTCTCGCGTTCTAGCCTGACGCCGTAAAGCTCCATCCGGTGGTCGACCAGCCGGTAGCCGAGCCGCTCGGCAATCTGGCGTTGCAGCGCCTCCAGTTCGGGATCGACGAATTCGATGACCTTGCCGGTTTCGACATCGATCAGGTGATCGTGGTGTGCTTCGGGCGCAGCTTCATAGCGGGCGCGGCCATCGCCGAAATCGTGGCGATCGAGGATCCCGGCTTCTTCGAACAGCCGCACCGTGCGGTACACCGTGGCGATCGAGATGCGCGGATCGATCGCTACCGCGCGCTGATGCAGCTTTTCCACATCGGGATGATCCTCCGCCTCGGACAGCACGCGTGCAATCACGCGGCGCTGGTCGGTAATCCGCAAGCCCCGTTCGGCGCAAAGCGCTTCAATGTCGATCGGCTGGTGCACGCGTACAAATCATCCCAAAACGAATAGCCCCGCCAATCATAGATGGGCGGGGCGATTCTACAACCGATTGGCTGAAATGATCAGACGACGGCTTTCTTGCGGCCGCGTTTCACCCCAGGCTTGCGCCCAAGGCCGATCTTCTTGGCCAGTTCGCGGCGCTTTTCGGCATAGTTGGGCGCGACCATCGGATAATCGCTGGCCAAGCCCCAGCGTGCGCGATACTGATCCGGGGTCATGTTGTAATGCGTCATCAGGTGGCGCTTCAGCATTTTCAGCTTCTTGCCGTCTTCAAGGCAGACGATGTAATCGGGCTTGATCGATGCACGGATCGAAACTGCCGGTTCAGGCATCACTTCTTCGACGATCACCGGTTGGCCCAGTCCGGCCAGCGCGCCATAGACGTTGCTGATCAATCCGGAAACGTCTTCAACGGCGACATTGTTGTTGCTGACATGCGCGGCGACAATGTCCGAAGTCAGTGTAATAAGCATTTCATTCACATCGGCATGGGTTGCATCCATGACCAATTCCTTTCGCAGTAACGACCCAAAGCTGCCGACTATTGACGGCCAGTTTCAGGCTAAAACCTTTTTGGTCGGGATACAAGTCGAATCGATGCGGATTTAAACAATCCTATGGATTTTTTAGGTGGATTGGCGATCAGCCTGCGAACGGCCATCCAATAGACACGCAAAGGTAAGTGCATCGATTCGCTGTCCATTCGTTCCGCGATAGTAATTGGGGCGGCATCCGATCTGCGCAAACCCGTAGCGCTGATAAAGCCGTTCGGCCGGATTACCCTGGCGCATCTCGAGCAGAACCCGCAGTGCTCCATGCGCGCGGGCTCCATCCATAAACTGTTCGAGCAAGTGCGCACCATAACCGCAGCCGCGCTGCGAAGGTATTACTCCCAGCAGCAACAGCTCTTCTTCGTCGTATGCAAAGCGCGACAAGTAAAACCCGGCGCAGGTCCCGCTCGCTTCGGCCAGTCCGTAGTGGCAATTGCCGAGAATCAGCGCATCCTCAACCTGGCGGCGGTTCCACGCCTCGCCGAACTGCGGATCGAACGCGGCATCCATCACCGCCAGGATCCGGTCGAGATCGTCGGCCGGGACCATCACGGCAGCACGCCGCCGGGCAGGCGCGCGTCTGGCGCGCGGCCATAGTCGAGCCGGACCGGCCCGCTGAACGCGTCAGGGCGGAGCAGCAGGAGCTGCCGCGCGTCGGGCAGGATTGCGAGCGCTTGGCCGGTGCCGCGCGCTGCGACCAGTGCCTCGGCCTGCGTTCCGGCGACCAGCTCGGCCCGGACACTAGCCGCCGCAGCCGCCGGGGCAAGCGACTGGGGCGCAGCGATCACCGCGCCATCCGCGTCAAACTCGCTGACGAACCATTCGCCATGCCCGCCGCTCATCGCCACGCTGACCGGTTGATCGCCCGCCCGCGCGCGCCCCATCGCCGCAATCAGCGCGTGGGTTGGGTAGCCGGTCAGCTCGGCCTGCCAGGCCAGCGCCAGCGCGCGCGCGGCAGCGAGCCCGACCCGCAATCCGGTGAAACTGCCGGGCCCGAGCGAGACCACGATCCGCTCGGCCATGCCCTTGCCCGGCAAGGCGGCGATCATCGGGATCAGCGCTTCGGCATGGCCGCGGCCGAGCACTTGCGCGGTCCCGCTCAGCAACGCGCCCTGTTCAAACAGGGCGACCGAGCAGTTCTCGGTTGCGCATTCGATGGCCAGCAGTCTCATCCGGACTGCGATAGCGCGTCAGGCGATCCGATTGAAAGCACCGAAATCAGGCCGCGGGCTGCGCTCGAAGATGGTGGCGGGATCGCCATATCCTAAAGTCGAGATGAAATTCGATTTCACCCCCGGCGTATCGCCAAAAAAGGCTGCATCGACCGCGGCATTGTTGAACCCCGACATCGGCCCGGTATCGAGCCCGAGCGCGCGTGCCGCCATGATGAAATAAGCCCCCTGCAACGATGAGTTGCGGAATGCGGTCGCTTCGCGCAGCGCTTCGTTGCCTTCGAACCAGCTCTTGGCGTCGGCATGGGGGAACAGCCACGGCAGCTGTTCGTGGAAATCGAGGTCCATACCGATGATCACCGTGACCGGCGCGGCGAGGATCTTGGGGGGATTGGCTCCGCCCGAACAGTCGGCAAGCTTTTGCTTGGCCTCGGGGGTGGTTACCCAGACCAGCCGCGCGGGCAGGCAGTTGGCCGAGGTCGGCCCCATCTTCAGCAGCTCCCAGATCGCCTCAAGCTGATCGCGCTCGATCGGCTGGTCGATGAAGCCGTTATAGGTCCGGGCGGTGCGGAACAGCTGATCGAGCGAAGCGTCGGACAGGGGCAACGACATGGGATTCTCCGGTAACTGTTTGATTTCGTCATGGCGAGCGCAGCGAAGCAATCCAGACCAGGATTGTGCGGCTCTGGATGGCTTCGCTACGCTCGCAATGACGATGTTTTGTATGGCCTGGGCAGCTCAGGCGGCGCGCACTTCCAGCACCTCGGGGACATAATGCTTGAGCAGTGATTCGATCCCGTTCTTGAGCGTCGCGCTCGAGGACGGACAGCCCGCGCAGGCCCCCTGCATGGTCAGATACACCACCCCGTCGCGAAAGCCGCGATAGACGATATCGCCGCCGTCATTGGCCACCGCCGGGCGCACGCGGACCTCGATCAGTTCCTTGATCTGGTCGATAATTTCGGCATCGGCGGGATCGTCGGGCAGATCATCGTCTGCCAGCGGGACCGCGATGCCCGAGGCATCGGGTCCGGCAAACAGCGGCATCTGGGTAATGAAGTGGTCGAGCAGCAAGGCCACGACCTGCGGTTTGAGCTGGCTCCAATCGACCCCTTCGCCGGCCGTGACCGAGACGAAATCGCGCCCGAAGAACACCCCCGAAACATCGCCCAGATCGAACAATGCCGAGGCCAGCGGAGAGGCGGCGGCCGAAGTCTCATCGGGGAAATCGCGCGTGCCGCTGGGCATCACGGTTTCGCCGGGGAGGAACTTGATGGTTGCCGGGTTGGGCGTCAATTCGGTTTCGATAAACATGATGAGCAGCATGTAGGCTCCCGCCCGCGCTGAGACAAGGGCGGCGGCGGGTGGAAGTGCTTGGCGCACGCCAAGCTGCACTTGGCCAGCACCGCAAAAAGCCCGTGCTATTCACTGGTCAGTCACCTGACCGCTGCCTATAGTCTGCCCCCTATGCAGTTCAAATCCCGCGCCTTGCGCCTGTTCGCCTTTGTTGTCCCCACCCTCGCCATGCTGCTCGCGCCCGCGTTCGACGCGGCGACTGCTGCGGCGAAGGAGCGCACTGCGCCCGGATCGGTCCTTGCTCCCAACGACGCGAAGACTCCCTGGCTCTATCGCGGCAGCGATATTCCGCAGGACAAGGAATGGATCTTCGGCGAACTGCCCAACGGGGTGCGCTATGCGGTGCGCAAGAACGGCGTGCCGCCTGATCAGGTCTCGATCCGGATCCGCATGGATGTCGGCTCGATGTACGAAGCACCAGGCGAAATGGGTTTTTCGCACTTGCTCGAGCATCTGGTGTTCCGCCAGTCGAAGTACCTTGATGAAGGGCAGGCGATCCCGGTGTGGCAGCGCCTTGGCGCGAGCTTCGGCAGCGATACCAATGCGCAGACCGGGCCGCTCAGCACCACGTTCCAGCTCGACTTGCCCAATGCCAATGCGGGTTCGGTCGATACCAGCCTCAAGCTCCTCTCGGGCATGATGATCGCGCCGACCCTGTCGGAGGCGAATGTCCGCACCGAAGTGCCGATCGTGCTCGCGGAAAAGCGCGAACGCGGCGGCACCGCCGAGCGCGTGATGGATCAGCAGCAGGCCACGCTGTTTGCCGGGCAGAAGCTCGGCTCGCGCCCGGTGATCGGGACCGAGGCGACGCTGCTCGCGGCGAACCAGAGCTCGGTGCGGGCCTATCACCAGCGCTGGTATCGCCCGGAAAACTGCGTGATCATCGCGGTTGGCGATATCGATCCGGCCCAGCTGCAGGCCGACATTGCCAAGTATTTCGGCGACTGGAAGGGCGTGGGTCCGCGGACGCCCGAGCCGCCGTTCGGCGATCCGGTGGCGCCCAAGGGCGCCGCGGGACTGGCCCCGGTCGGAGCGACCAGGATCATCGTCGAACCCGATCTGCCGCGCCAGCTGGTCTATGGCGTGCTGCGCCCGTGGCGGCCGGTGCATGACACGGTGGCCTACAACCAGGGGATCATGGTCAATTCGCTGGTGCAAGCGATCATCAATCGCCGGCTCGAAGCACGCGCACGCGCCGGGGGGAGCTATCTCTCGGCGCAGGTCAGCCAGGAAAAGACCATGCGCTCGGCCAATGTGACTTACGTCTCGATCACGCCGCTTGGGCCCGACTGGAAGACCGCGTTGACCGATGCCCGCGCGGTGATCGCCGATGCGATTGCCAAGCCGCCGACCCAGGCCGAGATCGACCGCGAGGCCAAGGAATTCGGCGTCGCTTTTGAAAGCTCGGTCGAACAACGGCGGCTTCTGCCGGGCTCGAAGCTGGCCGATGACATGGTCGCCGCGCTCGATATTCGCGAGACCATCGCCTCGCCCGAAACCGTGCTCGATATCTTCACGCGCTCGCGCCTGATGTTCACCCCGGCCAATGTCCAGGCGCACACCCGCCGGCTGTTCCAGGGCACCGTGACCCGCGGGATTTACGTCACGCCGGTGGCGAGCGAGGCCACCGCGTCTTCGCTTGGCCTCGCGCTGGCCAGCCGGGTCGTTGCCAACGGCGGCTCGCGGGTCGATGCCGGGCCGATCGACTTTGCCGGGCTGCCCGCGATCGGCACTCCGCAACAACCGGTCGCGACCAAGCCGACCGGTCTGCTCGAGATCGAACAGCTCGATTTTGCCAACGGGGTCAAGGTGCTGCTGTGGCCAACCGACAACGAACCCGGGCGGGTAACGCTCAAGGTCCGCTTCGGCGCCGGGTGGCGCGCGTTCAACGCGGACAATGCTGCTTACGCCACGCTGGGCAACCTCGCGCTGGTCGGTTCGGGCGAGGGCAAGCTGGGCCAGGAAGAGCTCGACAAGCTGATGACCGGGCGCAAGATGGGCTTCAACTTCAAGATCGACGACGGCAGCTTCGGCTTCTCGGCCGATACCCGCGCCGCCGACCTCGACGATCAGCTCTATCTGATGGCGGCCAAGTTCGCGACCCCGCGGTGGGATGCCAATCCGGTGCTGCGCGCGCAAGCGGCGGCCAAGATCAATTACGAAAGCTTTGCGACCAGCCCGCAAGGGCTGATCGGGCGCGATCTCAAATTTTACCAGCGCGGCAAGAATCCGGTGTTCCAGACACCCACTCCGGCGCAAATTTCGGCGACCACGCCCGAGGGGTTCCGGGCCGTCTGGGCCCCGATCCTGGCGCAGGGGCCGATCGAAATCCAGCTGTTCGGCGATTTCAAGCGCGACGCGGCGATTGCGGGCTTGGCCAAGACCTTCGGCGCCTTGCCCGCGCGCGGCGACCTCCCGGCGGGGACCGCGCCGGCAACCGCCCAAACGCTCGCCCCCTCGCTTGACCCGGTGCTGCTCTTCCATCGCGGTGACCAGAACCAGGCCGCGGCCTTGATCGCCTGGCCGACCGGCGGCGGGATGGCCAACATCCGCGAAAGCCGCCAGCTCGAAATCCTGACCCAGATCCTGCAGAACCGCATTCTCGATGCGATGCGCGAAAAGCTGGGTGAGGCCTATTCGCCGCAAGTCGCCAACGACTGGCCGGTCGATCTGCAAAGCGGCGGGGTGGTGTTCGCGCTGTCGCAGATGCAGCCCAAGGCGATCTCCGAATTCTTCACCGCAGCGGACAGGATTGCCGCCGATCTGGGCGAAACGCCGGTTACGCAGGACGAACTCGACCGGGTCACCGAGCCGCTCAAGCAGCAGCTTACCCGTGCCTCGACCAGCAGTGCCTTCTTCATGTTTCTGCTCGAAGGCGCGACTCAAGAGCCGATGCGCTATGGCACGGTGCGCGGGATGATGGCCGACTATACCGAGACGACCCCGGCGGCGATGCAGGCTTTGGCGCGCAAATACCTGATCAAGGGCAAAAGCTGGCGCATGGCGATCCTCCCGCAAGGCCAGTCGCTAAGCGCGGCGAGGGCACCGGTGAGCCCGGTCGGCAGGTAATGCTCGCGTAACAAAATTACGCGAGGCCGGCTCGGCGCTTTGCAGGTTTTGCAATCGCGCGCGCATGGGGCTATGGGGCGCGCTTTCCCAAGTGGAGCATTTTGACGTGGCGCACAACTGGACCCCCCACAGCTGGCAGAGCAAGGAAGCCCGGCACCTGCCGAGCTACCCCGATGCGCCCGCGCTCGACCGGGTCATGGGCACGATCAGCAATTTTCCGCCGCTGGTATTTGCGGGCGAAGCGCGCGCGCTCAAGGCCGATCTGGCCCAGGTCGCAGCCGGCAAGGGCTTCCTGCTCCAGGGGGGGGACTGCGCCGAAAGCTTTGCCGAGTTTCATCCCAACAACATCCGCGATACCTTCCGCGTGTTGCTGCAAATGGCGGTGGTGCTGACCTTCGCCAGCAAGCAGCCGGTGATCAAGGTCGGGCGCATGGCCGGGCAATTCGCCAAGCCGCGCAGCTCGGCTGTCGAGACGATCGACGGGGTCGAGTTGCCGAGCTACCTGGGCGACAATATCAACGGGATCGAGTTCACGCCTGAGGCGCGCAACCCCGATCCGCAGCGGCTGCTCCAGGCCTATTCGCAAAGCGCCTCGACGCTTAACCTGCTGCGCGCCTTCTCGACCGGCGGCTATGCCAACTTGCGTCAGGTCCACCAATGGACGCTCGATTTCATGGGCCGCAGCCCGTGGGCCGACAAGTTCGCGCAGACCGCCGACCGGATCGGTGAGGCGATGGACTTCATGGCCGCTTGCGGGATCGATCCGATGACCGTGCCGCAGCTGCAAGGGACCAGCTTCTATACCAGCCACGAAGCGCTCCACCTCAAGTACGAAGAAGCGATGACCCGGCAGGATTCGCTGACCGGCGACTGGTATGACACCAGTGCCCACATGCTGTGGATCGGCGACCGGACCCGGTTCGAAGGCTCGGCGCATGTCGAATTCCTGCGCGGGGTGGGCAATCCGCTCGGCATGAAATGCGGGCCGAGCATGACCCCCGACGAACTGCTGCGCCAGCTCGACCTGCTCAATCCAGGGCGTGAGGCCGGACGGATGACGCTGATCAGCCGCTTCGGCGATGACAAGGTCGAGGCCGGGCTTGCGCCGCTGGTCCGCGCGGTGAAGCGCGAAGGCCATCCGGTGGTGTGGTCATGCGATCCGATGCACGGCAACGTGATCAAGGCCGCCAGCGGCTACAAGACGCGGCCGTTCGACCGCATCCTGAACGAAGTGCGCGGGTTCTTCGCGGTGCACCGCGCCGAGGGCACCCATGCCGGCGGGATCCACATCGAGATGACCGGGCAGGACGTGACCGAATGTGTCGGCGGGGCGGTGGCGATCAGCTCCGAAGGATTGGCCGACCGCTATCACACCCACTGCGACCCGCGGCTCAACGCCGCGCAGTCGATTGAGCTCGCTTTCCTGCTTGCCGAGATGCTCAACCTCGAGGCCGTGGACCGCGCCCAGCGCGCGGCCTGACGCGATTTTCTCACCTTTCGTCGCGGTATTTTTGCCATAGTGTCATAACAATCGACACAGCTTCATGCTTTGCAGATGTTGCGCGCTTGTTGTCGCAGGGCTTGCTGTTACCCCTTGTCTAACTTGACGACCGTCCGCCTTGAAGGCGGCGCCAAGTTGAAAAAACCAAGGGGGAAATCACATGAAGGTATTCGCACGCCAGCTTCTTGCCGGGGCGGCACTTACTGTTGTCAGCGCAATGTCCGCTGCGGTCGCCCACGCGCAGACCGTTCCCGGCGATGTCGCAGCCAACAGTGACGAGCCTGCAGGCGACATCGTTGTTACCGGTTCGCGCATCCGCCGCGATCCGCTGAATGATCCCTCACCGGTTGTGCGCCTCGATAATGAGTCGATCGCCCAGACCGGACTTTCCTCGGTGGCTGATGTGCTTCAGCGCCTGCCGGGCTCGGCAGGCGGGCTCAACACCCGCTTCAACAACAGCGGCAACCTCGGCAACCCGCCCGATGGCGGCGGCGTCGGGGCCGGCTCTGCCACGATCGACCTGCGTTATCTGGCGGCCAAGCGGACCCTCGTTCTGGTCGACGGGCTGCGCTACGTCAGTGGCGCTTCGGCGAGTGGCATTCCCAACGCGGTCGATCTCAACTCGCTGCCCGATGGCATGGTCGACAGGATCGAAGTGCTCCAGTCGGGTGCCTCGCCACTCTACGGCTCGGACGCGATCGCCGGGGTGGTCAACATCATCACCAACAAGAACCAGCGCGGCTTCCGCGGCTCGGTCCAGTTTGGCGAGTTCCTTGGCAAAGGCGACGGGCGGACCGGTTCTTACCAGCTGAGCTACGGTGCCGGAAGTGACCAGGTCCACGTGGTCGTCGGTGCCAGCTATGTCGGCCAGGGTTCGGTCAGCGCCCGCGACCGCTCGATCTCGCAGTTCCCCAACCCGGGCCAGACTGCCTGCTCCGATCCGATCGGCGGCTGCTCGAGCGCGACCCCGCTCGGCCGGTTCCTCGTCCTCGGCCGCAACCTGACGCTCAAGGGCCCGGTGATCGGGCGCACCCCGGTCTACGATCCAACGCTGGTCACTGGCGATTTCAAGAACTTCACCTCCGCCGACCGGTTCAACTTCGCGCCGTTCAACTACTTCCAAACACCGAATCAGCGTTACGGTGCCTTCGTCAACACGCGGGTAGAGATCAGCGACGCAGTAAACCTCTCGGTGAAGCTGGTCTACAACCACCGCCGTTCGCAGAACCAGGCCGCGTTCCTGCCGCTGTTCGTCGGTCCCGATGCTGGCAACGGCAACCTGCTCGATACGATCTCGATCGATGCCACCAACCCTTTCAACCCGTTCGGGGTGACGCTTAATTCGGGCGCCAGTGGCGGTGTTGCCAACTACAACTTCATTGCCCGCCGCCTCGTCGAGGCAGGGCAGCGAACCTACACCCAGGATGTTGATACCTTCTCGATCACCGGCACGCTGGACGGCAAGTTCCAGCTGTTCGGCCATGATTGGTATTGGGACGCCAACGCTGTATTTGGAACGAACGACGCCAAGCAGCTGTTCACCGGCAACCTCAACGCCGCCAAACTGGCGCAGGCGCTGGGTCCGGTTGCGGCCTGCACCGGGGCCTGCGTGCCGTTCAACATCTTCGGCGGGGTCGGTTCGGTCACGCCCCAGATGTTAGCGTTTGTCGGCTTCGATGAGCATGACCGCTCGTCGCAGCGGCTGTCGGACTTTGAAGTCAACCTTTCCGGCTCGCTGTTTGACTTGCCCGCCGGCCCGGTCGGCATCGCGATCGGCTACGAACACCGCTACCAGTTCGGTTCATTCACTCCCGATGCGATCATTCAGGCCGGGCTCGGCGCGGACATTCCGGCGCAGGCTGCCAGCGGCAGCTTCATGGTCGATGAATTCTACGGCGAACTCAGGGTGCCGATCTTGAAGGACGCACCGTTCTTCAATCTGCTCGAAGTTTCGGGCGCAGCGCGCTATTCGAAGTATTCGACCTTCGGCGGCAGCACGTCGCTGACCGGCGGCGTGCAATGGCGACCGGTCGCAGACCTGCTGCTGCGCGGGTCCTATGCGCAAAGTTTCCGCGCGCCCTCGATCGGTGAGCTTTTCGGAGCGCAGTCGCGCTTCGACCAGCCGCTGTCCGATCCCTGCACCAGTGCCCCCGGCGGGCTGTACCCGACGAACTCTACGGTGCGCACCAATTGCATCGCCAATGGGGTTCCGGCCAACGGCAGCTACGTCGAACCGCAGGGCGGGCAGCTGCCGGTACTGACCGGGGGTAACCCGGCGCTCAAGCCGGAAACCGCGCGGACCGTCCTGGTCGGCGGCGTTTACAGCCCGGCCTGGGCCCGTGGCGGTTCGTTCAGCAACTTCAGCGTGTCGGTCGATTACTATGACATCAAGCTGAAGGGCGCGATCGGTTCGATCGGGGCAGACGTGCTGCTCAGCCGCTGCGCGCAGACCGGTGATCCGTTGAGCTGCGCAGCGGTCGTGCGCACCCCGTCGGGCTTCATCTCGTCGATCAACGGGGTGCTGCTCAACACCGGTACGATCCGCACCCGCGGACTCGACGCTGCGCTCAACCTGCGCACCGGTGCCGCCGCCGGCAACTCGCTTGGCTTCACGTTGGCAGCAAACTTCCTGTTCCAGTATGACGAGGGGGTTCCCGCAACCAACGGGACGACCACTACCAGTTACCTCGGCTTCGAGCGCGGCAGCCCCGACCAGGCCTATCCCAAGTTCAAGGCGAGCGGTACGGTCGACTGGCGGGTGGGTCCGGTCAAGGCGCTCGTTACGGGCCGCTACATTGGCCCGGTGACCGAGATCCAGAATACGACCAAGAACCTCAATTCGCGGTTCTACACCGACTTCCAGCTGCAGTTCACGCCGAACATGTTCGATCGCCGGGTCACGCTGACTCTGGGTATGAACAACGCGTTCGACGTCGATCCGCCGGCTTGCTTCAGCTGCAGTTTGAACAACTACGATCCGACCACTTACGATGTGCCGGGCCGCTTCGGCTACGTCCGCCTGTCGTACAAGCTGTAGCAAAAGCACACCCGTTGGGGCGGGGGGAAGGGGCGGCCTTGGCCGCCCCTTCTTTTTGCGGCAGGAGGGAAGCAAGGAGCATCTTCCGCTCCGCCATGCAGCGACGAGGCCGACCACGATGATCCCCCGCGAACTTCTCGGCACCGCGCAGGTGCCCGGCGGCGAGGAGCTCAAGCTCTTCAGGCACGACCGCGATTTCATGATCGTGATGGGCCATAACGAGCTGATGAGCACCCGCATGCGCACCTCCGAAGAGGCGCTCGCGACGATGACGCTCGAACGGCTCGAAGGCCGCCCCGCGCCGCACCTGCTGGTCGGAGGTTATGGCATGGGCTTCACCCTGCGCGCGGCCTTGGCCAAGCTCGAGAAGAACGCGCGGATCATCGTCGCCGAACTGGTGCCCGAGATCATCGACTGGGCGCGCGGGCCGATGGCCGAGCTGACCGCCGGCTGCCTTGACGATCCGCGGGTGCGGGTGGTGCGCGGCGATGTCGCCGAGGCGATCCTGCTCGCGCCCGAACCGCTCGATGCGATCCTGCTCGATGTCGACAATGGCCCCGACGGACTGGTCCGCCCCGACAACAACCGGCTGTATGGCAAAGCCGGGCTGCACAATGCGCGGCGGGCGCTCAGCCCGGGCGGTATTCTGGCGGTGTGGTCGGCGGACAAGGATCCCAAGTTCGCCCGGCGGCTCGAAGATGTCGGGTTCGAAGTCGAGGAAGTCGAAGTCCGCGCCCGTGCGGGCGGCAAAGGCCCGCGCCACGTGATCTGGTTCGCCCGCGCGCAATATTAGCGGTCCCGCTTTTCATCGCGGACAAAGCTGTTAGCCTTGGGCAAAAGCTACAGGGGTCTGCCGGTCATGCGTAAATTGCTGTTCACGTCGCTGCTGCTCGCTGCCACGCCGCTGCTGGCGCAAGCGACCATCGACCCGATGATGAACGACAAGGTGGCCAAGTACGATTGGGTCCGCCCGCAGGCCGATTTCGTCCGCCGTGTGGTGATGGTGCCGATGCGCGACGGGACCAAGCTGCTGACCGTGATCGTCTTCCGCAAGGGCACCACCGGCGGGCCGATGCTGCTCAGCCGCACGCCCTACGATGCCGACAAGGCGACCAGCCGCAACCGCAGCCAAAAGGTCGCGGAAGTGGTCGGCCAGCGCGACGCGCTATTCGTCAATGACGGCTATATTATCGTCGTTCAGGATGTGCGCGGGCTGCACGGATCGGAGGGCGATTATGTGATGAACCGCCCGCTGTCAGGGCCGCTCAACCCCACCGGGATCGATCACGCGACCGATGCCTATGATACGATCGACTGGCTGGTGAAGAACGTGCCCGAGAGCAACGGCAAGGTCGGGGTGATCGGATCGAGCTATCCCGGCTTTACCGCGCTGATGGCGCTGATCGATCCGCACCCGGCGCTGAAAGCGGCGGTGCCGCAATCGCCGATGGTCGATGGCTGGATGGGCGATGACTGGTTCCACAACGGCGCATTCCGCACTTTCGCGTTCGATTACGATCTGGCGCAGACGGTCAAGGACGGCGGCGGGGTGGTCCCGGTCGGGACGGGGGACGATTACCAGACTTACCTTGATGCGGTCTCTTCGGACGGATTTGCGAAGCTGTGGGGGATCGACCAGTTGCCCGCCGTGCGCAAGCTCATGGCGCACCCGGCCTATGATCAATACTGGCAGGAACAGGCGGTCGACAAGCTGCTCGCCGCCCGCAAGCTGACCGTTCCGACGCTGGTCATGCTCGGCCAGTGGGACCAGGAAGACAGTTATGGCGCGCCGGCGGTGTACCAGGCGGTCAAGGCCGCGCAGCCCGATGCGCCGATCACGCTGGCGATCGGGCCGTGGCGGCATTCGGGGACCAACTACTTCGGCTCGCAGCTCGGCCCGCTCCAGTTCGAGGGCGATACCGCGCTGCAGTTCCGGCTGAACTGGATCAAGCCGTTCTTCGATTGCCGCCTCAAGACCAAGGCCCCGCCGTGCCAGGTCATGCCCGCGGCGATCACTTACGCCACCGGGACCGACCGGTGGGAAACCGACGCGAAGTGGCCGGCGGGGACCGAGGCACCGCTGTACCTGACCGACAAGTTCGGGCTCGCTTTCGCCAAACCGGCGGCGGGCAGCGACGAGTACACTTCGGACCCGGCCAAGCCGGTGCCGTTCCTGCCGCGCCCGGTGCGTATGAGCGGCGATGCCTGGAAAACCTGGCTGGTGCAGGATCAGCGCTTCGTCGATGGCCGCCCCGATGTGCTGAGCTATTCGACCCCCGTCTTGACCGCGCCGGTCCATATCAAGGGCGCCCCCCGGGTCGATCTGCATGCCGCTACCAGCGGGCAGGACAGCGATTGGGTGGTCAAGCTGATCGACGTCTATCCAGCGGAACAATCGGTCAACGCGGGGCTGGCCGGGTATGAACTGGGGATCGGCATCGAGATCTTTCGCGGCCGTTACGTCCACGGGTTCAGCACGCCAGCCCCGCTGAAACCCGGCCAGACCTACCGCTTCGGCTGGTCGCTGCCCAACGTGAACCACGTGTTCCTGCCCGGCCACCGGATCATGGTCCAGGTCCAGTCGAGCCTTTACCCGCTTTACGACCGCAACCCGCAGACCTGGGTCCCCTCGATCTTCGATGCCCCCGCCAGCGCCTACAAAAAGGCGCGCCAGACGGTGCGGTGGGGCGGCAGCGAAGCGAGCGCGGTGTGGCTGCCGGTGGTCAGCGACTGAGGCGCTACACCGCGCTGGCTGGGGCGGAAGGATTCGAACCTTCGGTGCACGGTACCAAAAACCGTTGCCTTACCACTTGGCTACGCCCCAACAGCGCCGCGCGCTCATAGCAGAGCGCGCGGGCATGGCAACCGCGCCGAGTGTCAAATGGTCCCGGGCTTGAGCTGGTCGAAATCGCTCGCGCTGTGGCGTTCGGTGAGGAAGGTGCCTTCCTCGCCCTGGCCGCGGTTGACCACCAGTCCGCGGCGCGTGGCGGGGCGGCTGTTCAGCTCCATCACCCAGCGCCCGACATTGGTATATTCATCGAGGGCAAGGAAGGTCTTGGCATCATTATAAGCCAGCCCGCGATAGAGCGCGCCGAGCCACGGGAAGGCGGCGAAATCGGCGATGCTAATCGCGTCCCCGGCCAGGTACGGGCTTTCGCCCAGCCGCTGGTCGGCCACGTCGAACAGCCGCTTGGTCTCCATCGAATAGCGATCGATCGCGTATTCGATCTTGATCGGCGCGTAAGCGTAAAAGTGCCCGAACCCGCCGCCGATGAACGGCGCGCTGGCCATCTGCCACATCAGCCAGCTGAGGCATTCGGCGCGGCCGTTGGCGTCGGTGGGGATAAACGCGCCGAACTTTTCCGCGAGATGGAGCAGCATCGCGCCGCTCTCGAACAGCCTGATCGGTTCCGGACCCGACAGGTCGAGCAGTGCGGGGATCTTGGAATTGGGATTGATCGCGACGAACTCCGACCCGAACTGGTCGCCCTCACCGATGTTGATCAGCCACGCGTCATATTCCGCGCCGCTGTGCCCGGCGGCGAGCAGCTCCTCGAGCATGATCGTCACCTTCATGCCGTTGGGCGTGCCGAGCGAATAGAGCTGAAACGGATGCTCCCCGCGCGGCAGCTTGCGCTCGAACTGCGCGCCGGCGGTCGGCCGGTTGATCGCCGCAAAGCGACCGCCGTTTTCCTTGTTCCAGGTCCAGACGGCGGGCGGGGTGTATTCGGGGTCGGTCATTTCTGGTCCTTAGTGTCGCGGGGAAAGGTCACACGAAAGTCACACCTAGCGCAAGGGGCGGCGATACCGGCACCCGCTCAATTCTGGTCGGTGCGATGTGGCAAAACGTGGGGAAACGGCATGCCCGCAGCTTGGCAGGTTCCGGCGATGTAGGAAAGCGGGGGGCAAAGGAACCACCTCGCCGTCAACCGGCTGCGGCGTGTGCCACCCCCCCGCCGACTTGCGATGGGGAGGATTGGCGAGCCAAATCCACCCTGTTGCGCCGCAAGCGGGAGTCTGTCGGCTTCGCGGCGATCCTCCCTCACTGGGGGAGGTGGGCCGCCGCAGGCGGGCCGGTGGGGGAATGATGCGAGGCCAAGCCCCCTCCGCCTCGCTAAACTCGGCACCTCCCCCGGTGGGGAAAATTCCTGTTTGACCCTCGCCGTTAAATCAAAGTCCCCTGTGTACCCCTGCTGGTGGCTGGCGAGCCACTTGACTCTCGAGCGTTTGTATCTGATATTTCTGACATGACAGAAACGACAGGCGAGTCGCATCAGCTTCATCCCGCAGTGCAGGAATTTGTGCTGCGCTGGGGTGATCTTGGCGGGCAGTGGGGGGTCAACCGCTCGGTCGCGCAAATCCAGGCGCTGCTGCTGCTTTCGGAACGCGCGCTGACAGCCGAAGAGATCGCCGACAAACTCGGGCTCGCGCGCTCGAACGTGTCGAACAGCGTCAAGGAACTGCTGAACTGGAAGCTGATCCGCCGTGTACCGGTGCTGGGCGATCGCCGTGATTTCTACGAGGCCGAGCGCGACATGTGGCAGATGGCCTCCAAGGTCGCGCAGGGCCGCAAGGAGCGTGAGATCGATCCCATGCTTGCGGCGATCGATGCCGCTGTCGCGCAAATCGATGCGGGCGGGCCGCTGCCCGCTGACGTAATAAAGCAACTTCATGAAATGCACGGCTTCATCCACACGGTTGAAGGTTGGTACCGCCAGATGATCGCAGTGCCGCCCGCGCAGATCATGCGGTTAATCAAACTTGGCGCGAAGGTTGTCGGCCTGCTCAAATTTGTCGGCGGCAAGAACGGCGCAACGGGAGAATAGCGATGGCCAGGCTCGCCAAGTCGCAGCAGGCACAGCTTCATTTGAAGCCGGACGAAGCGCTCGGTGACCTCAGGTTTCGGGCTCTGCTCGGCGCGGAACAATGGGCCAAGCTGCCAGGCGCAGTGCGGGCGCGATTTTCCAAACGCTATTTGCCCGGGTGTTCGGTCAGCTATGCGGGGGTGATCGAGGATTGCCGAATGAACCGGGCTGGCTGGCTGCTCGCGCAGTTGTGCCGTCTGATTGGCGCGCCGCTTCCGCTCGACCGGGGCGGCGGCGCGGCGGCTGTCGTGACGGTGACCGAGCATACCCCGAGCGGCGGACAAGTGTGGACGCGGATCTATGCGCGGCGCGGCGGATTCCCGCAGGTGATCCACAGCGCCAAGATGTTTTCCGGCCCAACCGGTCTGGAGGAATACGTCGGGCTCGGCATCGGCATCGCGCTCAAGGTTGACGGCAGCGCCGAAGGCATCCGCTTTGCCAGCAGTCATTATTTCATAAAATTCGGTCCAGCTCATCTGCGCCTGCCGCGCTGGCTTGAACCGGGCGCATTGCGGATCGATCATCTGGATCGGGGAGGAGGCAATTTCCTGTTCGTGCTCGATCTGCGTCATCCGCTTTTCGGCCAGATGATCCATCAGGTGGGCCGGTTTACCGACCAGCCCAGCGTCGAGCAACAATGACCCGGCCCGTACCGCCGGGACGCGGCCACCGCGTGGTCGTGCTTGGCGGCTATGGTGGATTCGGAGCGCGGCTCTCGCGGCGGCTGGCTGGAGATGGGTGGCAGGTGATTGTGGCGGGACGGAACCTCGCCAAGGCGCAGGCCTTTGCAGCCACGGTGCCGGGTGCCGAAGGGATCGCAGCCGACCGCAATGGCGATCTGGCCCCGCTCCTCGCCCAAATCCGTCCGACGCTACTGATTGATGCCGCCGGGCCGTTTCAGGGCTCCGGCTATGCTGTGCCGCGGGCCTGCATTGCGGCACGTGTCGCCTATCTCGACCTCGCCGATGGCCGCGAATTCGTCTGCGGGATCGGCGCGCTCGATGCGGCAGCGCTGGCAGCGGGGGTGGCGGTGGTGAGCGGCGCGTCGAGCGTTCCGGCGCTATCGGGGGCGGTGGTGCGCGAGCTGGCCGGACAATTCGACACGGTGGCGCAAATCGACCTCGCGATCAGCGCTTCGGATCGCGCGACGGCCGGGGCTTCGGTGGCGGCCTCGATCTTGAGTTACGCGGGCAAGCCACTGCCGCTGTGGGATGGGGCTGCATGGCGCGAAAAAATCGGCTGGCGCATGTTGCGGCGCGAGCGGTTCCAGATCGGCTTGCGACCGCAGCTATTCCGGCTGGTCGCGCTGGTCGATGTGCCCGACCACGCGTTGCTGCCCCAGCGGGTCGCTGGCCGCCCCGCTGTAACCTTCCGGGCCGGGCCGGAGTTCGCGTTCCAGTTGCTGGGTATCTGGTTGCTGGGTTGGACTGTGCAGTGGGGCTGGCTCCGCTCGCTCACGCCGCTCGCGCCGTTTCTCCACCGGCTCCAGCGACTGACAGCGTGGCTCTGCAGCGACCGCTCGGCCATGGCGGTTCAACTACGCGGAACCCGCGATGGTGCGCCCTACCGCGCCCGCTGGACTTTGATCGCCGAACGCGGCGATGGTCCCGAAGTGCCGACCCTCGCCGCACAACTGCTTGCGCGAAAAATCGCGGCGGGCACGGTTCGAGCTGGTGCACGCGATGGAGGCGAAGAGCTGACGCTGGCCGAGTTTCGGCCCTTGTTCGCTGAGCTGGCGATTGCTGAAGCGGGGGTGGTTTGGGAAGTGTTTGGGGCGTAAGAAAGGGGGTGTTTGCTTACTCTTTGAAGAAACTCCCCCTCGGGGGAGGTGGCCCGCCGCAGGCGGGTCGGCGGGGGGCTTGGCAAGAAAAGCCGCGATAGCAGCTGCGCGCCATCGCGCGCTTATCTGTTGACCC